>DASZDM010000162.1:0-16094 GCA_035942015.1 Acidimicrobiales bacterium | reverse complement strand
TCCTCCGCCGTGGTCCGACCAGCCCGGGGTGCCGGTGAAGTTGGCCACCCCCGACGCCGAGGAGTTCGGCGCCGCGCTGGGCCTGTTGGTCGACCTGGTCTTCGGCGAGCCGTACCACCAGGCGTTGCTGTCCATGCGCCTACAGGCCTTCCTCGACCAGCTCGGCCCCATCGACCTCACCGAGGCCCAGCAGCGGATCGCCTCGGCGGTCAACCTCCGGGTGGAGGCGCTGGTGGCGCACTCCTTCCAGGACCTGAGCCGGTGGCAGATGGCGCTGCGGTCCATCGCCAATCATCTCGAGGACCTGGAGGCGCGGGCCAAGCGGGGGCGCGCGGGCGAAGATGGGTTGAGCGAGGAGCTCGTGGCCGAGCGCGAGCCCGACGGGGAGGACGCTGATGGCGCCGGCAGGTGAAGCCTGCGGCAGCTCGGACGGTCCGCACGGCCCTGTCACGTCCCAGCCGTTCTACGCTGTGGAGGTGCGCAAGCCGCTGACCGTGCACGTCGATGAGCACGTGCTCCAAGCGCTCCAGCACGCCGCGGCCAACGACGGCGTCCAGGAGGACGAGCTGGTCCACGAAGCCTTGCGCCGATACCTCGGTCTTCGCGGCCTCGCCGTGCTCGATGACATTGCGCGTAGGCAAGCCGAGCGGGGCGTGCAGCTCGACGAGGGCGAGGCGATGGCGCTAGCGGTCAGCGAGGTCCGGGCCGCCCGCGCAGAAAGGCGGCGGGCTCGCGGCGCCTGACCGCTCCGCCTTGCGCGCAGTCCTCGACGTCAACGTCATCGTTTCGGCGTTGATCAACGCGGAGGGACCGCCCGGCAGAGTCGTGGCGGCTGCCCTCCAGCGGAGGTTCGTCCTCGTCGTCTGCCCGGTGCTCCTGGCCGAAGCCGGAGATGTCGTCCACCGGCGCAGCCTCCGACGGTTCTTCGATGCCGAGGACGCAGAGGACCTCCTCGCCGCGGTCGCCGGCGTCGCCGACGAAGCACCCGACCCCGCCGATCCGCCCTCGGTCGGGCGCGATCCCGACGCCGCCTACCTCGTCGCGCTCGCCCGCGGTACAGCGGCGCAGCTCGTCACCGGGGACGCTGACCTGCTCGCTCTCGATCTCGACGATCTGGTGATCTGTACGCCGCGGGCGTTCCTCAAGGAAGTCCAGCCCCGCTGAGCGCGCGTCCATGAGAACCAGGTCGACAACATGCGGCCGGAAGCCGGTCCACGGGTCTCCCGACGGGGAGAGCGCAATTCCGTAGCCGAGCGTTCACGGCTCCATCTCGTTCGGCTGGCCCCAGATGCGCTCGCCGATCACCACTGCCGCCCGCTCGTCGGTCTCGGCGATCCAGTGGCTGTAGATGTTGGACGTGGTCGACGAGTTGCGGTGACCGACCCTCCCGCTGACCGTGCGGAGGGGAACGCCGGCGTCGAGCAGCTGAGTGACCTGGGTGTGGCGCAAACCGTGGAGCTTCACCGAGTCTGGCAAATCGAGACGGCGGCACAGGCGCCGGAACGAGGTGTCGAGGTTGGACGGCCACCAGTGAACGGTGCCGTCCGGTGACGCCGAGAACACGAAGCCGTCAGCGGCCAGCTCGGCGCCGCAGGCGGCCGCCCGCTGCTCCATGCGCTGCCGATGGTCGACAAGGACGGCCAAGGTCGGTGGCGAGAGCGTGATGGTGCGGTGCTGGTGGTTCTTGGTGTCCTTCTCGTAGGCGCCGGTGCCGTCCTCACCGATGGCCCGGTCGATGCGCACCTTGGCGCCGAGAAGGTCGACCTTGGACCAGCGCAGGGCGCACAGCTCGCCCCTCCGGGCGCCGGTGTCGGCGGCCAGCACGATGCAGGCGGCCAGCTCGGGGTTGTGCCGTGCCGCACCCTCGACCAGCACCGGGATCACCGCGGGCGGAACGGGCACCGGGTCCGGCTTGGCGACCCGTGGCGGGCGAGCGTCCCGGGCGGGGTTGTGGCCGATCCACCTCCATCGCACCGCAGTGTCGAACACCCGGCGCAGCACGGCGTGGGTCTGCTTGATCGTGCTCGCCGAGTACCCCTTCTTGGCCAGCGCCCGGTAGAAGGTGTCGAGGTCCTCGGCGGTGATCTTGGTGATGCGGCGGGAACCGAGGGCCGGAGCGATCTGGTTCTCAGCGACGCGGCGGTAGCCCCGCAGGGTCGAGCGCTCGAGCCCCTCGCTCGCCGCCTGCTCCAGGCCGCGTTCCAGTAGCTCCGACAGGGTGTGGGCTCCCGACTGCAGGCGCCCCCGGCCCGCCTCGACGGTGAGCTCGGCCAGCTTGGCGTCGGCCTCCCGGGCCGACCCCTCGAACACCAGGCTGCGCTGGAGGCGGCGCCCGGTGAGCGGGTCGAGCCCGGCGTCGATCCGCAACTCCCACGTCCCCGGTCGTCGACCCTTGCGCCGGCTTCCTCGCATCTCGGCCCCTCTCCGTCCCACCCATCCGTGAGATTTTCGTGAGATTTTCGTGAGACACGCTAGTTCTAGCGGTCGAGTTAGTGTCGGCACCCCTCGTGACCTGGGCTTTTATGGTGGGCCGCCTGGGTCTCGAACCCAGCACCTTGGGATTAAAAGTCCCCTGCTCTACCCGATGAGCTAGCGGCCCGGACCAGCACATCGTACGGGGCGCCCCTGTACCCGGCGGACGGGCGATCAGACGGCGATGAGGCTCAGCGGGATGCCGAGCAGGACAAACGTGAAGGCGGCCAGGCGAGGTGGGGAGCGGACGGCGCCGCCGGCGACGGCCAGACAGAATCGGCGGAGCAGGGGATACGCCATGGTCAGTAGGGCAACGGTCCACACCGTGACGGCCACGGTGACGGCCACAACGACCCTCACTCCGTCCTGATTGCCCAGCAGGACTGCGGCGACGAGCGTGTCGACCAGTGTGGTGATGTTGGCGCCGGCGATGTAGGGCAGGGTGTTGGCCCGGCGTAGATAGCCCTTGGCGACGAGCGGAACGAGCAGGGTCAGCGACACCGAGACCGACAACGTGAGCACCGTCACGCCACAACCGAGGGCGAACATCGGCCATTTGCGGGTGTACCAGGCATCAGCCCGGTCCTCGAGCTGGTGACTGCCGACTGAGGGCAGCACCCGGTCGAAGAGCTGGAAGCCCATCAACAGGACGAGGACGCCGGCCGGGAACAACAGCCACCCGGGTAGCGCGTCGACGGCAAGGTCGACGGCCCATCCGAACAGCGCGTCGGTCAACGAGGTGAGCTTGGATGAGGTGCCGATATCGAACCCGTCGAAGACGCCACCGTCGAGTAGGGCGTAGCCGACGACGGCGCCGGGGACGTAGGCCACTGCCGTCATCAACAGCGCGAGGATGCCGATCGATATGGGCGCCCGCCGCCCACTGGCGCCGCGTCGGCGTAGGGCGTAGACGACACCGACCACCAGGACCACGAACGCAGCTCCGAGCCGGGACCCGGTGAGCATGGTGAAGGCCTGTGACCGACTGATGGCCTCACCGTCGAGCAGCGCCAGGGCGGAAGCCGCCACGGGTGAGCCCGACAGCACCACGCAGGCTCCGAGCCAACCGAGCCCGAGGGTGCTCCACGCGTTGTCGGTGAACACCGAGCCCTCCAGCGCAGGGATGAGGGCGGTGGCCCCTTGCCGCATGAGTCCCAGGGCGGTGACGAACAGCCCGACGCCGGCGGCGAGGTAGGCGAGTCGCACGCCCGGTGACCGCCGCCGAGGCTCGACGACGACGACGTCCTCGGGGGGGAGCTCCCGACCGGCGATGTGCGTGATCGCTTCGTGTTCGTCGCCCTTCATCCCGCCCAGCTGAGTATTCCCTATCGGCAAAGTCAAGAAAGGGGCAAAGCTGTCGTCTCGCCATGCGGCACTAGGGTGAAGGGTATGAACGGCCAGCCTTTGGAGCTGCCAGGAATGCTGCGACCCGACCGCCACGCCGGCATGGCGGCGGAGGCCCTCGACCGGATCGAAGCCGACTTGACGGGTGTGGAGCGGGCGCTGACCGGCCTGGACGACGCCACCTACGGCACGTGCAGCCAATGCCGCGTCCCACTCGACGAGGAGGCCCTCTCGGCTGACCCCTTCGCCGTGCGCTGCCCCGACCATCGCTAGGCCGATGCGCAGGGCGCTGCTCCCGCTGACGGCAGCTGTCGCCGGGGCAGCGGCAGCGGGCATTGTCCTCGCTGACTCGGAACGCCTCGGCCACCTGCGCCGAAGCAGCCGGGTCTGGCGCCTCACCGGCCGTCGGACCGCGTCGTGGGCCGTGCTCAAGGTTCGGGGACGCCGGGCGGACGACGCCAAGCGGGCTGCCCTGGAGGAGGCATTCGCCATCCGCACGGCCGAGGACGTCGCCCGGGAACTGGGCAACATGAAGGGCGTCATCATGAAGGCCGGGCAGATGATCTCCTTCATCGCCGAGGGCCTGCCTCCCGACGCCAAGGCCGCCCTGGCCACACTCCAGGCCGACGTGGCACCCATGGCCCCGAGCCTGGCCGAGCAGGTGATACGTGAAGAGCTGGGTGACACGGTTCCCCGCCTGTTCCTCGACTGGGACCCGATCCCCATCGCCGCGGCATCCATCGGCCAGGTCCACCGGGCGGTCATGCCGGACGGGCGACTCGTGGCCGTCAAGGTCCAGTATCCGGGTATCGACCGCGCCATCACGAGCGACCTCGACAACGCCGAGCTGCTCTATGGGCTGTTCTCCTCCTTCGCCCTGAAGAGCCTCGACGCCCGGGCCCTCGTCGACGAGTTGCGAGACCGCATGGGTGACGAGCTCGACTATCGCCTCGAGGCGGCCAGCCAGGCCGAGTTCGCCGACCGCTATCGGGGCCACCCGTTCATCCACGTCCCGGACGTGGTGCCGGAACGTTCCAGCCGCCGAGTGCTCACCAGCGAGTGGGTCGAGGGTCAACGCTGGGACGACTTCCTCACCACCGCCGATGCACTTACTCGACAGCGGGCCGGCGAGGTGCTCTTCCGCTTCGCCCAGGGTTCGGTCCATCGCCACCGCGTCTTCAACGGTGATCCCCACCCCGGCAACTACCGGTTCCACCCCGGAGGAGCGGTGACCTTCCTCGACTTCGGGCTGGTCAAGCGCTGGCGCCCCGGGGAGCTGGAGCAGCTCACTCCCGTGCTCGACGCCCTGCTGGCCCACGACGTCGACGCCACGGTGCACCACCTCGTCGCCGCGGGGTTCCTCGCCCCCGACCACGGGCTGGATCCGCGCCTCGTGTGGGACTACGTGTCGAATCCCTATGCCCCCTACCTCTCGGAGACCTTCACGTTCTCCCAGGTGTGGACGGCGGAGGCGCTGGCGCGGGCCCTCGACCTCTCAGGGCCGGCGTCCGAGGTGCTCGAGCGATTGGACATGCCGTCGTCGTTCGTGATCCTCGACCGTGTGGTCTGGGGGATGTCGGCGCTGCTGGGCCGCCTCGAGGCCCACGGCTCTTGGCGCGCCATCCTCGATGAGTACCGCAAGGATGGTCCACCGGTGACGGACCTGGGCGAGGTAGAGGCGGCGTGGAGAAGGGCCGGCGCTACAACTGCCGAGGGACGGTGACCGCCACCTCGTCGGGATCGACGAGCAGCACGCGAGGACCCACGGCCACGGTGCCTCCCGGGGAGACCTCCAGCCAGGTCCCTCCGAGGTTGGGAAGAGGATGTGGCTCGACCCCGAGATGGCGCTCGAGGCTGCGGATGGCGCCGCCATGGCTCACAGCCAGCACCGACGCACCTGGGTAGTCCGCCGCCAGATCGGTCACTGCCGAGACGACCCGGGTCTGCAATGCCCGGGCGGTCTCGCCGCCCGGGGGGTCAGCCATGGTGGACAGCGCCTCCGGCCAGCGCTCGTTGATCTCGTGGCGGGTCAGCCCCGTCCATTCCCCCACGTCGCGCTCTCGTAGGCGTGGCTCCACCGCCGGGGGAGCAAGGCCGAGAGGCTCGACCATGAGGGCGGCGGTGTCGATCGCCCGTACGAGGTCCGACGACACGGCTAGGTCGATCCCTTGCAGCCGCCTCCCGGCCACAAGCGACTGCCGGCGACCGAGGTCCGACAACGGCGGGTCGGCCCAACCCTGCCAACGGCCGACCGCGTTCCACTCGGATTGGCCGTGACGAACGAGCAGGATCCACACCGGAAGCGACGCTACCGGTCCTCCGGACGCTGTCGGGCGAGGCGGTAGCCTTCTCCACCCGACCGCAAGGAAGATGGACACGATGCTCGAGACCGAACGTACGCACTCCTCGGCCACTCCCTGAAGGTGGCAGTGCTGCGACTGTTCGCGTCAGCCCGGGAAGCGGCGGGAACGGGACGGGACGTGGTCGACGGTGCGACCGTGGGGGCGGTGCTGGCCGAGGCACGGCGCCGCTACGGCGATGCGTTCACCGGCGTCCTCGAGCGTTGCCAGGTCTGGTGCAACGGTGAGCCGGCGTCGGGCGACGACCGGGTGGGCGACGACGACGAGGTCGCCGTCCTTCCCCCGGTCTCCGGTGGCTGATCTGGCCGCCGCGTCCAGCGGTCGCCTGCCGACGAGGTGGCCGCGAGGACCGGAACGCCTGGCCATCGTGCACGACACCGACGGCCCGAAGGTCCGCTGGGGCATCGCCTGGTTCGCCACCGCCGTGGGCGCAGCGGCCTTGGACCGCGGTCTGCTGGCCCTGGTGATGGCCTTGGCCGCCGCGCTGGCCACTGACCAGGTGCTGAGGCTGCGAGACGCCGACGTCGCAGCCGCCACCGGTGCCCGGGTGGGCGGCCTGCTGACGGACCCACGACGCCTCCCGGCCGTGCTCGCCGCCGCCTCCCTCCCACTGGCCGCCGCCGTCGGGACCGACACCGTCGCCGCCGTGCTCCCGGCGGTGATGCTGGTGGTGCTGGTGCAGCGCCTGTGCACGGCATCGGTGCAACCGGCCCATGGTCGGGCTGCTGCCGACGCTGCCCTGACCGCCGCCGTCTCGATGGGCACCGGCCTGGCCGCGTCCGCGCCCGTTGCCGTCCACGCCTTCGGCGCCCAGGCCGCGGTCGTCGTGCTCATCCTCGTGTGCGCATACGACGCCGGGGACTACATCGTCGGCAGCGGTGCGTCCCCCTGGTGGGAGGGACCGGCGGCGGGTATCGCCACCGTGGCCGTGGCCACCTTCGCCGTCTCGGTTGTGCCGCTCGAGCCCATCGACGCCTCCGCCGCCTACGCCCTGGGCGCGCTCACCTGCCTGCTCGCCCCCCTCGGCCCGCCGGCCGCCTCTCTGATCATCGGCAGCAACCGCCGCCCCGCCCGCTTCGTCCGCCGCCTCGACTCCCTCCTCCTCCTCGGCCCGATCCTCCCCTACGCCCTCGCGGCGATCCTCTGATCGCCTTCCGGCTTCACTCGTTCGGCTGCACCTTCGGCGCGACAGTGGCAGGCGGCCACTACGGCGACAGTCAAAGGGATACGGGCCTCGCCCGCGCGAAGCCCCCCAGCCCTTCCAAGAGAAGGGCCACAGACCGGAGGGCGTGGGAGGCCGAGCCGGAGGCGAGGCCCGGCGGGTGGCGCCGAGGGGAGGGACCCGCCCGGCGGAGCGGAGCGGAGTCCGGGTGGGAGGGGACCACCTCGGTGACAGGACCCGCCGGGCCGGGCACAACGGAGCAGGTGCACCGGGCGCGCTCCGCACGCCGAGGCCAAGAGTTACTTCTTGGTCTCCCAGAACACCCTGTCGATCTCGGAGACGGCGTCGAGGAGCTCTTGGCCCTGCGCCGGGTCGTTCGAGCGCTTGGAGTCGCCGGCGAGCTTGGTGGCCTTCCAGAAGGAGTCGTGCAGGTCGGGGTGGGCCTCGAGGTGGTTGGGCTTGAAGTAGTCGGTCCAGAGCACCCAGAGGTGGTGCTTGACCAGGTCGGCCCGCTGCTCTTTGATCAGGACGGCCCGCTGCTTGAACACCGGGTCGTCGGAGTCCTGAAACTTCTGCTGGCAGTTCCTCACCGACTCCGCCTCGATGCGTGCCTGGGCCGGGTCATAGACCCCGCAGGGGAGGTCGCAGTGGGCGAAGACCGGATCCGGGACACTGATTCGGTCGAGGGCGGCGAGGAGGCGAGAGATCATGGCGGACTCCTTGGGTCGAGGGTGATGGGTGTGTTCCCTGTGGATTACACCCCCTGTGTCGGTTACACAGTCGGCGTGATGACTGCAGGCTACCAACGACCGTTGGTGGCTATCGCCGGGGCAACGGTCCTGGTCCTCGGGGTCCGCTGCGGAGTCCGCCGCGTCATCCGGGTGGAGGTGCAGGGGGAGAGCATGGCCCCCACGCTGCGGCCGGGGGACCGGATGGTGGCCGTCAGAGGGCTGCCGGCACGGAAGGGCGACATCGTGGCGGCACGCGACCCTCGCACCCCGTCGAGGATGCTGGTCAAGCGGGTGGCCGCCATCGATGCCGACCGGCGCCTGCATCTCGCCGGCGACGATCCTTCGGCCAGCACCGACAGCCGGAGATTCGGACCGGTCGGTCGCTCCGACATGGTCGGACGGGTGGTGTGGCGTTACTGGCCGGAGCATCGACGTGGACCTCTTTCTCGAACCCATCCGCCTGGGGGGCGCCGCCAGGGCTTCCGGTAGGCTGCGGGGATGGACCAGGCCCGCCTCGAGCATGTCCTGGCTTCCGACTGGATCGGCGATCCCACCGCACTGCCCATGGAGGAGTTGCGAGCCCGTCGGGCCGAGCTTCAGGGAGTCGAGGTCACGCTGTCCTACCAACGCCGCATGGCTCAGGGCCGCCTCGACATCGTTGCCGCCGAGAAGCAACGCCGGGAGGACGGCAGTCCTCCTCTGGACCCCGATGCGGTGGTCGCCCACCTGACGGGCATCCTCGCGCCCAACACTCGCGGCCAGGGGACCGGACGCCTCTCCCAGCTCCTGGCGCCCGAGCCGACCGAAGCGGAGACGCCCGAGCTCGATGCCATTGCCGGGGCGGATGTCCTGGCCTCGCTGCCAACGATCAGCGACGGCCATCTCGACCGCCTCATCGAGGAGTTGGCCGCCTTCGAAGCCATGTGCTCGAGGTCGCGTCGAGCCCTGCACGACCGCATCGACTCCTTGCAGGGCGAAGTGGTCCGCCGGTACCGCACCGGGGAAGCCTCGGTGGAGACCCTCTTGCGATGAGACCCACGCCCGCCCGTTCCCGGCGCGCCGTCCTCGTGGTCGACGACGACGATCGGGTACGAGCCGTCGTCCGTGCCGTCCTGGAGGCCGACGACTTCGACGTGGCTGAGGCGGCCGACGGGATGTCCGCACTGGAGTTGCTCGCAGCCGGCGACGGCGGGGATGGCGGCGATCCGCTCGGGGACGCTGCGCTCGGCGATACGGCGGGCGCGGCCCGACCCAACGTCTTGGTGCTCGACGTCATGATGCCCGGCATGGACGGCATCGAGGTGTGCCGCCAGATCGACCACCGCACGACGAAGGTGCTGATGCTCACCGCCCGCGAGGACCTCGCCACCCGGGAGGCGAGCATCGCCGCCGGCGCCGACGCGTTCCTGGCCAAGCCATTTTCGGCCGTCGAGCTCCTCGACGCCATCGAGCACCTCTCGTCCGATGACCCCGCCCTCTGACGCCGAAGGCGCCGGCACGGCCGGCGACGTGGGCGACCTCGAGGCGCAGCTCAAGGTCTTCGCCAGCGAGATCGGAGGCCTCTACCGCGTGCAGAAGGAGCGGGCCGAACAACTCGAGGAGGCCCTGGACTCACTCAAGACCACCTACCTGGAAACCATCCGGTCACTCGCCTTCGTGGTGGAGGCCAAGGACGCCTACACCGGCCAGCACCTCGAGCGCTGCCGCGCCTATGGGGTTGCCCTTCTGGTGGAGATGGGCGTGGCCGGGGACCATCCCGATGCCGAGTACGGCTTCCTGCTCCACGACGTTGGCAAGATCGGTGTCCCGGAGCGGATCCTTTCCAAGCCGGGGCCGCTCACCGCCGCCGAATGGCGGGTCATGCGATCGCATCCGGTGATCGGGTACCAGATGCTGCAGAACATCCCCCACATGACCACAGCGGCCGAGATCGTGCGCTGCCACCATGAGATGTTCGACGGCTCGGGCTATCCCGAACGGCGTAGCGGTGAGGAGATCCCCCTTCCGGCTCGGGCGTTCAGCATCGTCGATGCGTTCGACGCCATGACCACCGATCGGCCTTACCGGGCTGCCCTCGGGGTGGACCATGCCGCCGCCGAACTGGCCCGCATGGCCGGTACCCAGTTCGACCCGGAGGTCGTCAAGGTCTTCCTTCCTCTCATCGATCGCCTCCCGCCACTGCCACCGTCACTGGCGCCGAAGCCCGCCTGACCCGGCTGGAATATCGGGCCAGCCCCTCAACGTTGGAGTCCTAGTGCGCAAGCTGGCTGTGCTGTCGTTCCACACGTCGCCGTTGGCCCAGCCCGGCGTGGGTGACAGCGGCGGGATGAACGTCTATGTACGAGAGCTTGTCTCCGCGCTCGCCCAAGCCGGGGTGACAAGTGATGTCTACACCCGGGCGTGGTCCGAGGACCTCCCTGACGAGGTCGTGGTCGAGCCGGGTTTTCGGGTGGTCCACGTGGGCGCAGGGCCTCGGCAGCAGGTGCCGAAGGAGGACCTGCCCGGGCTGGTTCCGGCCTTCACCGCTGCGGTGGTAGAGCGGATCGGCAGCGCCGGCGATGTCGATGCCATCCATGCCAACTACTGGCTGTCGGGAGTGGCCGGCCACGCCGCCAAGCACGAGCTCGGGCTCCCTCTCGTTTCCACCTTCCACACGCTGGCCCGGGTGAAGGCCGAGGCCGACGCCGGAGAGTCGGGCGCCCGTGCACGAGCCGAGGCGGAGGCGAGGGTGGTGGCCTGCAGTGACGCCATACTGGCCAACGGCGCCGAGGAGGCGGCCGAGCTCCGACACCACTATGGCGCTGTGCCCGAGCGCATCGAGGTGATCCCCCCGGGTGTCGACCATGCCTTCTTCTCCCCGGGGGACCGGGACGGTGCCCGTGCCGCCCTGGGGTGGTGTGAGCCGGGACGGATCTCGGCCGAGGGAGGCCGTCGCGCTGCCCGGCACCCCGTCTTGTTGTTCGTCGGGCGCATCCAGCCTCTCAAGGGTCTCGACGTGGCGGTGGCCGCGCTCGCCGCACTCGACCGGACCGACGCCGAGTTGGTCGTGGTCGGCGGCGCGAGCGGGGTGGAGGGTCCCGGCGAGGTGGCGCGGGTCCGCGACCTCGTCGCCGACCTCGGCGTGTCCCGACAGGTCCGATTCGTCGAGCCTCAGCCTCACCACCTGCTCTCCACCTGGTACCGGGCGGCCGATGTGGTGCTGGTTCCCAGCCGCTCCGAGTCCTTCGGCCTGGTGGCCTTGGAGGCAGCGGCGTGCGGCCGCCCGGTGGTCGCCGCGTCCGTGGGCGGCCTACGGACCATCGTCGACCATGGCCGCACGGGCTACCTCGTGGAGGGCCGCCGGCCCGAGGCCTACGCCACCCGGGTGGCCGAGATCCTCGATGACCGCATCCTGGCCGCGTCGCTCGGTCGGCAGGCCCGAGCACGGGCGGCTGGCTACACATGGTCGACGGCAGCCGCCCGGCTCCGCCGCCTCTACGGAGATCTGACGGCTCGCCAACTGGTGCGTTGTTGATTCTCATGCTTTTTCCTTGCGTTTCCGCCTAACCGGCGCTAAGCTCAACGGCGGAGCCCGAGGGGCGCAGCGACCGGACTCGTTCGGGGAAGTGCGAGCATCGACGTCAGCTCCCTCGGGCTCCATCGACACCGACGGCGACCGGCGACACCGCCGCCCGTCCCGGGCCCTGATCTTCGCCATCACCATCACCGGGATCATGGCCAACACGCTGATCGCCCCGGCGATCCCCGACATCCTCGCCGACCTCGGCGTGGCCCAGAATGCAGCCGGCCTCGTGCTGGCGGCGGCGACGCTTCCTGGGATCGTGGTGGCGCCGGTGATCGGTCTGCTGGCCGACCGCTACGGCCGCCGGGAAGTCCTCGTGCCGTGCCTGGCTGCCTTCGGAGTGGCCGGAGGTCTGGCCGGCTTCGCTCCCACCTTTGGGATGCTCATCTTCCTGCGTCTCTTGCAGGGGGTCGGCTCAGCCGGTCTCATCAACCTCGCCGTGGTGGTCATCGCCGACCACTGGAGCGGTGCCGACCGGGCACGGATCATCGGTCAGAACTCCGCCATGCTCACCATCGCGTTGGCCGTATTGCCCCCCCTTGGCGGAGGTCTCACCGACCTCATCGGATGGCGAGCCTCCTTCGCCCCCTACTGGATCGGGGTGCCCATCGCCGCAGTGGCCGCCAGAGTCCTCGGTTCGTCGTCCCGCGGCGACGTCCGGATCGGCGAACAGGTGCGACACGCCCTCGGGTACCTTCGCTCGGCCCGGGTCCTCGCCGCCATGGGCAGTGGCATGATCCTGTTCGTCCTGATCTTCGGACTGATACTCACGGCCCTGCCTCTCTATCTGGCCGAGGACTTCGGATTGGGAGCGACCGAACGAGGGTTGGTTCTGGGCGTCCCCGCCCTGACCGCCACCGTCGGTGCCCTGTCCCTCGGCCGCCTCACGGCCCGCTTCGGGCCCCGACGCCTCGTACTCACCGGCTCAGCAGTGGTGACCGTGGCGTTCGCCATCGTGGCTCAGGCGCCTGTGCTCTCCGTCGTCGTCCTCGGTGCGCTGCTGTACGGCCTCGGCGAGGGTGCGACCATCCCCTCGCTCCAGGCCATCGTGGCGGGTGCGGCGCCGGCTTCCAGCCGGGGCGCGGTCGTGGCGGTGTGGGTGGGCGGCGTCCGTGCCGGCCAGAGCGCCGGGCCCCTGCTGGCGGGAGTCGCCCTCGGCCACCTCGGTGCGTCGGGCACCTTCTGGGCCGGCGCCGGCGTGGCCGGTGCCCTTCTCGCCGTGCAGATCCTCAGTGGCCAGCCCACGTCTCCCTCCCTCGAGGACCACGACGTGGTGGCCCGCGCCGAACTCGACTGGTGACCCAACGGTCGGTCATACAGTGGCGGGAGGGTTGCGGTCGTGTTACGTTCCCTCTGCCTTCCCGCCCGAAACATGCGCGCCTCGGCGCGAGAGAGCGAACGAGCCACCGACTGCATGATGAGGACCAAGATCACGCTCGTTGCCGTCCTCCTCGCCCTTCTGGGCGTCCAGATGGCCCCGGCCGGCGCAGTCGAAGACCCCCGGGCGGCCCGCGAGGCGGCCCGGGACCGCCAAGCGCAGCTGGCCGAGGAGCTCAACGGCCTGGCCGCCTCCGAGAACGAGTTGCTCGACGCCATCGCCGTGCTCAGCGAGCAGGTCGAGGCACAGTCCGGCGACGTGGCCGCGGCCCGCCAAGCGGTGGCCGCCGCCGAGGGCGACGTGGCCGAGGCCGAAGCCTCCATGGCCAAGACCGGGGCGGAGATCGGCGGGCTCACTGACGCAGTGGTCCAGCGGGCGGTCGAGACCTTCATCCGCCCCACCGGCGATGGCATCGACGAGATGGTGCAGTCCCAGAACATCGCCGAAGCGTCTCGAAAGCGGGCCCTGCTCGACCAGGTGACCGCCAATGACGACGACGTCATCGACCAGCTCAACGCGGCCAAGGAAGACTTCGAACTGCGCAAGGCCGAGGCGGAGACGGCCACGGCGAAGGCCAATGAGCGACGGGCGGAGACCGAAGCCCGGCTGGCCGAGTTGGAGGGCACACGGGCCGAGCAGGCCCGGTTGGTGGCCGATCTCGACACCCGTCAGTCCGAGGTGGCGGCCGAGATCGAGGCGCAGGAGGCCAGTGAGGCGGAACTCAGCCGTATCATCGCCGCGGCCGAAGCCCGCGCCGCCGCCGCCGCCCGCTCGGTGACGAGCGGCCCGGCCTCGAGCGGCGCCGCCGGCGCCTCCGCCGCGCTGTCCGTGGGCGGAGGTGGCTGCATGTGGCCGGCCCGCGGCACCGTCACCTCGGAGTTCGGCAACCGCTGGGGCCGCCTGCACGCCGGCATCGACATCGCCGCCCCCACCGGTACCCCGATCTACGCCGCCCAGAGCGGCACCGTCATCTTCTCGGGGGTGCAGAGCGGCTACGGCAACGTCGTCATTCTCTCCCACGGTGGCGGCCTCACGACCCTGTACGGCCATCAGAGCCGGGTGTCTGCCTCCAACGGCCAGTCGGTCGGCCAGGGCGACAACATCGGCTACGTGGGCAACACCGGCCGCTCGACGGGTCCTCACCTGCATTTCGAGACCCGCTACGGCGGCTCGCCCCGAAACCCTCGAGGTTGCCTGTCCTAGCGTTTCCGGGCCGTGGTTTCGGTTAGGGCCGGTCGGGAGGCCACAATGGCGACCATGAGGCCCGTACGCCGAGTGTTGTTCGCCGACACCATCAACAGCTTGGACGAGTACCTGGCCCGACGGGGCGGTGAGGGCCTCACTGCGGCCCGAAGCGTCGACCCAATGGTGGTCATAGAAACCCTCGAGGCGTCCGGCCTGAGGGGCCGGGGCGGTGCCGGCTTCCCGACCGGACGCAAGTGGCGGACCATGGTCGAGAACCGGAGCTTCCGGGTCGGGACCACCGTGGTGGTCAATGGCGCCGAAGGGGAGCCGGGCACGTTCAAAGACCGTTCCATCCTTCGCAAGAACCCCTACCACGTCCTCGAGGGTGCGCTCATCGCCGCCGTGGCAGTGGGGGCCGACCGGGTCATCTTCGGCATGAAGCGCTCGTTTGACCGTGAGGTGGGCCGGATCCGGGTCGCCATGGACGAGGCCGAGGCGAGCGGGTGGTCGGGCGACATCGCCCTGGAGATCTTCGAGGGGCCCGACGAGTATCTCTACGGCGAGGAGACGGCGCTGCTGGAGGCCATCGACGGGCGCTACCCGTTCCCCAGACTGGCCCCGCCCTACCGCCGGGGTGTGCGCAGCGCGGCCGAGCGCCACGCCGGCGAACCCGCCGGCCTCACCTCGGCCGCGCAGGTCGACATGGCCGGTCCACTGGTCGACCAGGACGCACCTCCCGCCTTGATCGACAACGTGGAGACGCTGGCCAACGTCCCCCGCATCATCTCCCGGGGGGCCGACTGGTTCCGCAACGTGGGCACAGCCGAGTCACCCGGCACCATCGTGTGCACCGTCACCGGCAGCACCCGGCGTCACGGCGTCGCCGAGGTGATGATGGGTACCCCGCTGCGTAAGGTGATCGAGAGCATCGGAGGGGGCGCCCGGCCGGGGCACGAGATCAAGGCGGTGATGCCCGGTGTGGCCAACGGTCTCATCCCTGCCGCGCATCTCGATACGCCGGTGTGCTACGAGGACCTCAGCGCCATCGGCAGCGGCCTGGGATCGGGTGGGTTCATCGTGTTCGACGAGACGGTCGACCTCACTGCAGTGGCGGCCGGCGTCTCACGCTTCCTCGGCGTCGAGTCGTGCGGCCAGTGCACTCCCTGCAAGCAGGGCGGGTTGAAGATCTCCGGCCTCCTCCAGGATCTGAGCCACTCTGAATCGGACGCACGATCCTTCGAGCAACTGGCGGCCAACGTGGCCGCCGTCTCCGACAGTGCTCGCTGCTACCTGGCCCACCAGCACGAGGCGGTGCTGCGCAGCGTCATGGCGAACTTCCCCGAGGAGATGCAGGCGCACCTCAGCGGGGAGGCTCCTCCACGGGAGCCCTACCTGGTGGCCGAGTTGCTCGACATCGTCGATGGTGAGGCGGTCCTCGACGCTCGTTTCGCCGACAAGCAGCCCGACTGGAGCTTCGACGAGGTGTTCTCGGGCAAGCTGCCCGCTGACCACCTCGGCCAGGGACGACACGGAGACTGGAGCTTCAAGCCCCGGGAGTGGGCCTCGCTCCCCGACGCCGTCCAGCGCGAGCGGCACTGAGGAGCAGGCGAGGGCGGGCGACGTGGACCCGGCCGACGCCCTGGCCCGCATCGCCTACCTGCTCGACCGCAGCCATGCCCCGACCTACCGGGCCCGGGCCTACCACCGAGCCGCGGCCGTCGTGCGGGCGATTCCCCCGGACGAGGTGGCCGACCGGGCACGCCACCACCGTCTGACCGATCTGGAGCACCTCGGCCCCAAGACCGCCGCCATCGTGGAACAGGTGGTGGCCGGTGAGGTGCCGGCCTACCTGTCGGAGCTCGAGGAGACCACCGTGGTCGCCCCGCAGACCGACGAGGGG
>DASZDM010000161.1:0-10333 GCA_035942015.1 Acidimicrobiales bacterium | reverse complement strand
GGGTGGCGGTGTGGCTGTCGCCGCAGACGATGGTCATCCCCGGCTGGCTCAACCCCCGCTCGGGTCCGATGATGTGGACGATGCCCTGACCGGGGTCGCCCATGGGGTGGAGGGGGATGTCGAACTCGGCGCAGTTGCGGGCCAGCGTGCGCAGCTGGGTGGCCGATACGGGGTCGGCCACCGGCTGGTCGATGTCGATGGTGGGGACGTTGTGGTCGGCGGTGGCCAGGGTGAGATCGGGCCGGCGCACCGCACGCCCGGCCAGGCGGAGGCCGTCGAAGGCCTGCGGCGATGTCACCTCGTGGATGAGGTGGAGATCGACGAAGAGCAGGTCGGGCTCGCCGGGTGCGGCATGCACGACGTGGCGATCCCACACCTTCTCACTGAGGGTCTTCGGGCCTGTGGTCATTGGCGATCTCACATTCTGAGACGGTAGTCTTGCTTAGTGGACTTAAGTATACCGACTGAAAAGGAAACCACTCGAGTTTCCTCCCCGGCCGTAAGCGGCGTCGGCGTCGTCGACAAGGTGGTTTTGGTGCTGGCCGCCCTGGAGGACGGTCCGCTGGCGCTGAGTGCGCTGGCGCGGACCACCGGCTTGGCCCGGGCCAGCGCCCATCGCCTGGCCGTCGCCCTGGAGGTCCACGGGCTCGTTCGCCGGGACGCCGAGGGCCGGTTCGCCCTGGGCTTGCGGCTGGTGGCCCTCGGTCGAGCGGCCAGCGACGGGCTGGCGCTGGTGGATGTGGCCCGGCCCGCCCTCGAGGCACTACGGACCGAGACGGGCGAGAGCGTGCAGCTCTATGTCCTTGAAGGGAACCAGCGGGTGTGCGTTGCGTCGTTGGAGTCGCCCCACGGGCTCCGCACGATCGTGCGGGTGGGGGAGGCCCTGCCCCTCGACCGGGGATCGGCGGGCAAGGTACTGCGGTCTCACCCTGCCGTGGAGGTGAACGGGTGGGCCGAGAGCGTCGAGGAGCGTGAGCCCGGGGTGGCGTCGGTGAGTGCGCCGGTGAGAGGTGACGACGGGTCGGTCCGGGCCGCCGTGGGCATCTCCGGGCCGGTGGATCGGGTCAGCCGGTCGCCGGGCCGGCGCTACGGTCCGGCGGTGGTGCGAGCAGCCCGGGCGGTGGAGTCGGCTGCTGGGCTTGCGTGAGTGGTGTCGGGAACTGAGGGGAGGGGGTGAGCGTCGAATGATCGTGCGCCGCCTGCTGCTGATGCCTGTCCTTATGCTCACCGTCCTCATCAGTTCTGCTCCCGCAGCCACGGCATTGAGCTGTGTGGGTTTTCCTGACGGCTCGCACTTGGCCATCGCCGCCGGGAAGCCGCCATATCCCGGCGACCCCGCGTTCTTCGAGAGGTGGCACCATCTCCTGCTCGGCCGGGTGGTGGGGGTGACGACCGACGAGCGTGAGCTCAGTCCCACCAGCGGGCGCACGACGTGGACGGTGGAGGTGGCAGCAGCCCTGGGTGAGGGCGACGTCCCTTCCGTCGTCGGCGTGACGGCGCGTGATCCCGGCTGGCTCAACGGCTATGCCTTCACCGTGGGCGATGCCTTCGCCATCCCGGTCTGGGAGATCGACGAGCTGGGGTACTGGGCGTCCTTCGCCTGTGATCCCATCACCCCGCTGGATGACCTCGACGGTGCCGTCGACGCGGTCCTGGCGGTGGCCGCCGAGTCCGGCACGCCCATCGCCGCCGTCGGCGACACCGGTTCGAGCACCGAGCCGGACCGGGCCCCGGCCGTTGAGACGGACCGGGCGCTGGTATCCGGATGGGAGGGCGGCCGGCGGTGGGCTGCGTCGGCTGTCGTGGTCGCGGCGGTGGCTGGTGGCGGAACGTTCACTCTCTGGCGACGACGACGCTGACCGGGGCAGGGTCAGTCCGCCAGATAGGCGATCGCCTCCACCTCGATCAACATCTCCGGGTCGATCAGGCCCCGCACCTCGACCATGGTGGTGACCGGCGGAGCATCGGTGAAAACGTCATGGTGAGCCCGGCCCACCTCCGCCCAGGCTGAGATGTCGGTCACCGACAGTCGCGTCTGCACCACGTCGGCCAACCGGGCGCCGGCCAGAGCCAGGGCGGCTTCGACGTTACGAAGGGCCTGCATCGTTTGGGCGTATCCGTCCCCTGGAGCTACCACCCGACCGTCAACGGTGCCGGTGGTCCCGGCCACGAAGACGAAGGGGCCCGCCCGCACGGTCCGGCTGTAGCCCACCACCGACTCCCAGGGGGCGCCGGAAGTGAAGCGCTCGATGCGCACGCCCTCAGACCGACCCGTCGTAGAGGTCGAGCGTCCTGGCCATACCTCCGTCGACGCACAGCATCTCTCCGGTGACGACGCACTCCGCGTCAGAGGCGAGGAACGCGACGACGTCGCCGATGTCGTTAGGCTGGGCCCAGCGGCGAAGGGCAGTCTGCTCCTCGATGCCCTCCACCACGCCGGGAGCCCGGGCCACCGCGGCACCAATGCCTCTGGAGGCCCCGGTGACTAGCGCAACGTGCCCGTCCAGCCGGTTGGGAGACGATGGCGCCACGGGTTCACGGTAGCCACAGCCCGCCCCTGGCCCTGGGAAACACGCCTCGGCCGCAACTTTCGGGTACGAGAGTGCAGGAATCTCGCACGACGTACCCGAGATCCGCATCCGCTCGGCATCGAGCTGGGTGGTGGCGCAGCGCCCGAGTTGTTGTCCCATCCTTGCGCGAGGATGCTGCTCATGGGCAAGCGCAGCCAGGAGCGGCGTCGGGACAAGCAGCGTAGGCACGCCGTCGGCGGACGGACGAAATGGCCCGAGGGGGGCGAACGGCCGGCGCGGGAGGTTCGGCCGGCGCAGGGATCGACGAGACCCGCTGGGGACCCGGTGGCCGTCCAGGCTGCCGTGCTCGCCGCGGCCGACGCCTTCCGGGCGGGCAACGAGGCTGTCTACGCCCGGCACCTGGCCACCCTGGGCCTCGACGAAAGCGCGCCTCGGGGGAGCGCTCATCGCGCGATCGTTGGACAGGTCATCGGACGGGTGGCCGATCAGGCGTTGGCCGTGGTCTGGGAGCGAGGATGGCAACCGGCCGACGTGGAGCGCCTGGTGCTACGCCGGTTGCACCCCTCCCACGCCCAGGCGGTCGTGGCGGCCATCGCCCGCCAGCACCGCCGCTACGCCGCCGCCACCGTCGCTCCTCACTGGCGGGCCCAGCTCCGGGCCATAGGCGCCGATCCGTGGGTGCCGGCACCAGCGGCCGACGAACCTTCCGGGGCGCTGCCGCTGGGTCACCTCGACTCCGCCGAGGTGGAGCACGAGGACCACCGGGAGATGATCGAGGTGCTGTCGCTGCTGTGGTGGTTGCCGAAGCTCCCTCGGCTCGGGCCACTGCCCGGACAGGCCCGGAGCGCTGCCGGAGACGGTCGTGCCGTCGACGGCCGGGTGCTGGAGCGGGTGCGGGCCATGCTGGCCAAGGCCGAGTCCACCACGTTCGCCCAGGAGGCCGAGGCGTTCACGGCCAAGGCCCAGGAGCTGATGGCCCGCCACGCGGTCGACCGGGCCATGCTGGAGGGTGCCGACAGCGGTGGACAGCCGGGGGGCCGGCGCATCGGCGTCGACGACCCCTATGCCCAGGCCAAGTCGCTGCTGTTGGCTGTGGTGGCAGACGCCAACCAATGCCGGTCGGTCTGGTCGAAGGACCTTGGGTTTTCCACCGTCTTCGGCCACGAGCCCGACATCGACGGCGTCGATCTGCTCTACACCTCCCTACTGGTGCAGGCCACGGCAGCCATGGCCGCCGAGGGTCGGCGCACCGACCGATCGGGGCGCTCCCGCACCCGGTCGTTCCGCAGCTCGTTCCTCGTCGCCTACGCCCAGCGCATCGGCCAGCGCCTCCGTGAGAGCACCGATGTCGCCGAGGCGGCCGGTGCCGAGGAGCACGGTGCGGCGCTGCTCCCGGTGCTCGCCGCCCGTAGCCAGGCCGTCGAGGACGCCGTCGAATCCACCTTTCCCGAGATGGGGACGTACTCGGTGTCCATCAGCAACGGTGCCGGATGGGCTGCCGGTACCGCCGCCGCCGAGCTGGCCCGGCTGTCCCCCCACGAACAGGTCCAAGCCGGCCGGGCGTCAGCGTGAGGGCCCGGCGGGACCCGAGCAGGCGGAGGCGCCGGCGGTGGCGCGGGTCACCACCGACTGGCACGCCTCCATCAACGCCGGCACGAACCGGCGGGGCGCGCTGACACACGCATCGTGGCCGGCGGCGACCTCGTGCACCGTGGACCCGGCGACGGCCTCGGCGAGGCTGAGCTGGCGGGCGGGGAGCACCTGGCGGTCGGAAGTGGTGACCACCACCGAGACGGGGATGTCGAGCCCGCCGACCCAGGAGCGGGAGTCGAAGCTGCCCAGCGCCCGTCCCGCCTCCAGCACCGCGGTGGGATCGCTGCGACGCAGCTCTTCGAGTATCCACTCCTGGCACGCGCTGTCTCCCACCCGCCGTCCGATGATCCGGTGGGCCAGGCGCCGGCGTAGCGTTGCCGGGGTTGCTCGGGACGCCAGGGCCAGCGCGCCCAACCCGGCGAAGTAGCGGCGCTCCACCGGGCTGTCGGCGAACACGGCACTGGTGGAGCACAGCACCAGCCCGCCGGCCAAGGCGCGGTGGCGGCGCCACAGGAGCTGGGCCACGCAGCCACCCAGGGAGTAGCCCACCGCCAGGAGGGGACCGTTGCCGGAAGACCCCAGGCCGAGCACGTCGACAAGCGCGGCGACATCGTCAGCACAGTCCTCGAGGCTGAATCGGGTGCGGGTGCGCATGCCCCGCCCGTGGCCGCGGTGGTCCATCGATATGACCCGGAAGTGACGGCCCAGCTCCTCGAAGCAGGCGAACCAAGTCAGGTCGGAACCCGCCGTCCAACCGTGGAGCAACAGCAGTGTCGGGGCGTCGGGCGGCCCCGCCACCTCCCGCACGAAGGTTGTTCCCCGACCCGGGAGCTCGATGTGGCGACCAGGGGGAAGGGGCGGAGCCTCACCCGGCCGAGGCCGATCCGCCACCGGATTCACCCCGGCTCGATGGAGACGATCTCGATGCCGAGCTGGTTGCCGTTGACCTCGTACGTGCGGCGCTCGCCGGGCGAGGCACCCATCACCGCCCGGCCGAGCGGCGACCCGGGGGAAAGGACTTCGGCATCGTCGTGGCGCTCCTCGATGTTGCCGACCAGGAAGCGCTCGGTGTCGTCGTCGCCTTCGAAGCGCAGGGTGACTACCGTTCCGACGACCACGCTGTTGGTGTCGGCCGCGCCGGCGTCGACGACCACGGCATCCTGCAGGGTGCCCATGATCTGGCGGATGCGGGCCTCCATCTTGCCCTGCTGCTCCTTGGCGGCGTGGTAGTCGCCGTTCTCCGACAGATCGCCCAGCGCCCGGGCCGCCTCGATCTTGTGGGCGATGTCGATTCGGCCCTCACCGGTCAGCTCTTCCAGCTCCGCTCGCAGCCGGTCGTAGGTCCCCCGCGACAGTGTCTGCACTTCAGCCATCGTTCGAGGGTACCGGCCTCTCCTCGGCCGGGTGTCGACGCCCTCCTGGCACCGCGGGGAAGTCGGTTGACTTGCATGGAGTCGATGGTCGAGACTTGTCGGCGATGGTCGGCCCCTTCGCCACCGTAATCATCATCATCTAGCGCACGCCCTGTCGGCGTGCGCTCCTCGACCGTCCCTCTGTGGACGGTCTTTTTCTTCCTGGGAGCAGCACATGGCACACAGAATCGGCGTCATCGGCGGCGACGGAATCGGACCCGAGGTGGTGGCCGAGGCCCTGAAGGTGGTGGATGCTGCCGGCGTCGCCCTCGACATCGTCGACTACGACCTCGGGGCCCGGCGCTATCTGCGGACCGGCGAGGTGCTGCCCGACGCCGTCCTCGACGACCTTCGAGGCCTCGACGCCATCCTGCTCGGTGCGGTCGGCAGCCCTGAGGTGGCGCCCGGCGTGCTGGAGCGCGGCCTGCTGTTGCGCCTGCGTTTCGAGCTCGACCTCTACGTCAACCTCCGCCCCGCCCTGGCCCCGCCCCGCGTCGATCTCATCGTCGTCCGGGAGAACACCGAGGGCGTCTACGCCGGCGAGGGAGGTTTCCTGCGGAAGGGGACGCCCCACGAGGTGGCCACCCAGGGGTCGGTCAACACCCGGAGAGGCGTGGAACGTTGCGTCCGCTACGCCTACGAGCTGGCCGCCACCCGCAGCCGGCGCCGCCTTACGCTGGTCCACAAGACCAACGTGCTGGCCTACGCCGGCGACCTGTGGCAGCGCACGGTCGACGAGCTGTCCGCCACCCACCCCGACGTCAGCGCCGACTACTGCCATGTCGACGCCGCCTGCATCCACCTGGTGGAGACTCCCGAGCGCTTCGACGTCGTTGTCACCGACAACCTCTTCGGTGACATCATCACCGACCTGGCCGGGGCGGTCGCCGGCGGCATCGGCGTCGCCGCCTCCGCCAACCTCAATCCCACCGGTGACGGGCCGTCGCTGTTCGAGCCCGTCCACGGTTCGGCTCCCGACCTGGTGGGCGCCGGCCGGGCCAACCCCGTGGCGGCGGTGCGCAGCGCCGCCATGATGCTGGAGCACCTGGGTGAGGCCGAGGCCGCTGCCCGCATCGACAAGGCCGTCGCCGACCCGGCGGGGCTCACCGGTTCCACCGCCGAGATCGGCGACACGATCGCAGGAAGGGTCTGATCCGTGCCCATCACCAAGAGCGAGAAGATCTGGATGGACGGCGAGTTGGTCGACTGGGACGACGCGACCATCCACGTGCTCACCCACACGCTGCACTACGGCACCGGCGTGTTCGAGGGAGTCCGGGCCTACGCCACCGGTCAGGGTGCCGCCGTGTTCCGCCTCACCGACCACATCGAACGCCTCTTCGACAGCGCCAAGATCTTCATGATCGACATCCCCTATTCGGTCGAGGAGCTGGTCGAAGCGACCAAGACGACCGTGCGCGTCAACGGCCTGGAGTCGTGCTACATCCGGCCGCTCGTCTATCTCGGCTACGGCGAGATGGGGCTCAACCCGCTGCCGTGCCCGGTCAACGTGTCGATCGCCGTGTGGCCCTGGGGCGCCTATCTCGGCGACGACGGCATAAAGCACGGCGTGCGCACGAAGATCTCCTCGTTCCAGCGCCACGACCCCAACGCCATCCCTCCCGCCGCCAAGGGAACGGGGATGTACATCAACTCGTCGCTGGCTAAGGTCGAGGCCCTCAAGGCCGGCTACGACGAAGCCATCATCCTCAGCCCCCAGGGCTACGTGAGCGAGTGCACCGGGGAAAACATCTTCGTGGTCCACGACGGGCGGCTCGTCACTCCTCCCGTGACCGCCGGCGCCCTGGCCGGCATCACCCAGGCGTCGGTGATGACCATCGCCGCCGACCTCGGCATCGAGTGCCAGGTGGCCAACCTGTTGCGGAGCGACCTCTACCTGGCCGACGAGGCCTTCCTGACCGGCACCGCCGCCGAGGTCGTGCCCATCCGCTCCGTGGACGACCGCGACCTCGGTGAGCCCGGTCGCATCACCCGTGAGATCCAGGAGACGTACTTCGCCACCGTGCGTGGAGAGGTCGACCGCTACAAGGACTGGTGTGAGCATGTCGGCTGACGGGGAGGCAGTCCACGACCATCCCCTGCCCCGGGCCCTGGAGATGCCGGCGTCGGTCGACATCTACGACACCACCTTGCGCGACGGCAGCCAGCAGGAGGGTCTGTCGCTGACCGTCGACGACAAGCTGCGGGTGGCCGAGCAGCTCGATCACCTGGGTGTGGCCTACATCGAGGGCGGCTGGCCGGGCGCCAATCCCAAGGACGCCGCCTTCTTCGCTCGCGCCCCTACCGAGCTGCGCTTGTCCAGCTCCACCTTGGTCGCCTTCGGCTCGACACGGCGTCCGGGTGCGAAGGCGGACGCCGACGAGACCCTGCGCCAGCTGATCGACGCCGGCACCGGCGCGGTGTGCATCGTGGCCAAGGCCTGGGACTACCACGTGACCGAGGCACTGCGCACCGACCTCGACGAGGCCGTGCGGATGGCCGCCGACTCCGTCGAGTTCCTCCGCCATGCCGGCCTGCGGGTGTTCCTCGACGCTGAGCACTTCTTCGACGGCTACCGCTCGAACCCCGGCTTCAGCCTCCGGGTACTGCGGGCGGCCGAGGAGGCCGGGGCCGAAGCGCTCGTGCTGTGCGACACCAACGGCGGCACCCTGCCCCACGAGGTGGAGCGGGTGCTGGCCGAGGTCATCCCCGCCACCAGCGCCGGCATCGGCGTCCACTTCCACAACGACAGCGGCTGTGCGGTGGCCAACACCCTGGCCGCCGTGCGTCTGGGCGCCACCCAGGTCCAGGGCTGTGTCAACGGCTACGGGGAGCGCACCGGCAACGCCGACCTGTGCGCGGCGGTGCCCAACCTGGCCCTCAAGATGGGCGTGCAGACCATCCCCGCCGAGCGCCTGGAGCGGCTGACGCCGGTGGCCCACCACATCGCCGAGTTGGTCAACATCGCTCCGGACCCCAAGCAGCCCTACGTGGGGGTCTCGGCCTTCGCCCACAAAGCCGGTCTGCACACCAGCGCCATCGCCCGTATCCCCGACGCCTACGAGCACCTTCCACCCGACCAGGTGGGCAACGGCACCCGCTTCGTGGTCAGCGAGCTGTCGGGTCGATCCACCCTGGCCCTCAAGGCATCGGAGTTGGGCCTCGACATGGACGCTCCGGCGCTGACCGACGTCCTCCAGCGCCTGAAGGACCTGGAACACCGCGGCTACCACTTCGAGGTGGCCGACGGCTCGCTCGAGTTGCTCATGCGTGACGCCGGTGGTTGGACCCAGCCGTACTTCACGCTGGAGTCGTTCCGGGTGACGGTGGAGCAGCGGGGCGACGGCGAGCTGACGACAGAGGCGACGGTGAAGATCCACGTCGACGGGGAACGGGTCATCCGCACGGCGGAGGGAAACGGACCGGTCAACGCCCTCGACGCCGCCGTGCGCGAGGCCATCGGGTCGAAGTTCCCTGCCTTGGCCGAGTTGCACCTGACCGACTACAAGGTCCGGGTCCTGGACACCGACAAGGGCACCGGAGCCGTCACCCGGGTACTCCTCGACACCACCGACGGCGAGCGGGTGTGGTCGACCATCGGCGTCTCGGCCAACATCATCGAGGCCTCCTGGCGGGCCCTGTCCGACTCCCTTGTCTACGGCCTCTTACACTCCGGTCCGAGCATGGGTGACGACGAGGGAGACGCATAGCCATGGCCGCTCCGGAGTTCGTGTCGAGCGGCATCGGACAACAGCCCCGGCGGGGGCTCGCCATGCCGCCGGCCCGGCCCTGGGTGGCCGACCGTCCCGCCGACCTCGGACCGGCGCAGCCGGTGGGACCGGCGCTGGGCAATCCGGGACCCGACCAGGGGTACGCCCTGAAGCTGGCCCACCACTTCCACGACCGCCTGGTGCTGGCCGACGACGAGCACGCCGAGGACGCCATCGTCGGATGCCTGGGCGTGGCCCTGCGCCGGGCGTCCATGTTCGGCCGGGCCCCGGTGATCCACGACCTCGAGATCGCCTTCACCCTCTGGGGCTTCCTGGGGGACGCCCCGCCCGAACTGGTCGAGCTGCGACGCCCCCTGTTCCAGGCCCTCGAGCACCACTACGACGACCAGCGGGCGATCGCCAGCCAGGTGCCCGAGGCCACGCTGCGCCTCAACCCGGCCGAGGTCAAGGCCCGGTGGCCGCGGGAGTGGCGCGAGCTCCTGGGGTTCAGTCAGCCGGCCGTGACGTCACTCTGACTGCTGTCCCGGCGCCGGCGCTGGGGTCCGACCACGTACCTGGGGTCCCGCGCCGAGGCGAAGCCGGCCCGGAACACCGCCCACCGCTGGCAGAATCCGCCGGCGAGCACCAACGCGGCCCCCAGCACACCGAGGGCGTTCTGGCCCCCTGAGCGGTGGCTGTCGCAACCCCTGAAGGGGCCAGAACGGTGGTGGTGGAGGGCCGAACGACCGGCCAGGGCGACGAGGGCGGCACCGGTGGCTGTGCATGCGGTGGCGGCCCGGCTCCAGCGCCCGGCGTCACCGTGGCGGTAGGGCTGGGCCAGCTCCCCCAGGCGGTGCTTCATCACCTCGGCGGCCACCAACTCGCCGGCGGCCCCGGCCACCGTCAGGCGCCGGGCCGGGAGGGCCTCGCTCGCCGGCGCCAGCAGCGCGGCCATGGCGCCGGCCGAGGCGGCCGCACTGCCGGCGAAGAGGAAGGGCAGCTCGTGGCGACCCTCGTGCCATACCGGGATGGACGAGTCGGCCACCAGTACGGCGGTGTAGGTGCACATGGGCAGGCCGAGACCTGC
>DASZDM010000160.1:0-27642 GCA_035942015.1 Acidimicrobiales bacterium | reverse complement strand
GGCCCGGCAGGCCCTTCGGGCTCGGCGAAGGCGCCCATGTAGACCATGGCCCAGAACGGCAGGATCAGGAGGACGGGCATCATCCACACCGGGATGCCACTGCGCGGCCCGGTGTCGGTTGCCACCGCGGGAACCGGCTCGGTGACCACCGCGGTGGCCGTCGAGGCGGTGGAGGCCTCGGGGGCGGCCGGCGGGGGAGCCGTCGCCGTGGCGACGCCCCCGCCCGGTGAAGGGGCCGCGGACGCGCCGCCGTCTCCGGCGGGCGCCTCGCCGCCGGGCAGGCCCAGAGCGGCTCGACGTTGCCGTGAGCGCTCGAGCAGGTACTCGGGAACCTCGGTCACGTCACGAATGTACGCGCCCGCAGCGTGCGGAAGCCAAGCAGGCGGGGGGGAGGGCCGGAATTTCCCGGCGGAACCGCCGAATTGGCCGGTACCGCCGAAGGCTGCTGAACTGTGCGAACGGGTCACGGCCCGACTCCTGCACCCGCAGGGGTGGGGCTAGAATGTGATCGCGTTCACGAGGAGGGGTCACCGGTGGCTGCGTTCGTCAGTTCCATCATCGCCACGATCCTGATGGTGGCCGTCTGCCTCTACGTCGGTGCCCGGCGCCCGATCGGCACGCCCGTCACGTGGGGCGAGGCCATGGTGGGCGGCACCTGGGTGTTCGGCATCATGATGTTGGCCTACGGCATCGTGCCCCACCAGTGGCTGACCTACGCCGACAACGAGCTCCTGTGGCGGCCGGACAAGCTCCTGGTCGGCATCTCCTCGGGCGGTGTGGTCTTCGGCAACGAGGCCAAGGACCTGGGGGGCACCGGGCGCATCCTCATCAACTACCAGGCCATCCGCGACATCATCGCCTCTGTGATCTACATCGTGTTCCTCGGTGGCCAGATGTACCTGTGGTCGGTCTGGCAGAAGCGGGGAAGGAAGAAGCCGGGCGACTCCGAAGTTGCCCGCTCCCGGTTCGGGCGCCCAGTGCTCAGGAAGGCATAAGACATGGCCAAGAACGACGCCAACCCCCCCATGCCGTCGTTTCCCGGCGGCTACGCCCTCCAGGAGGTCGAGAGCGACTACCTGGGCAAGGCGGTCAAGCCCAAGCAGTTCCTCCACATCGACCAGTCCGAGTGCATCATGTGCGAGGGGTGCGTCGACATCTGCCCGTGGAAGTGCAGCCACATGCTCTCCACCGACCCGATCGCCGAGGCGCTCAACACCAGCGAGCCGGGCGACGACCCCGACGACCACGTGGTGTTCATCGTCGACGAGGACGTGTGCACCCGCTGCGGCCTCTGCGTCGACCGCTGCCCGACCGGCGTCATCATCATGGGCAAGGCCGGCGTATCGGCCAAGGACGGCGATGCCCACCAGCGCGACGAGAAGCACGGCTACGCCTACGGGATGAGGTTCTAGGCGTGGATTTGCGTCACCAGTCCCGGGTGTCTAGAGAAGGGCCAGAATGGCAAGGCGAGTAGACGGCAACGGGAACGGCAACGGGCATCGGGCCTCGCCTGCCGAACGCCTGGCCGAGGTCGGCGAGAAGGTCAGGGGCTCGCAGGCGTGGGCGTCGATCTTCCGGCCGGGGTCCATCTTCCGCAAGGGCTACACCGACAGCCCCAGGAACCGGTCCTACGTGGTGATGAACAGCCTCATCTACCACCTGCACCCGGTGAAGGTGAAGCGCCACGCGGTCAAGGTCAGCTACACGCTGTGCCTGGGCGGGCTCTCGTTCTTCCTTTTCCTGCTGCTCACCGTCACGGGCATCTTCCTGATGTTCTTCTACCGGCCCACCACCGCCCAGGCCTGGGCCGACATCGAGACGCTGGAGACGTCGATCACCTTCGGCCTCCTCGTCCGCAACATGCACCGATGGGCCGCGCACCTCATGGTGCTCTCTGTCTTCTTACATATGTCGAGGGTCTTCTACCACGGGGCCTACAAGCCGCCCCGGGAGTTCAACTGGGTCATCGGGGTGATCCTGTTGACCCTCACCCTGCTGCTCTCCTTCACCGGTTACCTGCTGCCCTGGGACCAGCTCGCTCTGTGGGCGGTGACCGTGGGCACGAACATGATGGGATACACACCAGTCTTCGGATCCCAGGTGAGGTTCGTGCTCCTGGGAGGCGTGGAGATCGGAGGGGAAACGCTGCTGCGATGGTATGTGCTCCACGTGTTGATGTTGCCGTTCGTGATCGTGATCTTCATGGCCATCCATTTCTGGCGCGTCCGCAAGGACGGCGGCATCTCCGGGCCGCTGTGATGCCGGCCGGAGGGAGGTACCTGTGACAGAAGTACCGGAACACCTTCTCAAGCGCTCCGCCGAGCGCCGGGCCGCGCTGGGCGCCCCGCCTGCGGGCGGTGGCGCCGCCGCCGACCCGAGCGCGCCGGCCACTGCCTCTGACGCGGGCGGATCCGCCGACGACGGCAGCAAGATCCCGGCCCACCTGCTGGCCCGCAGCCAGGCGGCCAAGGAAGCAGCCGGGGGGTCGTCGCCGGCCACCACCGGCGCCGCGGCCACCGCCGCTGCGGCCACGGCGGTCGCCACCGCTCCCGCGCCCGTGGCCAAGGGCCCCGAAGGTCACACCCAGCGCCTGCTCACCGTCGTCAAGGCCGGTTCCATCCAGGACGTCAAGGCCACTCCCACCGACAAGGTCCACACCTGGCCACACCTGCTCATCGGCGAGTTCATCGCCTGCCTGAGCTGCAGCGCCTTCCTGCTGGTCTTCTCCGCCCTGGTCAACGCGCCGTTCCTGGCCGCGGCGAACTTCAACTTCACCCCCAACCCCTCGAAGGCGCCCTGGTACTTCCTGGGCCTTCAGGAGCTGCTGACGATGTTCCACCCGATGGTGGCCGGGGTGACAATTCCCGGAATCGGCATCTTCGGCCTCATGCTGGCTCCGTACATAGACAAGAACACCAGCCAGAAGCCCGAGGACCGGAAGTTCGCCATCTCCCTCTTCACCCTTTTCTTCATGTTCTGGGCCGTGCTCGTGATCATCGGCACCCTGTTCCGCGGCCCCGGCTTCAACTTCACCTTCCCGTGGCGTGACGGCGTCTTCTTCGACCTGTAGAGCCTGACCCTCTTCTAGGAGCTTTGTTGGACAGCAGCATCATCTTCCTCCTGGCGATCATGGGCCTCCTGGGCCTGATGTTCGTCTTCCTGTTCGCCACCGCCCGCCGGCGTGACGCCGACCGCGCCGCCGACGCCTCGCCCTCCATCGAGGAGCGGGCCGAGTTGGCAACCGCCAACCTGCCGGTGCCCGTCGGCTCCGCGTCGGCGTCCGGTCGTGAGCTCGAGCGCGCCGTCGCCCTCGAGCGGCGCGGCGGCCAGGTCGCAACCCCCGACGCTCCGCCCGCCCCGATCCCCATGCCCCTCGACGAGGAGGCCCTGGGCGTCACCCGTCGCCAGGTCCTCAACCGGGGCATCGTCGCCACCTTCGCCCTCACCCTCACCGGGTTCGGCGCCGCCTGCGTGGCCATGCTGTGGCCGTCGCTCTCGGGTGGGTTCGGCTCGAAGATCCGCGTCGGCAAGTTCGACGAGATCATGGAGGAGATCGCCGAGAAGAAGGAGCCCTTCTACGTCGGGGCGGGTCGCGTGTACATCAGCCCGTACCCCCAGGACGCTGTCGCGAAGGCCAAGGACGTGCAGGCCTACGCCGCCGTGCTCGAGGGCTACGAGCAGGGTGTCGTCGCCATCTACCAGAAGTGCCCCCACCTCGGCTGCCGGGTCCCGTGGTGCAAGACGTCGCAGTGGTACGAGTGCCCGTGCCACGGGTCGCAGTACAACCGTGTCGGCGAGAAGAAGGGTGGCCCCGCCCCTCGGGGTATGGACCGCTTCGCGGCCACTGTCGAGAACGGCGCCATCGTCGTCGACACCAAGACGGTGATCCCGGGGCCGCCGATCGGCACCAACACCACCGGCCAGGAGTCGGAGGGGCCCCACTGCATCGGTGCCGTCTCAGACCACTGATGTGACCAACCTCCTCGCAGTCTCATCTCAGCAGCGGATCGGCCTCGCCGTGGTGCTGACCATGCTCGTCGGGTGGGTGGTCTACCTGTTGAGCGCGTCGCGGCGCACCTACGAACCGGGCTCCGAACTGACCACCGCGCCCAACCGCAAGGTCTATTACGACGACGAGGGCATGGAGGGCAAGCGGCTCACCAAGTACCTGTGGTGGGCCTTCGCCACTCTTGCCATCTCCGCCATCGCCCTGCCCGTGATCTGGGTGCGGGAGCCCTTCCGCCAGACCGGCGGCGGCCTCGACCGGGGCACCGCCTGGTTCGAGGAGGAGAAGGTCAAGCGGGGCGAGTGGTACTTCGAGGCCTCGCCCGGCGACCCTCCCACGCCGCGTGAGCCGCACTATGGCTGCGAGAACTGCCACGGCAAGAAGGGGATCGGCGGAGTGGCCACCTACACCCTCACCGATCCCGCCAACCCCGATGCCCTGCCACAACAGGTCCAGTGGGCGGCGCCGGCTCTCAACACGGTGATGCTGCGGTTCCGGCACGACGAGGTCAAGCAGATTCTCGTCTACGGTCGACCCGGCACCCCCATGCCGCCGTGGGGCATCGAGGGCGGAGGTGCTCTCAACGACCAGCAGATCGAGGATCTCATCGCCTATCTCGACCACATCAAGCTGGATCCGAAAGAGGTCAAAGAGGCCAACCTCAAGGAGTTCGGCATCGACGGCGCCAAGGTCTTCGAGGGTTTCTGCGCCCGGTGCCATACGCCTGGCGCGACCTACGGCCAGCCCGGCGTTCAAGGCGGTGGCGCCTACGGGCCCGACCTCACCGGTGGCGCCAGCCTGCGCCAGTTCCCCACCGTCCAGCAGCAGATCACGTGGGTCACCGAGACGGCGCCGTTCGGGGAGCTGTACGGCCAGCGGGGCATGGCCACCGGGCGAATGCCCTTTTTCGGCGACACCCTCACCGAGGCGCAGATCAAGGCCGTGGTCGACTACGAGCGAGGCCTATGACCCTGGACACGGTTCTGGCGTTGTCGTGGAACCCCCACGTCCGGGGTGGGCTGTACGTGCTCATCTCCGTCGTGATCCTCTGCGGCTCCGGCGTGCTGATCCTGGGCACCAATCTGGGCGCCCGGCTCGGCTTCCAGGCCGCGGCGGCCGGGCTCACCGGGTTCTTCGTCATCATCGGGGCCACCTGGTGGGTGTACGGCATCGGACCGCAGGGCAAGGCGCCGACGTGGGTCCCGAGGTTCCAGATTCAAGGTGATCTCGGCCAGGCCGACAGCCAGATCCTGGCCGGCTTCCCCCGGGGTTGGGAGGAGCTCGAGCTCTCCGACCCCGCGGTGGCCGACGCCCTGCCCGTGTCAGACGCGGCGCTCACCGACAGCGGCCTGTTCAAGGCCTCCGCCGACTACCTCCCCATTGCCGCCCTGGAGAAGGGTGGGGAGACCTACGGGCCGTTCGGCGTGTTCAACTTCCGGCCGCTGAACCTGTTCCACAAGCCTCACTACCTGGTGATCCAGGTCCAGCCGGTGGAGCCCCAGGAAGCCATCCCCGGTGCCGCGCCGCCCAAGCCCCGTGTCGACCCCAACTCCACCCCGACGGCGGTCGTGATGGTGCGCGACCTGGGGAGCCTGCGGCTGAACCCCGCCGTCTTCACCATCGCCTCGGCTCTGTTGTTCGGGCTGCTCGTCTTCCAGCTGCACACCCGCGACAAGGAGCTCATGGCCCTGCGGGCCAAGCAGTAGGCTGGGGGCGAAGCCCGTGGCCCAGTACCTCCCCCTCCTGGTGATGCTGATCCTGGCGATCTTGTTCGCCGGGCTCTCGATCGTCGCCTCCAAGCTCCTGGGGCCGAAGAAGCCCACGCTGGCCAAGTCGGCGCCGTACGAGTGCGGGATCGTGCCCGACCGGGAGCCGGCCGAGCGCTTCCCGGTGCGCTTCTACCTGGTGGCCATGATCTTCATCATCTTCGACATCGAGATCATCTTCCTCTACCCGTGGGCGGTGATCTTCCGCCAGCTGGGCGCCTTTGGCCTGTGGGAGATGCTCATCTTCGCGGCAGCCGTCTTCGTCTCGTTCATCTACCTGATCGGCAACGGCGCCCTGAACTGGGGCCCGGTCAAGTCCATGAGCCCGCTGGTCGACCAGCGGCGCACCACCAGCTCCACGGTGCGGCGGGTGGGCTCGGAGGGCAGGGCGGTCCCCGTGGAGCGAGGAGCGGCCTGATGGGCCTCGAGGATCTGAACCACAACTTCCTCACCGGCAGCATCGAGGACCTGGTCAAGTGGGCCCGGCGCAACAGCATGTGGCCGGCCACCTTCGGCCTGGCCTGCTGCGCCATCGAGATGATGGCCACCGGTGCGGCCCACTTCGACCTGGCCCGCTTCGGCATGGAGGTCTTCCGGGCCTCGCCCCGCCAGGCCGACCTGATGATCGTCGCCGGCCGGGTATCCCAGAAGATGGCCCCGGTCCTCCGTCAGGTCTACGACCAGATGATGGAGCCCAAGTGGGTCATCTCCATGGGGGTCTGCGCTTCCAGCGGCGGCATGTTCAACAACTACGCCATCGTGCAGGGCGTCGACCAGATCGTCCCCGTCGACGTGTACTCCCCGGGTTGCCCCCCCGGCCCCGAGACCCTGATGCACTCCATCCTCACCCTGCACGAGTTGGTCCGAACCGGTGAGATCACCAAGCGGCGGGCCGAGACGGGCGCCGGCGCAGGCGTGCACGTCACCGAGCGCCGCATCGCCGTCGCCACCCCGCACTGACCCGCTAGCCCAGGGCGATCTCGTTGGTCGCAGCCCAACCGGCCATGTCCCGGCGCTCGATGGCTGCGGCCATGAGCTCCGGGAACAGGTCGGGCGTGCAGGCGAAGGCGGGGATCCCGAGCGCGGCAAGGGCGGCGGCGTTGTCGTGGTCGTAGGCCGGCGCCCCTTCGTCGCTCAGGGCCAGGAGAACCACCACGGTCACGCCCGCAGCCACCAGGTCGGCCGCCCGCTGCAGCATCTCCTCGCGTGAACCGCCTTCGAACAGGTCGCTGATGAGCACGAGCACGGTCTCCGCCGGCCGGGCCAGGGTCGACTGGCAGTAGGCCAGCGCCTGGTTGATGTCGGTCCCGCCCCCGAGCTGGGTGGCGAAGAGCAGGTCCACCGGGTCGTCGAGGTGGGCGGTGAGGTCGACGACCGACGTGTCGAACACCACCAGCTGGGTCCGCACGGCCCGCAGACCGGCCAGCACCGCCCCGAAGATCCCGGCGAAGACGACGGACGCGGCCATGGACCCGCTCTGGTCGACGCAGAGAACGATGTCGCGCTGGATCCCCTGCTGGCGGCGCCCGTACCCGACGAGGGTCTCGGGGATCATCGTGCGGTGAGCCGGCTGCCAGTGGCGCAGGTTGGCCCGCACCGTCTTGTCCCAGTCGATCTCGTTGTGCCGGGGCCGGCGGTTCCTCGACGCCCGGTCGAGGGCTCCGCTCACCGCCTGGCGGGTGCGCTGGGCCAACCGGCGCTCGAGGTCGTCGACCACCCTGCGGACCACCAGACGGGCGGTCTGGCGGGTCTCCTCGGGGAGCACGTCGTTGAGGGCCAGCAGGGTGGACACCAGGTGGACGTCGGGCTCCACCGCCTCCAGGACCTCCGGCTCCAGTAGCAGCCGGCGCAGGTTGAGGCGCTCGATGGCGTCGGTCTGCATGACCCGGACGACGGTGGACGGGAAGTACGTCCTGATGTCGCCCAGCCAGCGGGCCACCCGGGGAGCCGACGACTCGAGCCCGCCCGACCTCGGCCCCTTGGTGGCCCCGCCGCCCCCGGCCCCGGGCTCGTACAGGGCGGCGAGGGCGGCGTCCATCGCCGCATCGGCTCCGCCCAGCGCCGCCAGGCCGTCGTCGCTCTCGGCCGCGCCACCGAGCACCATGCGCCACCGGCGCTCCCGGGCGTTCACCGCGACAGCCCCAACAGGCGGGCCACGACCGGCAGGACCAGCTCGCCCCGGGCCGCGTCCACGTCTGCCTCTGCCGCTGCCCCGCTGCGGCCCGATGTGCCGTCGCCCAGGCGCCGCACGTGCTCGCCGATCTGGCGCCGCTCGGGCGCACCGAAGGTGGCGAAGGTCCGCCGCAGCAGGGGCAGGACGTCGGTGAAGGTCTCGTCGCCGACGCCGGCCAGCCAGCCGTCGACCACCTGCAGCAGCGCCCGGTCGTGGAGCAGGATCAGGGCGCTGCCCGACAGGAACCCCTCGACCCAGGCCGCACCGCGGGCCGGCTCCTCGCCTACCGACAGCGCGGCCGACATGCGCCGGGCCGCCTCCGCACCCTCCATGGCGCCGGCGTCGAGCAGGAGCCGGCTGCACCGGCCGGCGACCAGGCCGTGCACCCCGGCTCGGTCTACCAGCTGGTGCAGCGTCGCCCGCCATCCCTGCGAGAGGTCGCCGCGATCGAGCAACGACAGAGACTCGTGCACGCCGAGGATCCGGCGCACCATCTCGCCGGCAGCATCGTCGTCCAGGGACGAGGCGGCCACGGGCAGTCCGATGCAGATGCGGACCACCAGCCCGTCGACGGCGGCGGCGATCGACGACGCGTCGGTGCGGCGCACGTCGCCGTAGCGCAGGGCCCGGGCCAGGGCGGGAAGGGCGTCCATCAGGTGGCCGACGTCGGTGTCGATCGCGGCCCGGTCGGCCAGCACGCCCATCACATGGGCGACCGCTTCCGGCAGCTCGGCCAGGAGGCTCCGCTCCAGCAGGCCGGTGACCGCACTCAGGCTGGGGGCCTTGTCGGCGTCGTGGCCGGTGCGGGCGGTGGCCGCGTCGGCCACGGTGGTTCCCCACATCCCGGCCTCGATGAGGGCCACCGCCAGCTCCGGGTGCCACTGCAGCTGCCACACCTCGTGGAATGTGCCGGTCTTGCCCGACACCTCCACCGGCTCACCCCAGTCGATGTCGAGCAGGGCCAGGCGGTGGAGCAGGTGGCTGCGGTCGAGGTCGTTGGGCTTGCGCAGGTCGAGGTCGACCTCCCGGGCGGTGGCCTCCACCCGGAGCCGCAGCCGGCGTTGCTCCCGGGCCAGATCCTGGGCCAGGGGCACCATCGGGGTCTCGGACGGCACCCGCCCCAGCTCCCGGCCGACGATGAGCCGCTCGGCGATCAGCGCCATCGGGGCGTCCGACCCGTGGCAGAGCGCGGCCCGGGTGGCGTCGTTCAGCTCGTCGAGGCCGGCCAAGGGGCGGCGCCGCAGGGTGGCCAGGGCCTCGGCCAGGCGCACTGCGTCGATGAGCGAGGCCGACGACGCCGGAAGGTCCTCGCTGCGCAGCAGGCGGGCGACCTTCACGAACCAGCGGGCCACCACCTGGTCGGGCACGTTGAACAGGTGGGAGTACCACCCCGGCGAGGTGATGCCTGCGCCGTAGCCGCTGGCCGCCGCCAGCCGGCCCGACGTCCAGGGCACCCACGTGGCCGACACCTTCACCCGGGGCAGGCCCTTGAGGGTGATGGCGTCAGCGGCCATGGACGTCGCCGTGGTCAGCGCCGGCACGTGCCACGCCCCGCACACCACCGCCACCCGTTCGAAGCCCTCCTTCACCGCGGCCCGGATGTTGTGGCGCATCGACGCCTCCCGCTGCGCCTCACGCCCCGCGACGGGAGGGTCGCCCTCCCGCAGCGCCCCCATCGCCTCGGCTATGGCCTCGAACGGACCGGTGGCCGTGTGCTCCACGCTCCTTCTATGTTCGACAAGGTCCTCCCACCACCGCTCGACGTCGGCGTACCCGGCGGCCGAGGCCAGGTCGCTCAACGGGTCACGGTGGCGGGGCCGCTCCGGTTCCTCGTCCGGGTTCTCCCGCCGTCGGGGCGCCAGCCAGATCGCCGCCGGCAGGTCGATGAAGCGCACAGGGACGTCGTGGGCCAGCCCGTGCCCGATGGCCCGCCACTCGGGAGAGAAGGCGGCGAACGGCCAGAAGAACGCCCGGCGGGGCTTGTCGACCACGTGGACCAGCAGGGCGACGGGTGGCCGCATCTCCTCCGACGCGGCCAGGGCGATGAGCTCGTCGGCCTCGGGCGGGCCCTCGATCAGGACGACGTCGGGCCGCCACTCCTCGAGCGCCACGTCAAGGCTGCGGGCCGACCCCGGGCCGTGGTGGCGGATGCCGAAGTACCGGACGGCCATGCGGCCGGCTCAGCTCAGCTCGCGGCAGGAGCGGTAGAGATCGGCCCAGCCCTTGCGCTCCTTGACCACCGTCTCCAGGTACTCCTGCCACACCACCCGGTCCTGCACCGGGTCCTTGATCACGGCGCCGACGAGGCCGGCGGCCACGTCGGCGGCGCTCAGGTGGCCGTCGCCGAAGTGGGCCGCCAGCGCCATGCCACTGGTGATCACCGAGATCGCCTCCGCCGTGCTGAGCGTCGACGTGGGCGACTTCAGGGTGGTGCGGCCGTCGGACGTCATCCCGGAGCGGAGCTCCCGGAAGATGGTCACCACCCGGCGAATTTCGTCGAGGGCGGCGACCTCGGCGGGGATCTCCAGGGCCCGGCCCAGAGCGTCGACCCGCTGGCGGACGATCTCCACTTCGTCGTCGGCATCCGACGGCAGGGGCAGCACGACGGTGTTGAAGCGCCGCTTCAGGGCCGACGAAAGCTCGTTGACCCCTCGGTCACGGTCGTTGGCGGTGGCGATCACGTTGAATCCCTTGGTCGCCTGCACCTCGCTGTCGAGCTCCGGGACGGGCAGCGTCTTCTCCGAAAGGATGGTGATCAGCGCGTCCTGGACGTCGGACGGGATGCGGGTCAGCTCCTCCACCCGGGCCAGCCGGCCCTCCCGCATGGCCCGCATCACCGGGCTCGGGACGAGGGCGGCCATCGACGGGCCGTCGGCCAGGAGTCGGGCGTAGTTCCAGCCGTAGCGGATGGCCTCCTCGGGCGTGCCCGACGTGCCCTGCACGAGCAGGGTGGAGTCGCCGGAGATCGCCGCCGCCAGGTGCTCGCTGACCCAGGTCTTGGCCGTGCCGGGGACGCCGAGCAGCAGCAGGGCCCGGTCGGTCGCCAAGGTGGCGACGGCCACCTCGACCAACCGGCGGGGGCCGATGTACTTGGGCGTGATCGCCGTGCCGTCGGCCTCTCCACCGAGCAGGTAGGTGCAGACGGCCCAGGGCGAAAGCCGCCAGTTCGGCGGTCGGGCGTGGGTGTCGGCTGCAGCCAGCGCCTCGAGCTCGGCCGAGAAGATCTTCTCGGCGTGCGGGCGCAGCAGTTCGGTGGGTGGGTTCAAGACGGAAGCTCCTCCCGCATCTCGGCGCGGAACGTCAACAGGTCGAGGAACCAGCCCACCACGTCCGACCACCAGGGCGGGTGATCCGCCAGTTCGGCGGTTGCCGTGCGCGCCACCGACGGGTCGAGCCGGACGCCCAGGTCGGCGAGCCGGGGCCGCAGCACGACTGCGCCGGCGTCCGGCCGGCCCTGCCGCCGTACCGATTCGCCCAGGCGATCGACCACGGCACCGCTCAGTCGCGGCCCCCACGGCAGAGGGCAGTGCACGAGCAGTTCGACCACGGCCGCAGTCAGTCCCGAGTGGGCGACGCGCTGGGTGGCCACCTCCACCGCCCGCTGGTGGGGGACGGCTTCGAGCAGCACCGGCTCGTCGACATCGTCGGCCTCCAGCAGGGCCAGCGCCCATGCCTGATCGTGCTGGTTGGCGGCGGCCACGGCCCAGGCCCGCCTCAGCAACGGGTCGGCGAGCTCCACCAACCGGGACGGGGCGTCGGTCCAGGTGTGCAGGGGCGTGGCCGCCACCACCTGGTGGAACCACCACGCCCGTTCCCCGGTCCCCGCTGGCGGCTTGACCACGACGCCGTCCCGCACGGTGGCCTCGTCGACCGAGTTCGGAAGGATCGACTCCACCCGGCGGCGGGAGATGCGCACGAGCGGGCGGGCCCGCTCCGCCATGCGGGCGCCCAGGCGCGACTCCGGGAGCCGCCACAGCAGCCGGGCCGCAGCCAGGCGCACCTCTTTGCGGCGGTCGTCGAGAGCGGCTTCGAGGAACGGCTCGTCCTCCATCGACAAGCCGGTGGCCATCAGCGCCAGGAATGCGGCCCGGTCCTCGGGTGGTTCTGTGGCCCAGGTCGAGGCGACCAGCTCCCGGGCGGCCGTCGGATCGGCGGCGCGCATGCGACCTAGCAGGAGCCGCCGGGCGGCGGCGGATCCGGTGGCCCAGGTGCCGGCGTGGTCCACCTCGGCCCCGCCGGCGGCCCACGCCCACAGCGGGTTCAGCGGCGCCAGCCACCGGCCCCGCTCGCCCATCACCGCTGCGGTCAATGGCCGTAGGCCCGCGCTGGTCGTGGCCGCCTGCAGGAGACCCGGAAGGCGGTCGGGCGGCACCAGCCGCTCGGCCGCCGCCACCAGACCGAGCCACTCCTCCAGCACGGGCCGGAACCGGCCGGCCAACATCACATCGAGCCGGTAGGCGGCGGCCTCCGAGCAGTGGGGCCGGATCTCGGGGGGGCTGGCCGGAGGCGGAGGGCCAGTGTCGGCCGGCAGCCGCACCCCCGCGTGGCGGTACAGGCCGAGCACCGCCCCGGCGGTGAGAACCGCGCCCTCCGGGTCGGCGGGGTCGATTGCGGCAAGGACCTCGCCCAGCGCCGAGCCCGGCTCCGCACCGAGGGCCGGCGGCCGCCGGGCCGTCCCCACCAGGGCGCCCGCGATCAGCTCCTCCCAGTTCATGCCAGTGCCACCAGCCGGCGGTCGGCCCACACCGACAGTGGGCGGAGCGCGCCGTCCTGCCACTCGCCCGCCAGGCCCACCGGGCGCCCGCCGGACACGGCGGCCAGCGTCCACCACCCGTGTTCGTCGACCCGGAGGTCGACGGCGGTGCCGGAGGAGTCCCGGGCTCTCCATCCGCTTTCCCGGGCCACGGGCACCACGTCGGCCACCACCATGGGCAGCCGATCGAGCCATGGGTTGGCGGCCAGGGCGGCGGCGTGCCCGGCGAGCGCCGCCTCGAGCGTCGGCGAGCCGAGCCATTCCGACATCGAGTCGGGCTCGCCGCGGACCGAGGCCACCAGCGCCCGCTGGGGCCAGGCGCCCGGATAGAAGGCGAGGTCGGCGTCGACCACGGTCCCGGCCACGAGCTCGGCGGGCAGGGGAGCGCCGACCGGCACGAAGTCGAGGATGAGGGCGGTGCGGCCGGTGGCCGTTCCGACCAGCCAGGTCCGCTGGATGCGGAAGCGCTCCTCCTCGGCGACAGTGCGGGCGACGACCTGCCAGCGGTCGGCCAGCGCAGGCCCGGCGGCGAGCACCTCCTCGCTGGTCCACGACCACCCCACGGCGGTCCGGAGGTCGGCCTGCGTCTCGGGCGGAAGGGTGTCGAGCCGGGACCAGGCCTCGACCAGCAGGTGCAGCCGGCCGGCATGGGCCAGCAGGCGGCCGGGCCAGCCGTCGCCACTCCGCACGATCGACGCCATCCGCCGGACCTGGCTGCCCACCCCGGGGGCCTGGGCGTCGACCATGCGGGCGGCGACGTCGTCCCAGTAGTGGAACGGCCGGCCTTGGGCCGATGCCAGCCCGTGGCGGACCAGGTCGCTCAGCCACAGGTCCAGCTCCTCCAGCCCTGCGCCGATGCGCGCCGCCCGGCCGGCCATACGCCGGGCCCGGGCTTCCGGGTCGACCGGCTTCTTCTCGGTCCCGGCCGGGGCCCGGGCCGCCCGCTTGGCCCGAGCCGCCAGCCATGCCTCGACCCAGGGCGGCGCGGAGGCCGGGCGGACGACCTCGGGCGACGACGTCCACAGCATGAGCAGGCCCAGGGCGTGCTTGCACGGGACCTTCCGGCTCGGGCAGGTGCAGGAGAACGCTGGGTCGACCAGATCGACGGCGGCCAGGTACCTGCGGCACTGGCCCCACGCCGCCCGCCCGTCGTGGCCGGTCGACGACCAGAGCCGGGGGCCCGCCACCTCCCGGGCCGCGGCGATCGAGGACGAGTCCGGGGCCAGTGAGGCGACCTGGTCGGCGGTCCACGTGGGCATCGGCGACCACAGGGTAGAGGGCCGCGGTCTAGTGTCGGGTTCGTGGACGAGCCCGACGGCCTGCCTCCCGAGGAAGAGCCGGCCCTCATTCATGGCGCCGTGTCCTCGCTTTCGCGCGGCCAGCTGGTCGTGCACCCGACCCGGGACGACTACCTCGACGTCGTGGGCTCGCTGTACGACGACGGATACCGGGTCTGCATGGACCTCACGGGCGTCGACTACCTGATGCACCTGGAGCGGAAGCTCCCCGCAGGCGTCCAGGCCGAGCGGTTCGAGGTGGCGGTGAACCTGCTTTCGACCGAGGCCCGCCGTCGCATCCGGGTCCGGGTGCAGGTGCCCGAGACCGACCTCGGCGTCGCGTCGATCTTCCACCTCCACCCCACCGTCGAGGCCATGGAGCGGGAGACCTACGACATGTTCGGCATCGTGTTCACCGGCCACCCGGACCTGTCCCGCATCCTGATGCCCGACGACTGGGAGGGCCACCCGCTCCGCAAGGACTTCGGGATCGGCCGCATCCCGGTCCAGTTCAAGGGGGCCCCACCCGCCCGATGACCTCGTCGACCGAACTTTCCGAGGGCGCCCAGGAGATGCAGCCCAAGGCCCGCACCGCAGGAGTCGAGTACCTGCGGGAGGCCGGCTCCGTCCTGCGCGTCCCCCACCTGCCCGAGGACGTCGACGAGGTCCGCACCGAGAACGACACCATGATCGTCAACATGGGGCCCCAGCACCCCAGCACCCACGGCGTCCTGCGGGTGATGATGGAGCTACAGGGCGAGATCGTGCTGCGTTCGAAGCCGGTGATCGGCTATCTCCACACCGGGATGGAGAAGACCGGCGAGGACCTCACGTACCTCCAGGGGCCGACCAACGCCACCCGGATGGACTACATCTCGCCGCTCTTCATGGAGCTGGTCTTCTCCCTCGCCACGGAGAAGCTGCTCGAGGTCGACATCCCTCCCCGGGCCACGTGGATCCGCATGCTCATGTGCGAGCTGAACCGGATGTCGTCCCAGTTCCTCTGGCTGGCCACCAACGGCATGGACCTCGGTGCGGTGTCCATGATGATCTACGGCTTCCGCGAGCGGGAGAGCATCCTGGCCTTCTTCGAGAAGGTCACCGGCCTGCGGATGAACCACAACTACATCCGCCCGGGCGGGGTCGCCGTCGACCTGCCCGAAGGATGGCGCGACGACGTTCTGCACCTGCTCGACATCTTCCCGGAGCGCCTCGACGAATACGACACCCTTCTCACCGGCCAGCCCATCTGGCAGGAACGCACCCAGGGCGTCGGCATCCTCACCACCGAGGAATGCCTCGCTCTGGGGATCACCGGCCCCCTGCTGCGCTCCACCGGGCTGCCCTGGGACCTGCGCAAGGACGATCCCTACCTCGCCTACGACGAGGTCGACTTCGACGTCATCGTCGGGAGCTACGGCGACAGCTTCGACCGCTACGCCATCCGGCTCAACGAGATCCGCGAGTCGATGAACATCGTCCGCCAGATCCTCGACAAGATGCCGTCCGGCGACTACCGGGTGCAGGACAAGAAGGTCACCCCGCCGCCGCGCCACCGCATCGACGAGTCCATGGAGGCCCTCATCCACCACTTCAAGATCTTCACCGAGGGCTTCCGGGTGCCCGAGGGCGAGGTCTACGTGGCGGTGGAGTCCCCCCGGGGCGAGCTCGGTTGCTACATGGTGTCCGACGGCAGCGCCAAGCCGTACCGGTTCCACGTCCGCGGCCCGTCGTTCGTGAACCTCCAGGCCCTGCCCCACATGCTCCGGGGCGGCATGGTGGCCGACGCGGTGGCCAGCATCTCCTCGATCGACCCCATCATGGGCGAAGTCGACCGGTAGTAACCGCCTCCGGCGGCTACGGAAAGGCTTTGACCGCCCTCCGGGCGGGCTGCAGTCGCCTTCGGCGACGGAAAAGCCTCGTCCGCCCTCCGGCCGGGCTCAGTTTGTTCCGACAAGGGCAAGCCTTCGGCGCCCTTGTCGGTCAAGCGCCGGGGTTGCTCCCGGCACGTGAGCTAACGCATCGGCGAGGTCTTCGGCCGCTAGCCCCGTCTTCCGCACATGGCGGTCGGTAGGGTCGGAGAAGAAATAGAAGAAATATCGAACTCCTTGCAGGAGAAGCGGGGGGTGGGCGCGAAAGCTCTTGTATGGGAACTCGCGTTCGGTACGGATACGGTCCACCCAGTGTCGACAAGGCGCTGGGGGCGTTGCCCGTGGTGGCGGCGTTCTGCCGGCGTCTCGACATAGCGGGCATCGTGGACCGGGCCTGCCCGGTGCGCGACCTGGCCATCGTGACCCACGGCCAGGCCATCGAGGCGCTGGTGGCCAACCGGCTCACCTCGCCGACGCCGCTGGTCCACGTGGAGGACTGGGCGGCGGCATGGGCGGTGCCCGAGGTCTTCGACATCCCGGCAGACGCGCTCAACGACGACCGCATCGGCCGGGCGCTCGACGCCGTCGCCCCCGAGTTGGCCGGCATCATCGGCTCCATCGGCGCCCGGGCGGTGGCCGACTTCGGCATCGACGTGTCCCGCATCCACTGGGACATGACCTCCATCAGCCTCTTCGGCGCCTACGAGGTCGCCGAGGAGGACTTCGCCGAGCCCCGCTTCGGCCATCCGAAGGACCGCCGCCCCGACCTGCGCCAGATCCAGACCGGTCTCGGTGTCACCGCCGATGGCGGCGTGCCCATCTTCCACCGGGCCTACGACGGCGGAGCCGGCGAGGTGAACCAGGTCATCGGCGCCCTGGAGGCGTTGCGGCGCCTCGCCGGCGAACGGCGGTTCCTGGTGGTCGGGGACTCCAAGCTGATCTCCTACGCCAACCTGGCCGCCATGGCCGGTGCCGGGGTGGAGTTCGTCGCCCCCGCGCCCAAGACCTACGTCGACGCCGCCATCCTGGCCGCCTGCGAGCACGACTCGGCGACGCCGGTCGACTACGTGGCCGAACGTGATGTGACCAAACCCGAGGGACAACGTGGCCGCTACCGGGTGCTCGAGGACGCCATGGTCGTGGCTGGGCCCCGCAAATCTGACGCCGTCCTTCATCTCCGCCGGGTGTTCGTGTGGTCCTCGGCGCGCTCGGGAGCGGCCCGGGTCGCCCGGGACAAGAAGCTGGCCCGGGCCCGCGAGGACCTGGAGCGCCTCGGGCGGGGCCTGGGAGGCCGGCACTACCCGACGACCAAAGAGGTCGAGGAGCGGATCGCGGTCATCGCCCGCGATCGCCGGGTCAAGGCCTACCTGCACACCGAGGTGGGCCTCGACGCGGCGGGAAAGCCGACGCTGTCGTGGCATTTCGACGACGAGGCGCTCGCCGCCGAGGCTGCCACCGACGGCTGGTACGCCCTGCTCACCAACCTGGGACCCACCGAGGCCGACGCCGCCGAGGTGCTGCGCCGCTACAAGGGCCAGGAGGTCGTCGAGCGACGCTACGGCAACTTCAAGGGCCCGCTGGCGGTGGCGCCGATGTTCTTGAAGTCCAACCGCCGCATCGAGGCCCTCATCAGCGTGATCTGCCTGGCCCTGCTGATCTTCAGCCTGGTGGAGCGGGCCGTTCGCCTGGCCATCTCTCCGGCGCTCACCCTCGCCGCCTTGTGGGCCGGGCGGGCGGCCAAACCCACGGGACGCCTCATCTTCGGCGCCCTGTCCCGACTGCGTCTTGTTCCCGCCACGCCGACGACCCCCGTCGTCATCCCCGAGCCGCCGCCGCTGCAGGCACGCCTGCTGGGGCTGCTCGATGTGGATCCCCGCGTACCCCGCTGATCGAAGGAAGCCGGTCATGAACGTTGCCGATCCACGACCCTCGATGTGCGGAAGACCCGGCTAGCCCGCGGCGGGGGCGACTGCTGCGCTCGGACGCCGACGTAGCCGGCGGCGAAGCCGCCCCACAGGGCGCCCGGAGGGCGCTGACTTGGAGTAGGTGGCCAGGACGTCGTTCAGGGCGTCGCTCATCAGGTTGATGCCCAGGACGGAGATGGCGATGGCCAGTCCGGGGAAGACCGACATCCACCACGCCACCCGTAGGAAGCGCTGGGCGTTGCTGACCAGGTAGCCCCAGCTCATGACGGTGGGGTCGCCCAGGCCCAGGAAGCTGAGGCTGGCCTCGAGCAGGATGATCCGGGAGCCGGTGAGGGCGATGACCACCATGGCCGTCGGCAGCACGTTGGGCAGGACGTGGCGCAGGACGATGCGCCGGTCGGTGGCGCCGATCGAGCGGGCGGCCTCGACGTAATCGCGGTCGCGTACGGACAGGACTTCGGCCCGGGACACCCGGGCCAGGGTGGGCCACGAGGTGAGGGCGAGCACGTAAATGAGGTTGTCGAGCCCGGCGCCGAACAGGGCGACGATGAGGAGGACCAGGAAGAAGCGAGGGACCGACTGGAACAGCTCGGTGATGCGCATGAGCACGTCGTCGATCCAGCCGCCGCGGTAGCCGGCCACTATCCCGACGGCCAGGCCGATGACCGATGCGATGGCGGAGACACCGAGGACGACGATCATCGACGTGCGGGCGCCGTGAACGACGGCGGCGAGCACGTCACGGCCGAGGTTGTCCGTGCCCATGAGGTGCTCGCCGGATGGGGAGAGCAACGGGTCTGCGGCGGTCCGGAAGGGGTCGCCCGGAGCGATCACGCCGGCCAGCAACCCGGTGACGATGATCAGCAGGGTCAGCGCCAGACCGGCTACCCCGGCCGGATGGTGCAGGAACCGCCGGACCGCGGCGCCCCAGCGGTGCGGCGCCTGAGCCTCCCCCGGGTCGACGCCGCCGGCAGGGGCGGGCCCGACGGGGGCTGGTCCACCCTCGCGGTCAGCGGTAGCGGATACGGGGGTCGACACGGGCGTAGACGAGGTCGGTCACCAGGTTGGCGAGGACGAGGCTGAAGGCGACGACCAGGACCATGCCAAGCAGCAAGGGGTGGTCGCGGGTCTGGGCCGCGGAGAGCACGAGGCGGCCGAGGCCCGGCCACCCGAACACGGTCTCCACGAGCACCGCCCCCGAGAAGAGGAAGCCGATCCGTGTTCCCACCACCGTGACAATCGGCAGCAGCGCGTTTCGCAGGGCGTGGTGCATCAGCGCCCCCGTAGGCGAGAGGCCCTTCGCCTGGGCCACCCGGACGTAGTCGCTGCTCATCTCGGCCAGGATGCCGGTCCGGGCGATGCGGGTGATGAGGGCGATCTCCGATGCGGCGAGGACCAGGGCGGGTAGGAACATGTGGCGGGCGACATCCGCCCAGTGGGCCAGGCCGGTGTAGTTCGCCCGGGCGTCGGTCATCCCCTGGATCGGGAACCAGCCGGTCCGGAAGGCGATGGTCAGCATCGCCAGCTGCGCCAGCCAGAAGCTGGGGAGGGCGTAACCCACGAGCGCCCCGGTGCTGACGCTCAGGTCGAAGGGCCCGAAGGGGCGGCGGGCGGCCAGCGCACCGAGCGCCACGCCGCCGATGGTCGACACCACCAGTGCGGTGCCCATCAGCAGCAAGGTGGCGGGCACCCGCTCCAAAATGAGATCGACCACGTCCTGGCTCTGGACGAAGGAGACGCCCAGGTCGCCGCGCAGGACGTTGGTGGCGTAGGTCCAGAACTGCTGGAGCACCGGCCGGTCCAGCCCGAACTTCTCCCGCATGAACTGGTAGTACTCCTCGTTGCCGCTTTCGCCGGCCACGGCCACGACCGGGTCACCGGGCGCGGCGTGGACGACGGCGAACGTGACTATGAGGATGCTCGCCACCGCCGGCAGGACCTGCAGCAGCCGGCGGATGACGTAGCGGCGATTCATCTACTTCCTACAGCTGGCAGCCTCGGCGAAGAGCCCGGTGTTCTGGTGGTTGAATCCGGTGCACTTGGCGTTGTAGGCCCGCAGGCTGGCGCTCTCGGTCAACCACACGTACGGGAGGTCACGGACGAGGATCTGCTGCATCTCCCGGTAGATCGGCGCCCGCTTGGCCGGATCGGGCTCACGAGCGGCCCGGTCGAGCAGGGTGTCGACCTCGGGGTTGCTGTAGCCGGCGCCGTTGCTGAACGCGGTGCTGCTGATCTGCTTGGAGTCGACGGTCCGGCGGAATCCGATCTCCGGGTCGTCGCCATGGCAGTAGGAGACGACTGCAGTGTCGAACTCACGATTGCGGAACACGTTGGCCGAGAAGGTGGCGTTGTCCTCCATCTTGACCTGGAGGGCGATGCCGGCATCGCGGAGCTGCGTCCGGAGCTGCTCGCCGTAGGTCGTCTGGTCGCCGGCGAAGCCGTGCCAGTCGATCTCGAACCGGGTGCCATCGGGCACGTTGGGCACGCCCCGGGCCACCCGGACGCCGCCGCCCTCGTCCTTCCAACCCACTTGGTCGAGGAGGGTCTTGGCCCGGTTGGCGTCGAAGCCGGGCAGGTTGAGGCCCGGGGCGCTGGCGAAGGCGATGCCGCTGTTGATCGGCGCCGGCGCGACCCGCCCCTGGTTGAAGGACACGGTGCGGAAGGCCTGCTCTCGATTGACGGCATGCCAGAAGGCCTGACGGGTCCGCAGCTCGCCGAAGAAGGCCGGCCGACCCTCGGGCGGCTTCATGTTGAAGGCGACACTCAGCGTGCAGTTGCCTCCCCCGGAGCCCCGAGGGGCGTTCGCCGTCTCGACGGCCCGGTTCGCCTTGATCCGCTCGATGTCCGGACCGGGGACCGACCCGACCCAGTCGACCTCGCCGTTCTCGAGGGCGAGCAGCTGTGTGCCCTGGTCCGGGATCACCCGCTGGACGAAACCGTCGAGGTACGGCAGCCCGGCGCGGAAGTAGTTGGGGTTCTTCGACAGCTTGATCTCTTGAATGGTGTAGGAGTCGAGCTTGAACGGGCCCGTACCCACCGGAGTCTTGTTGGCCGGGCACCCGGCGACAGTGGAGATGTCAGCGCACCCCTCGTAGACGTGCTTGGGGATGATCGGAGCCTCGGTGACGTTCAGCTGCTGCAGCAGCGGGGCGTAGGGCTGGGGGAAGCGGAAGACCACCGTCCGGGGGTCGGGTGCCTCGACGGTGACGTTCGCCGAGCCCACCGACGCCTTGGTGCGCGCGTGGAACGGGAGCAGCGCCCGCTCGAAGGAGAACTTCACATCGTCGGAGGTGAAGTCCTGGCCGTCGTGCCACTTCACACCGGGCCGCAGCTTGAAGGTGTAGGCCGTGCCGTTGCCCTCGATGGTCCAGCTCTCCGCCAGCTCAGGCGTGGGCTTGCCGTCGGTGCCCCAGCCCACGAGGCCGTTGAACATCATCTCCGACGCGGTATGCACGCCACCGTTGGAGGTCACGGCCGGGTTGAGGCTGCCCGGGTCCGAACTGATGGCCACCACAAGGGTTCCCCCTCGCACCGCGGCCTCAGCCGCGGTGGTCGGCGTGGTCCCCTGCGTGTCCGGTGCGGCGTTGTCGTCATCGTCGCCGCCGCACGCGCTCGCGAGGAGCGACAAGGCCAACAAGGTCACGATCACGCGCTTCTTCATTCAGATCCCCCAGATCAAAAAGTTGTTGTGGTGCCGAACTTTCACGCTACTACCAAGAGGGAATAGGCAAACGTCCACCTGCCGATCGCCGCGCTAGGGTTCGGCCGATGGACTGGCCTCGGGTCGCGTACCGGCGCTGATGGCCCGGCTGACCGCTGAAAACCTCCAACGGGCGCGCCAGCTCATCGGCTTGTACCCCCAGTCACGCTCGGCCCTGATCCCGATGCTTCACATCGCCCAGGAGCAGGACGGCTGGCTCACGGCTGACGGGATGGCCCATGTGGCCGAGCTTCTCGACATCGACCCGGCCGAGGTCTACGGCACCGCCAGCTTCTACGACATGTTCTTCACCCACCCTGTGGGGCGGTACCTGGTTTCGGTCTGTACGAACCTGGCGTGCCTCATCAACGGGGCCGACGAGCTGCTCCAGCACGCCGAGGCCCGCCTTGGCGTGGCTCCCGGGGGGACGACTTCCGACGGCGAGTTCACCCTGGAGGAGGTCGAGTGCATCGCCTTCTGCGGCGCCGCACCCTGCCTGGCGGTCAATTGGCGGTTCTTCGGCAACATCGGCAACGACGACTTCGACCGCCTGGTCGAGGACCTGGTCGCCGGCCGCCTGGCCGACGACGTCCCGCCTCACGGCACCCTCAACCGGGTCCGCCGTCGGGTGGGGCTCACGGCTGCCGGCGGCCCCGCACCCCCCGCCGCACACGAGGACGACGCCACCCCCGAGCAGGCGAGGCCTTCATGATCACCGACGCAGCGCCCATCGTGACCGCCCGGATCGGGTCCCCTCAGTCCTGGACCCTGCGGTCCTACCTCGAACAGGGGGGGTACGACGGCTTGCGCAAGGCCCTCACCATGGACCCGAGCGAGGTCAGTGAAGAGGTGCTCACCGCCAACCTCCTCGGCCGCGGGGGCGCCGGCTTCGAGGCCGGCAAGAAGTGGGGGATGCTCCGCAAAGCCGAGCCCGTCTACCTCGTCATCAACGGCGACGAAAGCGAGCCCTGCACCTTCAAAGACCACATGCTCATGGAGGAGGACCCGCACCAGATCATCGAAGGCACCCTGATCTGCGCCTACGCCATCGGCGCCAGCCAGGCCTTCATCTACGTGCGGGGTGAGTTCGCCCTCGGCCTCGAGCGCATGACCGCGGCCCTGAACGAGGCGTACGCCTTCGGGGCGGTGGGCCGCAACATCCTCGGATCCGGCTTCTCCATCGACGTGGTGGTCCATCCGGGAGCCGGCGCCTACATCTGCGGCGAGGAGACCGCCCTCATCGAGAGCCTCGAGGGCAAGCGGGGCTATCCCCGTGACAAGCCCCCCTGGTTCCCCGCGGCCATGGGGCTCTACAAGGCGCCGACCATCGTCAACAACGTCGAGACGATGTCGAACCTGCCATGGATCGTCACCAACGGCGGCGCCGCCTTTGCCGGCCTGGGCGTCGGCCGCTCCGCCGGCACCCGCCTGTTCTCGGTTGCCGGCCACGTCAAACGACCGGCCAACTACGAAGTCGAGATGGCGAAGGTCACCTTCCGGGACCTGATGTACGACCCCAAGCTTGGCGGCGGCATCCGGGAGGACCGCCAGCTCAAGGCGTTCGTGCCGGGCGGCGTGTCGGCGCCCTGGTTCGGACCCGACCACCTCGACATGGGCCTCGACCAGGACGCGGTCGGAAAGGCCGGCTCCATGCTCGGGTCCGGCTCGGTGGTCGCCATGGACGAAACCACCTGCATGGTGCGGGCCGCGTGGCGGATCACCCGCTTCTTCCACCGTGAGTCCTGTGGCCAGTGCACGCCGTGTCGCGAGGGCGGCGGTTGGCTCGACAAGATCATGCGCCGCATCGAGCTGGGGCAGGGCCGCGAGTCCGATCTCGACCTGCTGCTCGACGTGTGTGACAACATCGCCCCGGGCCTCGGCTGGCCCCCCCAGAAGACCACCATCTGCGTGCTCGGCCCCTCCATCCCCTCCTCGATCGTCTCCGGCATCAAGATGTTCCGCGACGAGTTCCTCGTCCACATCAAAGAAGGGGCTTGTCCCTTTGGCCGATGAGCCGCTCAAAATCACAGTCGACGGCAAGGTCATGGAGGCCAAGCCGGGCGAGATGATCATCGCCGCCGCCGAGCGGGGCGGCACCTACATCCCCCGGTTCTGCTGGCACCCCCGGATGCGGCCGGTGGGCATGTGCCGCATGTGCCTGGTGGAGGTCAAGGGGCCCCGTGGGTTCGCCCTCATGCCGGCGTGCTTCGTACCGGTGGCCGACGGCCAGGAGGTCGTCACCGACTCGCCGAAGGTCAAGAAGGCCCAGGACGGCGTCCTCGAGTTCCTGCTCATCAACCACCCCCTCGACTGCCCGGTCTGCGACCGGGGCGGCGAATGCCCCCTCCAGGACCAGACCTTCGCCTTCGGGCCGGGTGAGAGCCGCTTCGTCGAGGAGAAGCGCCACTGGGCCAAGCCGATCCCGATCAACCCCCTGGTCGCGCTCGACCGGGAGCGCTGCATCCAGTGCTCGCGCTGCACCCGCTTCGCCGACGAGGTCGCCGGCGACGCCATGATCGACTTCATCGGCCGGGCCGACATGACCGAGGTCAACACCTTCCCCGACCGGCCGTTCACCTCCAACTTCAGCGGCAACGTGGTCCAGATCTGCCCCGTGGGCGCGCTCACGGCGACGCCGTACCGGTTCAAGGCCCGACCCTGGGACCTCGACGTCGTCGAGTCCACCTGCACGGCCTGTGCGGTCGGCTGCCGCATGGCGCTGCAGTCCTCCTCCAACCGGCTGATCCGGCACCTGGGCGTGGACAGCGATCCCGTCAACCACGGCTGGCTGTGCGACAAGGGCCGGTTCAGCTACGAGCAGACCGACAACCCCGACCGGCTCCGCCACCCCCTCGTACGCAAGGGAGGCGAGCTCGTCGAGGCCAGTTGGAACGAGGCGCTCAGGATGGCCGCCGAGGGGCTGCGCCGTGTCCACGACACGTCCGGCCCCGAGGCCATCGCCGTCCTCGGCGGCGCCCGCCTGCCCAACGAGGACGCCTACGCCTGGGCCAAGCTGGCGAAGGGCGTGCTCGGCACCGACAACGTCGACTGCCAGATGGGCGACGGCCTCCCCGCCGAGCTTGTCCTGGGCCTGCCTCGGGCCACGATCGACGAGGCATGTGCGGCCTCCGCCGTCGTCCTCCTCGCCCCCGACCTGAAGGAGGAGCTGCCGGTCTTCTACCTGCGGCTCAGGGAGGCCGTGGTCGACAAGGGGTTGAAGGTCATCGAGCTGACGCCGCAGGCCACCGGCCTGAGCCGCCACGCCGAGGTCCGCCTCCAGTACCGGCCCGGCGAGGCGGCCGCGGTGGCCCGGGCCCTCGCCGCCACCCGGGTGCCCGACGAGGGGGCCGGCGGCGTCTCGGCCGCCGACATCGGAGCGGCCGCCGAGGTGCTGGGCGCGGCCGAGTCGGTCGTGGTGGTGCTCGGCCGGGCGTCGCTGGCCGAGACGGCCGAGAGCATCGCCGACGCGGCCGGGGTGCTGGCCAACGCCCTCCCCGACGCCACCTTCCTCTCCGCTCTCCGGCGGGGCAACGTCCACGGCGCCCTCGACATGGGCCTCGCCCCCGGCATCCTGCCCGGGAGGGTGTCCCTCGACGACGGCCGGGACTGGTTCTCCGAGGCATGGGGCGACGTGCCCGCCACCACAGGCATGGATGCCGCCGCCATCCTTGCCGCCGCGGTTCAGAACACGGTCCAGGCCCTGGTGCTGGTCGGCGCCGACCCGGCCACCGACTTCCCCGACCGGGCCCTCGCCACCCAGGCGCTCGCCGGCGCCGGCTTCACGGTGGTCATCGACCTGTTCGGAGACGGCAGTGGTCCGTCGGCCCACGCCGACGTCGTCCTCCCGGCTGCCGGGTACGGAGAGCGCACCGGCACCACCACCAACATGGAGGGCCGGGTCACCCGGCTGGGCCAGAAGGTGACGGCGCCCGGCACCGCCCGGCCCGACTGGATGATCGCCGCCGACCTCGCCTTGCGCCTCGGTGCCGACCTCGGCTTCGAGTCGCTCGACGACATCGCGGTGGAGATCGAGCGGCTGGCGCCCTCTCACGCCGGCCTCACTCCGCAGCTCCTGGCCCGGCCTGGCTACCGCGACGGTGTCGTGGTCCCGCTGGCCGACGGCATGCCGACGGAGGTGCACCGGCCCAAGGAAGCCATCGAGGTCAAGGCCAACAAGGCCCACCTCGGCAACGTCCTCCCCGAGAACGACCCCGACGCTGACGCTCCGCTGGAGCCACAGGCGGATCCGGTGACATCGCCCCCGCAGGCGCCGGCCACGAGCCGGCCACCGGTGCTTCGCTACCGTCCCGGCGCTCCGGCCCGGCAGGCGCCTCCGGTCGACGCCTACTCGCTACGCCTGGTGGCGGTGCACAACCTGTACGACGCCGGCGGGCTCGTCTCGCGCTCCCCGTCGCTGTCGGTCCTCGCCCCGGGCCCGTGCCTGCAGGTGAACCCCGCCGACCTGGGCCGCATGGGCGTGAAGACCGGCGACCGGGTCCGGGTGTCGTCGTCGCGGAAGGCGCTCGTGCTCGACGTGGCCGCCGACCCCCACGTCCTTCGCGGCTCAGCAGTGCTGGCCTTCAACGCTCCGGGCGAGGGCGCCGCCGAGCTCATCGACATCTCCCAGCCGGTCACTGATCTCCGTGTCGAGACGGTGAAGTAACGGTGGGCGACCCTCTCTACGCCGACGGGATCGACGCGGTCGTCCTCCTCATCGTGGCGGCCAAGGTGCTCGTCGTCTTCGCCTTCCTGATGGTGTCGGTGCTGTTCATGGTGTGGTTCGAGCGCAAGGTCATCTCCGACATGCAGAGCCGGATCGGGCCCAACCGGGCCGGGCCCTGGGGCCTGCTCCAGACTCTGGCCGACGGCATCAAGCTCTTCTTCAAAGAAGACCTGCTGCCGGAGGAGGCCGACCGCCGGGTGTTCCGCCTGGCGCCCTACCTCTCCATCGTGCCGGCCTTTCTCGCCTTCGCCATCGTCCCGTTCGGCGGCACGATTTCCGTCTTCGGACGGCAGACCCACCTACAGCTGGCCGACCCGCCGATGGGCGTCCTCTTCTTGATCGCAGTTTCGTCGGTCGCCGTGTACGGCATCATGCTGGCCGGTTGGGCGTCCGGCTCCAAGTACCCGCTCCTCGGCTCCGTGCGGGCGTCGGCCCAGATGGTGTCCTACGAGGCGGCCATGAGCCTGGCCATCGCCGCCGCGGTACTTGCCGCGGGGTCGCTGTCGACCCGTGACATCGTGATCGCCCAGGAAGGCTGGCGCTGGAACCTCTGGGTCCTCGGCGTGGTGCCGTTCGTGATCTTCATGATCGCCGCCACCGCCGAGACGAACCGGCCCCCGTTCGACCTCGTCGAGGCCGAGCAGGAGCTCGTCGGCGGCTTCCACACCGAGTACTCCTCGATCACCTTCGCCCTGTTCTTCCTTGCCGAGTTCATGAACGTGGTCACCATGTCGGCGGTGGCGGTCACCCTTTTCCTGGGCGGCCCCAACGGTCCCCGTATCGGGTTCCTGCCCGACCTCTGGCCGGTCGTGTGGTTCATGGGCAAGCTGCTGCTCTTCCTCTTCGTCTACGTCTGGTTCCGGGCCACCCTGCCCCGCTTCCGGTACGACCAGCTCATGGACCTCGGCTGGAAGAAGCTCATCCCCCTGGCCCTCTACTGGTTGCTCCTGATCGCTGCTCTGCGCATCGGGCGCGACCAGGGGTGGAACGCATTCGCCGTCCTGGGCGTCGGCGTCGCGGTCGGTGCCATCGCGTGGGGCGCCCTGGGCGCGGCACTCCGTCAGGGCGAAAAAGTCAAGGTCGCGGCATGAAGGGCCCCAGCTGATGGGCTACCTCGACGGGTTCCGGATCACCCTCAAGCAGATGTGGGGCGAGCGCGTCACCAACGTCTATCCCGACGAGAAGCGGCCCAAGCCCGACCGCTTCCATGGGCGCCACGTCCTCAACCGCTACGAGGACGGCATGGAGAAGTGCATCGGCTGCGAGCTCTGCGCCGGTGTGTGCCCGGCCCGCTGCATCTACGTGCGGGGCGCGGACAACCCGCCCGACGACCCGGTGTCGCCGGGGGAGCGCTACGGCTTCGTCTACGAGATCAACTACCTGCGCTGCATCCACTGCGATTTGTGCGTCGAGGCGTGCCCCACGGAGGCGATCACGGAGTCCAAGCT
>DASZDM010000159.1:0-4002 GCA_035942015.1 Acidimicrobiales bacterium | reverse complement strand
CCCCAGTACTACTCGCTCGACGCCTGGGTGGACGCCTGGTTCGTGCGGGTCGTGCGCCGTCGTGTCGGGCGTGGAGGCATCGTGTGGTGCGCCCAGTGGTGGGCGCATGCCGAGGCGAGGAGCCGTCTGAGCGCGCTGTGGGGGGCATGGGAGCAGGCGCAGATCGACCTGGGCTCTGCCCCGTCGGGGTGGTGGATCTGGCACTTCGACGCCCACTGGGCTCAACTCACCAGCCCCACGGGGCCGTTCGCAGCCTGTAGCGGCGACCGCCACGAACGGGACGCTGACGCCCTGCCCACGACGCCCAGGCCGACCGACGATGACCTTGAGGTCGCAGGGAGCGACAGCCGATGATGCACAATGGCTGTGGGCCTCAGCGGCGAGGTGGTCGGCACGATCGAGGAGCGACCCGATGGTGGACGACCAACTCTCCCTGTTCGACGGCAGCGGGGACGATGACGATGTTCCTCCCTCGGGACATGACCGACGACGAGAAGACCCTGGCCGCCCAGGTGGCAAGGGATCTCTTGGCACAGAACCCGCCGCAGAGCGAGCACGAGCGCCAGGTGCTGCGTCACCGGGCCGAGGAGATCGCCGCCGAGATGATTTGGGCGGCGCGGGGCGAGGCGGCTCCGGACGAGGACGAGTGGGACGAGGAGCTGCTCGGGCCCGACCCGCTGTGCTCGACTTCGGGCGAGGAGACGCTGGCGCAGGCGGAGAGACGCCTGTGGCTGGAGTACCTGGACGAGGCCGAGGCGGAGCAGGAGGCGGAACAAGAAGCGATAGCGGAGTACCGCCGCCGACAGGTGGAGCAGGGGCAACCGCCGCAACCCTGACCGTCCGTCGGGTGGTCGACGACAACCTGGCCGTCCTTCGCTTCCTGGAGGAGAACCCGCAGGGGCCGTACCACGGCGACGACGTGGAGCTGCTCCAGCGCTGGCACGGCTGGGGTGCCGCTCCCCAGGTCTTCGATCGTCCCGAGTGGGGCGAGACCCGCTCAGAGCTGGAGCGCCTTCTGGGGCCAGCTGGGATGGCCGCAGCCGCTCGGACCACGCTGAACGCCCACTACACCGACCCGCGCCTGGTGGAGGCGCTGTGGTCGACAGTGCGGCGCCTGGGCGTCGACGGTGGCGTGGTGTTGGAGCCCGGCTGTGGCGCCGGCGGCATCCTCGCCGCCGCCGGGCCGACGTGGCGAGGCATCGGTGTGGAGCTTGACCCCACCACCGCCCAGGTGGCCGCTGCGCGCCTCGATGGCCGCCACGAGATCGTGACCGGCGACTTCGGCCGCTTTCCCGTGGTCGAGGGCCAGGCCTCGGCGGTGGTCGGCAACGTTCCCTTCGGCCAGTTCGCTGTGTTCGACCCGGTCTACAACGCCGATCTCTCCCTCAGCATCCACGACCACTTTTTGGCGAAGTCGGCAGCGGCACTCGCCCCCGGCGGCGTGGCGGCGGTGATCACCTCCCGCTACACGTTGGACTCGCTGTCTCCTGCCGGCCGTCAGGCCATCGGTGAGCGAGCGGACTTCATCGGCGCCCTTCGTCTGCCGGGCGTGGCCCATGAGGCGTACGCAGGGACCCGGGTCGTCACCGACATGGTGGTGCTGCGAGGTCGAGCGCCTGGCCAGCCGGCGCACCACGCCCCGGGCTTTCTCGATGCGCCCGAGCGTCTTGGCGACGCCGGCGAGGTGAGGATGAGCGCCTACTACCGCCACCACCCCGACCACCTCCTCGGCCAGGTTGGGACTCGTACCGGCCAGTACGGGCTGGAGCTGGCCGTCGCCGCCGACCGTGCGTCGTGGGCCGACGGCCTCGACGCCGGCGTGCGGCGGGTTGTCCGCGCGGCCCCGGCGGCGGCACCACCGCCTTTGGTCTCAGATCCCCTCGCTCTGCGAGGACCCGATCCTGGCGGGGATCGTCAACCTGTCGGACGGATCGAGCGGACCGAGACCGGCGTGTTCCGCCGCTGTGGGGTCGACGGATGGGAGCCCCATGCACCGGGCAGCGCCGCCGGCGAGCTGACAGCGCTGCTGCAGCTGCGCGACGGGGCGGTGGCGCTCGTCGACGCCGAAGGCGACCGCCAGGTCCCCGACGCCCTGGTCGAGGAGCGCAGGACGGCTCTCGCGACCGCCTACGACGCCTACGTGCAGCGGTACGGCCCGCTCAACCGGGTGACCATCACCGCATCCGGCCAGCGTCGTGCGCCGAAGATGGGTGGCTTTCGGGATGACCCCGGTTGGGCACGCGTGTCGGCGCTGGAGCTGTACGACGAAAGCGCCGGCAAGGCGGCGCCCGCCGGCATCCTGCGTCACCGGGTGCTGGAGCCGGCCGAGCCCCTGGTGCGGGCCGAAAGCCCGGCTGAGGCCCTGGCCGTCTCCTTGCAGCGCCGGGGGCGCCTGGACGAGGTACTGGTGGCCCAGCTGCTCGCCGTCGACGTCGACGAGGTCGCCGGCCAGCTGGGCGACCTCGCCTACCGAGACCCGGCCAGTGCCCGCCTAGTGCCGGCGACGGAGTACCTCTCCGGGAATGTCCGCACCAAGCTCGAGGCGGCCCGTGCAGTAGCGGACGCCGACCCTGGCGCGTGGGGGCGCAACGTCGAGGCCCTGGAGCGGGTGCTCCCCCGAGATGTCACCGCCGACGAGCTGGGCGGCCTGCTGGGCGCGCCGTGGATCGCCCGCGAAACCGTCGCCGGCTTCGCCTGCGATGTGGCCGCCCTCCCCGAGGGATCGCCGCTCATCACCGTGCAGCGCTCCATTGAGCTTGGCCGGTGGGCGGTCAAGGCACCGGTCCACGTCACCGGCCGCCTCGGCGGCGACCACCCCTACGGCACCGAACACCGAGACGCGCTCCAGCTCATCGAGGACGGCCTGAACGGCGTGAACCCGGTCGTATGGATGACCGTCGACGGCGACAAGCGGGTGGTCAACCCGGAGGCCACAGAGACCGCCAGGGAGCGACTGGGCGAGATCAAGGAGCACTTCGACCACTGGTTGCTCCACGACGATCCCGAGCGGTCTCAGCAGGCACTGGCCATCTACAACGAGCGCTTCAACTCTTACGTCCCTCGGGACTACACGGGGATGCGTATCGAGAGTCCAGGGTTGCGCTCCACCTTCGAACTGCGGGACCACCAGCACGCCGCCGTGGCCAGGATGCTGCACGGGGGCAACACGCTGCTGGCCCACCCCGTCGGTGCCGGCAAGACGGCGGAGATGATCGTGGGAGCGATGGAACTCAAGCGGGTCGGGACGGTGAACCGGCCCTGTTTTGTTGTTCCCAACCACATGCTGGAGCAGTTCGGCAGAGACATCATCGACTTGTACCCGGCCGCTGAGGTTCTGGTCATCAGCAAAGAGGACGTGTCGCCCAAGGGCCGGGCCGCCTTCGCCGCCCGGGCCCGCTCCCACGACTGGGACGCGGTGATCGTCACCCACTCGTCCATGAGTCGCTGGCACCTGTCGCCCGAGGTCACGGCTCGGAACCTGGAAACCAAGATCGACCGATCTCGGCGCGACCTCACCACCATGCAAGGCCAGGGTGACAACCGCACCCTGACCAAGCTCGTTGAGAAGCGAATGGCCGCCTACCAGGAGAAGCTCCTGGCCAGCCGGGCGCGCATCGAGTCCCGCCAGGACGACCACGACCTGCCGTTTGACCGCGCTGGTATCGATTATGTGCTGGTCGATGAGGCCCACACCTATAAAAACGCCGAAGTGCGATCCTCGGTCCGCAACCTGCGAGGCGTTCCCGTGGGAGACGGGTCACAGATTGCCGAGGACCTGGGCGACAAGCTGGCCTGGCTTCGCCAGGCCTATCCCGACCGCCCCATCGCCACCTTCGCCACCGGGACGCCCATCAGCAACACCGTGGCTGAGATGTGGGTGCTGGGGCGATACCTGCGCCCGGACCTGCTCGACGAGCTGGGTATCCAAAGCTTCGACGCCTTCCGAGCGCAGTTCTGCGAGACCACGTCCACCATGGAGCTCGACCCCTCCGGTACGCAGTT
>DASZDM010000158.1:0-2853 GCA_035942015.1 Acidimicrobiales bacterium | reverse complement strand
ACGCCACCGAGCTCATGGGCCCGGGAACCAGCGTGCGCCTCCTCTACGACGTCGAGCGCACCGACCGATACGGTCGCACGCTGGCCTATGTCTACCGAGTCGCCGAGGATCTCTTCGTCAACCTGCAGATGGTCCGAGACGGCTTTGCCGTGATGGCGACCTACCCGCCCAACGTGGCCCACGTCGAGGCCTTCCGAGAAGCCGAGCAGGAAGCGAGATCCACCAACCGGGGTCTGTGGGGTGCCTGCGGTGGCGCCGACACCCCAGCGGGACAGTCGGGCTCACCTTCGCCACCGGCGGCTCCATCCACTGCGAGCGGGGGCGGCGGGGACCGCGACTGCTCGGACTTCTCCTCCCACGAAGAGGCCCAGCGGTTCTACGAGGCCGAGGGCGGTCCCGGCCAGGACCCCCACCGCCTCGACCGAGACGGCGATGGCCTCGCCTGCGAGAGCCTGTAGGGAGTCGCTGATTGTACGCGCTACGTGCTTCGATGTCGGGTTTTACGACGGCGGTCAGAAAACCGGGGCTCCGCTGGGCGTCGATCAGGCATCCGATCCATAGGGGTGCGCCTCGGAATGCGTTGCGTCGATGAATCACTACATTCCGGCAGCAGCTCGGTGTGACCTCCCGCACCGTCTACCGCCACCTGAGCAGTGGTGCCGCATCAAGGCACCGGTCAGCTACTACCGCGGTAAGACCGGAGTCGGCACGTCGAGCCTGTTGCGGGCTGGTAGCGCCGTGAGGCGGCACGGTCGGATGGCCATCCGGCGACGCTCACGAGCTTCCTGCCGACCGCGTGCTCCCTGGCACGACTTGTGCCTTCTACAGCAGACGCAGCTGTTCTGGTCTTGCCGCGTGTTCGGGCAACGGCTCCCAGGTGGGCGCTCCTCTGGGCCCGGTGGTTCGCAGCTCGAGGCGCTCGGGAGAGATGGCCCGGGCCCGGCCGTCGTCGTCGTGCAAAGCGACGCTGCCGTCCTTGTGCATCCCTGAGACGACGCCCTCCCGCCACCGGCCTCCTTCTCGCCGGCGAAACCGCACCCGGTCCCCGGCAGAGAGTCCGAGCTTGGCCAGAGCAGCGCTGCCTTCTCCCCGCCGTTGCTCATCCCGCCGTGGCCGCCGCCTCAAGCTCCAACCTCCCTGCGCGGGCGCAGCGCTCGCCTCGGCGCGTCACGTCGACCACGGTTGTACTCGTACACGAACAACGCCTCGCCGTCGAGGCTCCTTGTTTCGCACACTCCGGCGGGCATGCTGGGCGTCATGGTCCCCGACGTCGAACCCATGCTCGCCACCCACGGCGTGCCCACCTGGCACCGTGAGAGCTGGGTAGAGCCCAAGGTCGACGGTTCTCCGCACAGTTCGGGCGTGTGTCAGGCAAGGAGTTCATGGTGGGCCGCCACGTCTCATCGGTGGTCGTTGGCCGCGGGGTCTCCGGCATTCCTGACCCCCCGGCACGAGTCGCGCTCGGAGGCAAGGCCCGTCCCTTAGGTGGCCACCATGAAAACAGTGCTACGCATGGACGACATCGTCTCCGTTGCGCTCACGCTCCCTGAGGGAGGCACTCGATACTTCTCGTGTGAGCCCTCACTTCCCGCTCACGAACACACTCTCGGTTCGGGTGCGGGGCCAACGCCGAGCGTCGGCGCTTCCTGAGGGAGCCGCTCCCGAGCCGGCAGTAGGGGCGCAGCGATGGCTTCGGGTCGAGGTGTCAGGAGTAGCCCTCGTAGCGTTGCCGCCGCCGCCAGGTCCAGGGTAGCGGCAGATGGGCTTATCCGACCGAGGCTGTCTTGCCGTTCGGTAGCTCCAGGCGGGCGAAGCGATCGTCGCCCGATCCGGCCTCTTCCACGTGGCCACCGAAGATCGAAGCCAGGTACTCGTGTAGTTGGTCGATCGGACTTGGGCCGTTCTTGTAGTTCCAGAGCTCGACCCGGGTCCGGCCGAACTGCAGGAGCAGTTCATCTCCATCCGATCCGATCGAGACGGGCGCTGCGCTTGTCCGGCGGGGCGCAACCTCGATGAACCACATTCCGGCGCGGTCGGACCACTCCGACGTGACTTCCGCAGCGTCGGGGCCGTGCGGAGCGAGCTTCTCCAGCACGACCGAGAGGACCTCGCGCTCAAACGGCGGCAGCTCATCCGTGGTCACCACGCCACGATGCCAGGTGAGCGACCATCCTTACGTGCCGGTCGCGCGGGGCTCGAGCGGCGGCCGGCCACGGCTCAGCGTCCCGGCGCGGAAGCACCGATCGTTTGTCCGCGCTGGCCTCGCCCGCTGGCGACCGGCAATCTGTATCGGTGAACAGGCCCCCCGCGGGGCGTCGACTCGCCGCCGTCCTGATCGATCTTGCCCTGGTGGTCGTCGCCGCGCCGGTGCTGCTCATCGCCATCGGTGTGGCTCTGTCTTGGCTCCTCTACCTGCCCGTGAGCGGCGACTGTGCTGACCCCTGCGACGGGCCGGCAATGGCGGCGTTTGCGATCGCGGCCATCGTGGCGTTGGCCATGTCGATCCTCTACTGGCCGGTCCTCGTTTACTGGCGGCGTAGAACAGTCGGGTCCCGGATCGTCGGACTTCGCTTCGAGGGCTGCGGCATCAGACGCTATTTCGCCTGGGACGTCGGTCCCCCCGTGGAAGCGAGGTGATTTACCGCTCCGGCGGGCCAAGCCAACCGGTGTTGCGTTCCTTCCGAAGGGCGGACGACGCGCCGGTCGGTCCTTCTTTGCCTGAGGTCCATGGGGACGTGGCTTTCCGCCCCTGCCAGAAGCCCTCTGGGCGTGTGAAGTAGAACTGGCTCCACCGTGCCAGCGTCGAGCACGAGCAGGCCACCGGGGTGAACCTTGCTAGCTAGTGCTAGAGCG
>DASZDM010000157.1:0-7547 GCA_035942015.1 Acidimicrobiales bacterium | reverse complement strand
TACCTCCGGCAAGAAACACGTGACGCTGCACCTAAATGCATTTCGGGGAGAACCAGCTATCACTGAGTTTGATTGGCCTTTCACCCCTACCCACAGCTCATCCCCTCAGTTTTCAACCTAAGTGGGTTCGGTCCTCCACGCCGTCTTACCGGCGCTTCAACCTGGCCATGGCTAGATCACTCAGCTTCGGGTCTTGGTCGTGCGACTCAGACGCCCTATTAGGACTCGCTTTCGCTACGGCTTCCCCACACGGGTTAACCTCGCCACACAACGCAAACTCGCAGGCTCATTCTTCAAAAGGCACGCAGTCACGGCCGCCAGCAAGCTGACGACGACGCTCCCACGGCTTGTAGGCACACGGTTTCAGGTACTTTTTCACTCCCCTCCCGGGGTACTTTTCACCTTTCCCTCACGGTACTTGTCCGCTATCGGTCACTAGGGAGTATTTAGGCTTAGGGGGTGGTCCCCCCAGATTCACACGGAATTTCACGGGCTCCGTGCTACTTGGGATACCACTCGGGAGGTACGGTCGTTTTCGTCTACGGGACTCTTACCCGCTGTGGTGCGCCTTCCCATGCGCTTCGTCTAACGCCGTACTTTGTCACTCCCTGGTCGATCGGCAGATCGACCTGAATGGTCCCACGACCCCGAACACGCAACGCCTGCCGGCTATCACGCGTGCTCGGTTTAGCCTCTTCCGCTTTCGCTCGCCACTACTCGCGGAATCGCGGTTGCTTTCTCTTCCTGTGGGTAATGAGATGTTTCACTTCCCCACGTTCCCTCCTCATGCCCTATGTGTTCAGGCATGGGTGACAGGACATGACTCCTGCCGGGTTTCCCCATTCGGAAATCCTCGGATCACAGCTCGGTTGACAGCTCCCCGAGGCTTATCGCAGCCTCCTACGTCCTTCATCGGCTCCTAGTGCCAAGGCATCCACCGTGCGCCCTTACTAACTTGACCACAAAGATGCTCGCGTCCACTGTGCAGTTCTCAAGCTACGGGCGGTGCCCAGCCGGGGCTCGCCGCCTTCCCCGCGTCGCGAGGTGGTTCGGTGCCGGCTGGTCCGCTCGTGACAGAGCCTCCGTCCACTGCCCGAAGGCGGTGCGCGGAGGCTCGTGTCACTGAAGAAGCGTGTCGCGCCTTGCGGCGCGGCTCGTTCCCTCAGGACCCAACAGCGTGCCTGGGCCTTCTCGTCCCCCACCACCCGTTCCTGCCGCTCGAGAGCAGCTGTACTAGACGTGGCGGATCGACGATCCGGCCTACTGGTCAGTGTTCCACCCTTGAGCTCCACCGCGGCATGAACATCCGCGCGTGGGTCTGGACCCAGCAGCGCGAGGCTGCGGGCCAGGTGCTCCTTAGAAAGGAGGTGATCCAGCCGCACCTTCCGGTACGGCTACCTTGTTACGACTTCGTCCCAATCGCCGATCCCGCCTTCGACGGCTCCCTCCACAAGGGTTGGGCCACCGGCTTCGGGCGTTACCGACTTTCGTGACGTGACGGGCGGTGTGTACAAGGCCCGGGAACGTATTCACCGCAGCGTTGCTGATCTGCGATTACTAGCGACTCCAACTTCATGGGGTCGAGTTGCAGACCCCAATCCGAACTGAGACCGGCTTTTTGGGATTCGCTCCACCTCACGGTATCGCAGCCCTTTGTACCGGCCATTGTAGCATGTTTGCAGCCCTAGACATAAGGGGCATGATGATTTGACGTCATCCCCACCTTCCTCCGAGTTGACCCCGGCAGTCTCCCATGAGTCCCCACCATCACGTGCTGGCAACATGGAACGAGGGTTGCGCTCGTTGCGGGACTTAACCCAACATCTCACGACACGAGCTGACGACAACCATGCACCACCTGTGCACGGCCCTTACGGACCCCACATCTCTGCGAGATTTCCGTGCATGTCAAGCCTAGGTAAGGTTCTTCGCGTTGCATCGAATTAAGCAACATGCTCCGCCGCTTGTGCGGGCCCCCGTCAATTCCTTTGAGTTTTAGCCTTGCGGCCGTACTCCCCAGGCGGGGCACTTAATGCGTTAGCTACGGCACGGAACCCGTCGATAGGGTCCCACACCTAGTGCCCAACGTTTACGGCGTGGACTACCAGGGTATCTAATCCTGTTCGCTCCCCACGCTTTCGCTCATCAGCGTCAGTACCGGCCCAGAGCACCGCCTTCGCCACTGGTGTTCCTCCTGATATCTGCGCATTTCACCGCTACACCAGGAATTCCGTGTTCCCCTGCCGGTCTCAAGCCATAGCAGTATCGAGTGGCGTCTCCAGGTTGAGCCTGGAGGTTTCACACCCGACTTGCCAAGCCGCCTACGAGCTCTTTACGCCCAATAAATCCGGACAACGCTCGCCCCCTACGTATTACCGCGGCTGCTGGCACGTAGTTGGCCGGGGCTTCTTCTGCAGGTACCGTCATTTTCGTCCCTGCTGAAAGGGGTTTACAACCCGAAGGCATTCATCCCCCACGCGGCGTTGCTGCGTCAGGCTTTCGCCCATTGCGCAAGATTCCCCACTGCTGCCTCCCGTAGGAGTCTGGGCCGTGTCTCAGTCCCAGTGTGGCTGGTCGTCCTCTCAGACCAGCTAGCCGTCGTCGCCTTGGTGAGCCGTTACCTCACCAACAAGCTGATAGCCCGCGAGCCCCTCCCGAAGCAAAATTCCTTTCCTCCCTAGGCCATGCGACCAGAGGAGGACATCCGGTATTAGCACCGGTTTCCCGGTGTTATCCCAGTCTTCGGGGCAGGTTGCTCACGTGTTACTCACCCGTTCGCCGCTAGGTCTTCCCCAGTCTTGCGACTGGATGGACCTCGCTCGACTTGCATGTGTTAAGCACGCCGCCAGCGTTCGTCCTGAGCCAGGATCAAACTCTCCATCGAGACCTCGAGCCGACCGACCATGCATTTCCACAGGTCTACTTCGATCAGCCCAAAATCGGAGAGTCGGCTTGCGAGGTAACTGAACCTCGTTCGCCAACTGGCACAGAAACAGATGTGAGTTCCGAAGACAGTGTCCTCGGAATACTCCGTTGTCCGTTTCAGTGCAAATACAATGCGACCCCGTGCGAAGGGGGTCGCCCGCACTGGCTTCTAGCTCTCTGTTCCGTTTTCAAGGAGCGCTGACTAAGCACACGTCCGAGGACGTCGGTGCCCGGTTTGCTGCGGTCACTCCGGCGCTGCCGGGGGCGACCACTGTTTCAACGTCTGGCACCTGGTCGATATTTCTATCGGCTCAGGCGCCGGCGCAAGAGGAGAACTTACCACCTCTCGGCTCGTCCGGCAACCCCGGGCCTTGCGGTTCGGGCTCACTGGACGTGCAGCACATGATAGCTCCGTTTCCCCCGTCGCAGGACGACGAATCCGCCGGCGAGGAGGTCTCCGGGGCCCAGCCGGCGGCCCAGATCCGACTCCCGCACGCCGTTCACCGACACCCCGCCCTGGGCGACGGCGGTCCGGGCCGCCGACTTGGAGGAGACCAGCCCCGACTCGGCCAGCACGTCGACCAGAGGCGCCCCGTCCCCCTCCAGCCGGGCCGCGGGAAGCTCACTCGAAGGGGCGTCTGCGAACGCCGCGGCCAGCGCCGCCGCGTCCAGCTCCCGGAGGTCGCCACCGAACAGGGCCGACGACGAGCCCGACGCCGCCTTGGCCGCCTCCTCGCCATGGATGAGCGAGGTCACTGCGGTGGCCAACACCCGGTGGACGTCGCGCCGACCGGGATCGTCGGCCAGCGCCTGCTCGGAACCGGCGAGCTCCTCCTCGGCGAGGAACGTGAAGGTCCGCAGGTACCGGACGACGTCGCGGTCGTCGGCGTTCATCCAGAACTGGAAGAACTCGTACGGGCTCGTGCGGGCCGGATCGAGCCACACGTTGCCGCTCTCGCTCTTGCCGAACTTGGTGCCGTCGGCCTTGGTGACGAGCGGCCAGGTGAGGCCGTAGGCCTCGGCGGCACGAGTGCGGCGGATCAGGTCGATGCCGGCGGTGATGTTGCCCCACTGGTCGCTCCCGCCGACCTGGAGTCGGCACCCCCCGGTGTCCGTAAAGGCAGTGTCGAAGAGGTGGAGGTAGTCGTAGGCCTGCAGCAGCATGTAGCTGAACTCGGTGAAGGAGATGCCGACGTCGGCCTCGGCGAACCGGGCCTTCACCGACTCCTTGGCCAGCATGGCGTTGACGGTGAAGTGCTTGCCCACGTCGCGAAGGAAGTCGAGGAGGGACAGCGGGCCGAGCCAGTCGGTGTTGTCCACCAGGACGGCGCCGGCCGGGCCGGGAGCGAAGTCGAGGAGCCGCTCGAGCTGGGCCCGGATGCCGGCGGCGTTCACCTCGATCTGCTCGGGCGACAGCATGGGCCGCTCGGCCCGTTTGAAGCTGGGGTCGCCGATCCGGGTGGTGCCGGCGCCCAGCAGGACGACGGGGCGGTGCCCGTAGGCCTGGAAGCGGCGCAACACCAGCACCCCGACCAGGCTGCCCACGTGCAGGCTGTCCGCGGTCATGTCGATGCCGTGGTAGAGCGTGAATGGCTCGCCGGCCAGCTTGGCCGCCAGCTCGTCGTCGGTGACCTGGTGGACCAGGCCCCGCCACTCCAGCTCGTCGAACACGTCCCGGGCCACGACGGGACCGTACCCGAGCGCCTGCGCTACCGGCCTCGGGATAACCCGACTGCACCCGGCACGTAGAAGCGCCACGGCACGTCGGCCGCCACCGAGATGCCGATCCGTCCACTGACCCCCGGCGCCACCGGCGGGGCGGTCCCGTCGTCGACCAGCCTCACGCCCCCGTCGCCCGAGACGAGGTCGGTGCCGTCGAAGGTCCGGTCGAGGCCCAGGGCCTGGCACAACTTGCCCGGGCCGTTGCAGAGCTCGAGGTCGGACCGGGCGGCCGGGCCGCGGGCGGCCCGCATGGCGTCGAGGCCGGTGAGCGGGCTCAGCCCCCGCAGCAGGACGGCCGATGCCTCACCGTCGGGACCGCAGACGACGTTGGCGCAGTAGTGCATCCCGTAGGTGAAATAGACATAGAGGTGCCCCGGTGGGCCGAACATGGTGGCGTTGCGGGCGGTGCGGCCCCGGAAGGCGTGGCTGGCCGGGTCGGCCTCGCCGGCGTAGGCCTCGACCTCCACGATCCGCCCGGCGCGCGCCCCGTGGACCAGCACCTTGTTGAGGAGGAGCGGGGCCAGCTCGCGGCTGTCGGCGGCGAAGAACCGGCGGGGAAGTCTCCGCACCGCGTCGAGGCCTGCGGTCAGCGGGAGGTGATGCGGATGTTCCCGGCGGCCGACCTCGCCATGATCGTCCGGCTCGATCCCGGATCGTTGACCACGCCGATGTCGACCTTGCCCCCCGCGGCGTCGGCGTCCACCCGGTACCCACCGAGGGCCGTGGGCAGGGCCACGTCGATGTTCCCGGCTCCCGTGCGGAGCCCGAGCCGCCCCGGAGGCTCGGCCAGCGACATCCGGATGCGCCCCCCGCCAGTCGTGGCATCGAGGAACTCGGCCACCACGTCCTGGGCGTCGACGTTCCCAGCCGACGTCGTGACCCGCACCGGTCCCCGGGTCCGAACCAGGCGGACGCCGCCTGCGCTGGTGTCGACCTCGACCATGCCGGTGATGCCCTCGACCTCCACCGAGCCTCGGTCGGTGCGGATGCGCACCGCCACGCCGGCAGGCACCTCCAGCCGGTAGCCGACCGCACAGCCGGCGGTGACGAACCTCCGGCACTCGGCCCGCACGCGGAGCACGCCGTTGATCAGGGACTCTTCGGTCACCGGCTCGCGGCCCAGGTAGCGGCGGGTGCGGTCGACGTTGGCGGCGTCGGCCGGCCCGGCCACCACGTGGATCCGACCGGCGTCGACGTCGACGTCGACGCTGCGCACCGGCCCCGCTGGGGTGTACCTGAGCCGATCCTCCTCGGGGAAGAAGACGGTGAGCACGACGATGACGACCGCAGCCGTTCCCACCATGGCGATCAAAACGGCCAGCAGCCTCCGGGTCATCCCGACAGCCTGGCCTTGTCGAGCCCGAGGCGCTCACCGAAGCGGCGCAACTGCACCTCCACCGGCACGGGGCCGGCCCCGCCCGCCGTCGTTCGCCTCTGCACCGCTGCACCTGGCTCGAGCAGCGCGGCGGCATCGGGCCCGAGCTGGGCATGGGCGGCGACCAGCTCGGCGAGCGACGCCCGTCCGTCCGAGGAGTCGCGCACGAGCCGGGCCACGACGTGGTGGGCGTCGCGGAACGGCATCCCGGCGGCCACCAGCCACTCGGCCAGGTCGACCGCGGCCGCCGCCGTCTCCGGCGCATCGGCTGCGGCCGCCATGCGGTCGGCGTCGAAGGTGGCGGTGGCCAGCAGTCCCGCCAAGGCGGCCAGGGCCAGGTTGACCTGCTCGACGGCGTCGAACAGTGGCTCCTTGTCCTCCTGCAGGTCGCGGTTGTAGGCGAGCGGCAGGCCCTTGAGGGTCACCAGCAACCCGGTGAGGTGACCGATCAGCCGGCCGGACTTGCCTCGCGCCAGCTCGGCGACGTCGGGGTTCTTCTTCTGGGGCAGCATCGAGCTCCCCGTGGCCCACGCGTCGTCGAGGCGCAGGAAGCCGAACTCGGCGCTCGACCACAGGACCACCTCCTCACCGATGCGTGAGAGGTGGACGCCGAGAAGGGCCAGGTCGAAGAGGGCCTCGGCCACGAAGTCCCGGTCGCTCACCGCGTCGAGGGAGTTCTCGAAGGCGGCGGCGAAGCCGAGGTCGGCGGCGGTGGCCACCGGGTCGAGTGGCAGCGAGGAGCCGGCGAGGGCGCCCGCCCCGAGGGGGGACACGTCGAGGCGGCGGCGGGTGTCGACCAGGCGGTCGACGTCGCGCGCGAGGGCCCAGCCGTGGGCCAGCAGGTGGTGGGCCAGCAGCACGGGCTGGGCCCGCTGCAGATGGGTGTAGCCGGGGAGATAGGTGCCGTCAGCCGCCGCGGTGGTGGCCCGCTGCAGCAGGACGTGCTGCAGGGCGAGGACCCTGGCCGCCACCTCCGCCAGCTCCCGTCTGGCCCACAGGCGCAGGTCGGTGGCCACCTGGTCGTTCCGGCTCCGGCCGGTGTGGAGGCGGCCGCCCGACGGCCCGGCCAGCTCGGTGACCCGGCGCTCGACCGCGGTGTGCACGTCCTCGTCGGTGGCCGCGAAAGCGAAGGTGCCCGAGGCCAGCTCCTCGTCGACGGCGTCCAGGGCGGCCAACAACGCGGTTGCATCCTCGGCCGACACCAGTCCGGCCCGGGCGAGGCCCCGCACGTGGGCGCGGGAGCCGGCAACGTCGTCCGTGGCCATGCGCCGGTCGACGTGGACACTGGCGGTGAACGCCCACAGTTCCTCGGCCGGGCCGCCCTCGAGGCGCCCCGCCCAGAGGGTCATTTGGACCGACCTCCCGGGCCGCTCCCGGTCATCTGGTCACGAGCCGCGGCCGGAACGGGCCTGGCGGGCGGCCCACGTCTGGACGCCCAGGCCGAAGAGGCGCACGAAGCCCTCGGCGTCGGAGTGGCGGAAGGAGTCGGCTGCGTCGTAGGTGGCGAGGCCGTAGTCGTAGAGGC
>DASZDM010000156.1:0-6764 GCA_035942015.1 Acidimicrobiales bacterium | reverse complement strand
CGTGCCGAAGATCAGACCCTGGACGATCGCCATCCGTCGACGTCGGTCGATCGGCATTCCTCATCCTCCGATCACGTCCCGGACCAAGGCTCAGGCGGCACATGATCGTCTGACGAATGGCCGTCGAACAGCGTCCTCAGGAGACCGCAAACTCCCCGCCAGAGACAAAGAAGATGTCGGTGAGCCGCCCTCGCCCCGCCGGGCGGCAGCAACGGCTGGCCGTGCCAGGCCGGACTGGAGCGCACGCCGGAGTGGACCGACGCCCCTCCCACCTACTCCTACACGCAACATCGGGCCGTACAACCCCTTCTCGACCGCCGTGTCGATCTACCGGACGCCGAACACCGGCGCGCACGGCACAGACCTCTCCGGGTCGTACCGCCGCCCAATGGCCGGCGAGAACCCGTGGGCGAGGGGGGACTTGAACTCCGATCTGAGGGGTTCCCATCGATGATCGTTGATGCTGAACAGTGCCTCTGACCTGCGGCTTCTTCGATCGGCGTGTTGGACGGTGCTGGCCGCTTCTACCGGATTTCAACCCGTCCGGTAGAAGTTTGGGTAGAAGTCCGGGGCCGACCCCAACCGCGAATCGTGTGCGAGCCGGCGCTCGCGTTCCCTTGCGGCCACCGGCCTCCGAGCGGCCCCCAACGCTCAAGCGCCTCCCAGGGTTTATGCGCTCGGTACTGGTGATCGGTATCTACACGTCGACCACCGCCCAGCCCTCCGTGTTCTGCCACAGCCGCGCCGTCGTGGATGGGCCACCCCGAGCCGATCTGGCGCGCTCGACCCCACAGCGAAGTCAGGGTCGCTGGAAGCGGTCTCGTCCAAGCTGGACCCATCGAGCGGGTGCGGCTCCACGTCGACCTGACGATCCTGTCTCGGCGGCCGTGGCGCTCGCCAAGGCCAGAGCCGTTCCTCTCGCGGCGTAGTGCTTTCCGACTTCCGGCATGATGGGGCGATGACCCGCACGCGTCCCTGGTGGCACACGCCAGCAGCCCTCGCGATAGGGATATCCGCGACAGGCCTTGTACAGGTTCTCTTCGGCCAAGCGCCGCTTCCATACCTACTGTTGATCGTCATGATCGACGTGGCGATCATGACGGTGGCGTGGATGCACAACAGGCGATCCTGACGACGGTCGTTTCGCTAGCCGTTCGCTCGCCGGACCCTCCTAGAGGACGAGGAACAGCCTCGCTCGTACGCACCCCAGTTTTAGAACCATGGTCGTGAGGCACATGGTTCCCATGGCGCCGAGGCGAGCGCCTGCGTGGCAGCGTGGTCAGATTCACGCGGGCGTGCTCTCCGGCGTGGCAGTCGACCGCCGTCCGCAATCGGCGGCCGTCGTCGCCGTGCCGCACCTGGACCCCCCGGGAAATTTGTGCGCAGCCCTACTTTACCTAGCCGCCGTGAGCGGCTTCGTACTCGTCCACGATGTGCTGCGGGATGCGACCCCGGTTCCCGAGCTCGGGATAGCCGCTGTCCCGGGCCCACTCACGGATGGCCCTGAGCCGCTCGCGGTCGGATGTAGTACCGCTGCTGGCACGAGGTTCGGCCTTCGACGCACTTGACGTCGTGGCAGGGCGGGTTCGACGCCCGGTACCCGCCCGAGTCCGTTCGCTGGACCACCCGGTCATGGTCTGGACGGTGGCGTGGAAACTCTCGGCGTGAGGAGGGCAGAGGTCGAGGGTGTAGCTGTAGCCGTCGTATCCGAAGGCGACAGTCTCCTCCGCCTCGATCTCCTCACCCGTCTCTGCCTTGCACTGGTCGCACGTCAACAATGTCACCGTTGTCTTGGCCACAACGCTCTCTTTCTTTACGGTTTCTGACAGTGGCAACGGTAGACGGCGGGTTACCCGGCGGCCATCGCGAGTGGTGCTCGGCATGCAGGCTCGACCGGGGCGTTCGCTGTCGGGCGAAATTCAGCCCTGCCTTGCCGACCGCAGTCGGTAGGGCCGCCCTTCGGCCAACGACAGCGCCGCCCTCGTCCGCCGTACCTGCCTGGTGACCGGCCATGGCGGGGATCAAGCGGCGGGGATGCCGTTATGAGGCGCCCGGTAGGTGCCGAAGTCGCGCGGTGCAGCCGCCTGCAATGACGATCCGACTCCGCGAGGCACGAGACGGTGTCGACGCTACGCGCGGCCCTGGCAGACTCGCAGGATGCGCGTTCTCGGCATTGATCTCGCAGCGGAGGCGCCCTCGACGGGAGCGGTCGTACTTAACAGGTTCGCTGCAGGTGGTTGGATCGCCAAAGAGCCTGAAAGAGCGCCTGACGATGACAGTCTCGTGGAGGCGGCTTGGGGGATCGATGTCATCGGCATCGACTCCCCGCTTGGCTGGCCGGTGGCCTTCGTCCAGGCGGTGGCAGCTCACAACATGTTCAGGCCGTGGCCCGGCACCCACGACCGGTCCACGCTTACGCATCGCGAGACCGACAGAGCGATACGCGTCCTTGGTTCAAAGGCACCACTATCGGTTTCCGCCGACAAGCTTGGGTCTGTCGCCATGAGATGCGCCCTGCTTCAGCGACGATGGGCGGATGAAATCTGGGGAAGTCCAGCGCCGCGTGACGGCACCGGTCCGATCGTTGAAACGTATCCAGCGGCGGCGTTCGCCGCTTGGGGAATCGAGTGCAAGGGCTACAAGAATCGGCAACGAACTGACGAGGCGCGGCGAGTGAGAGAGAACGTCGTGGACGCAATCGACCGCGCCGTAGGAGCGTGGCTTGATCTCAAGCCTGTCCAAGCCCGTTGTGTCGTCTCCGACCATGTCCTCGATGCTCTCGTATCCGCACTCGTCGCGGTGGCATCGAAGACTCGAGCCACGCATCTCCCGCCCGAGGAAATGCGTCCGCGGGCGCTGGCGGAAGGGTGGATCCATTTGCCGTCTCGCCCTCTGTCCGAGTTGAGCCCTGAAGGACTCTTGGAGCCATAGGAAAGCCGCTTTTTCTATGAAGATGGTCAGCGGGAGCCAGCCGGCCGGCCTCCAGCTCCGCTGCCAACCCACAATCAGTAGATCGAGTGCAAGGTTCACAGTGCCTACACGACTATTTCGTGCGCAGCACCGGTGCCGAAGTCGGGCACTCGCTACACGCTCAAACGTGCTGGACGACATTCTGGACGCCACGGTTTCGCGCGGTCTGCCCGGCGCCTCGGCGGGTCGTCGCCAGTCGCCGTCCGCTTCCGGCGTAGCCTCGGTGCCACCGGCGACGAGACGGAGGACAAAGTGGCCGAGGAAACCTGGCATGCAGCGCGCCTGATCCCAACGTCGGGGATTTCGGGTGCTGAGGAGCAGGAGCGAAGGGCGACCTCGGCACTACTAGCAGTCATGTCCTCGGTCAAGGAGTTCGGTCGGGCCATCACGGCGCCACTTGGTGCACCCACGGGATCGGTCGAGACCTTCATCGAGGTTCCCTTCACGGGGGGGGACAAGCGGGTCTACCCCGACGGCCTCATCCGCGTGGCCCGGGGCGGCCGCTCGTGGGTCTGCCTGGTTGAGGTAAAGACCGGCTCGAACGAGCTTGAGGCGACTCAGCTCGAGTCCTATCTCGATGTTGCAAGGGAGGAGGGCTTCGACGCTTTACTCACCATCTCGAATGAGATTCCTCCCATTGCAGGGACCCATCCGACTCACGTCGACAAGCGGAAGCTCAGGAAGGTCGCGATTCACCACCTCTCGTGGACACAGGTCCTCACCGAGGCGGTCATGCAGAAGGTCCACCGAGGCGTTGGCGATCCCGACCAGGCATGGATCCTGGGAGAACTCATTCGATATCTGGAGCACCCGCGGTCGGGCGCCATGGAGTTTGAGGACATGGGCGCGAGCTGGGTCACCGTCCGCCAGGCGGTTGCTGCCGGAACGCTCCGGGCCAACGACAAGGCAGCTGCAGAAGTAGCGTCCCGTTGGGACCAACTCATCCGTTACGCCTGTCTCCACCTGGGTCGCCAGCTTGGAATCGAGGTGCAGCCGGCTCTCTCCCGCAAGGAGTTGGCGGAGCCGGCACTCCGAGCACAGGCGCTCGTCGACAGTCTCGCCGACAACGGTGTCCTCGACGGCGGGCTGCGCATACCAAACGCCGTTGGCCCCGTCACGGTGACCGCTGACCTGAGAGCCGGCCGGGTGTTCGCCTCCGTGGACATCGAAGCACCGGGGGTAGGCCGCCCGCAGACGCGGATCAACTGGCTTCTCCGGCAATTGAAGGGCGCGCCCGAGACGCTCCGCGTTGACTGCTTCGCTCGACACGCCCGGGGCGCGTCCACCTCTGAACTGCTACGAGACGTGCGAGCGAACCCGGAGGTCCTCATCAACGACCCCAAGCGGGAGCTACGAAGCTTTCGCCTCACGGCGTCCGCCCCCATGGGCACCAAGCGTGGGCGCGGGAAGGGCAGCTTCGTGACTGCGGTCTTGGAACTCCTCGACGACTTCTACGCGTCCACCGTGCAAACGATCAAGCCGTGGGCCGCGCCGCCGCCGAAGCTCAGGCCGCCACAGCCGCCTCCCGATCTGCAGGAGGATGTCCCAGCGCAGGTGGTGTCGACGTCGCTGTCTTCTCAAGATGGGGCCGATGGTGAAGAGGGAACCTACCCGGCGAGCGTTCCGGATACTTCGACGGGGGAGCACCGTGTCGACCCGGCTGGCGATGGGGTCGTCGAGCACCCCGCCAGGGACATTGCGCCACCCAATCGGGACAGCTCACTACCAGAAAGCACGGTGGAAAACAGCGGGGATATGGGCAGCGATCACCACCCTTGAAGGAGCGGAGAACCCCGATCCGCAGGCCGCTCTCCATGGCTCGAGACCGACATAACGCTCTGAAGATTATGGCGGCGCGCTTGAGTGCCGTTACGGGCGCCCCTGGCCGGCGCTTGGAGGCACCCGTCAGGAACGCGGTAGCGGTCACGGTTATCCAGAGACCGTCACCCTGTAGTGGACGGCCTACCCTAGCGCGCAGGACTTCCGCTGGTGTCCGGAGGACTCAGTTCCACGATACTTCAATTCCTCCGAGCTGAAGCATTCTTACACTCGAAGCTGCGGCAAGGAGAATCCATCCCGCTGCTAATCCATGGAACAGCTGCTTGTCAATTATCCGCCGCGTGTGCCCAAGACCTTTCTGGATTAGCATGTCGATATGTAGGTCTGAAATCTTCGTGCCGTTCATGAAAATCTCGTCATAGTCTTGGTCGCGATGCGACTTTTGGTGAATCTTGAAACGTGTGAAATCGCGAATGCTTGGCGCAAGATCGTTCTCTAGGGCGATAATCTGTCGATGCCAGAAGTTGATGTCGTTGCCGCGCGCAAGTATTATGCCCCGCATTCGCTTCAGGAGATAAAGGCTCGCGCCGGATACAGCCAAGAGGAGCACGTATAAGGTAGCTGCGCGGTGAACGCTGTCCTGACCGAGAGCGCTTGCGAACAGGCCGTTCCCGATCGCGAACAGAATGGTGTGTAGGGTCAGGAAGATCATCCGATAGTTTTGGAGCAGGCTGTCTTGCCATGCTGCTCCGCTAAGCAGGAAGTCGCGATGCGCCAACTTGTCGTCGTCTCTGGCGGGTGGAGCATCCGTTGGCGGCGTCGTACTCATGCCAATGGGCTTCCCTACTGGTAGTAGCTCAACTTACGGCGTCGTGCTGCCAGCGGCGAGACGCGGGCGTTGGGCGTGGCACCCACCCAAGGTCATGGACAGCATTCTCGCGTGGGACACGCCGGAGGTGGTGGACGCCTCTTACAGCCACGGCGTCCGGCATCGGTGCCATCCGCGAGCAGAGTAAGGTAAGACATCCGTTGGGACGGTTAGATCCCACTACTTCCGGCGAAGGAGAGCGTCCGCCGTCCGATAACGCTCCACCGGGATGCCTCTCCGGAGACCCCACCGCCGCCGCTGGGTCACGCCCGGCGAAGGTCCAGGCGTTGGAACGACCGGGTGCAACGAAACGGGCGTTCCTGGTTCCTGCCGCCAGCATGGAGGTCGGCTAGAACTCCAAATCGGCCGTACTGGCGACCGCACATGGAACCGCTTCCCACAAAGAGGGCGCCGCCTCGGAGCCGCCGATAGCACCAACCGCCGGTTCCCGTCCGAAGGCGTGCTCGAGCCGCGATCTCTGCCGCAAGCCGTCACCGTCGCTAACGACGGACTCGTCGTCCCACCCGCTCGACTGCCTCGGCAATGACGGTAGCCACGTGTTCGTCCGACGGTGGCCGTCCTGCGTCGTCGCAGCAAGGTGACTTCTCGCGTTCGGCGTCGGAGACTTCGAGCTCCAGCGCATCGAGAAGGGTGCTGTACACGTCAGCCGCGGATTCGTCGTGCCGGCCGATGGGCGATCACGACCGCGCGGTCCTCTGCGGGCCACACCGTGAGCATTCGGTCTGGGCCGTAGAGGTGACGGCAGCAGACGTGCTCGATCACCTCTCCACTCAGGCGGTAGCCAGCCGCATCGCACCCGCGGTCGCGCAGCTCGCCGAGCGCGACTCCGGCGGCCTTCCGGCGCGCGCCTCGAAGGTCACGGACCTGACGGGCGGCGGTGGCCGTCAGGTGGACTTTGATCGCGATCGCGCCTTCCCCTCGGTCGCAGCGATCTCATCGAGGAGGTCGTCACTCAGGGGAACAACTCGACCGGCAGCAAGATCGTCGAAGCCCTCGCGAATACCCTCACCCCGCAGCGAAGATCGGTCCCTCAGGACTCGCATGACGTGGACCAAGAGCTGCCCATTGTCCGCGTGCTCACGGATGAGATCGAGCGCGCGCTTCGTCTCGGCCAGGGCGAGGACGT
>DASZDM010000155.1:0-2700 GCA_035942015.1 Acidimicrobiales bacterium | reverse complement strand
CGCTGTGGCGTCGTAGTACCGGATGCCGCCGAATCCCGGCTAGCGCGGTGCCGGAGCCAGCACGATCACATCTTCGGTGCGCGATGGCCCGTGCCGGCCACCGCGGAGGGCGGCCCTGCGCGGTAACACGACTACCGGCACGTCCGTACTACGGGCACCGCCGTCCTCCGGTAGCTCCATTGGCGGGCACTTCCGCCGGATGCGCAAAACTCGGCACACAAACGCCCTTGGCGACCGGCCCGTCGTCGGCGACGCCGGGGTCGCTGATCGCTACCCACGTGCCGTGCCCTGGTCGGGGAATGAGTGGGGTGACCCGCCGCTCGGCCGCCGCCGGAGTTCACTCAGCACCAAAGTCGCCGTCGACGGCATCGGCCCTGTCAGTTCAGACTGGAGATATGCGTCTTCCAGGGAAGCTCGACCGCTTGATCGCCCGCCACGTCCCGAAGGCTTCGCTCACTGGCGAGGAGATCACCAACACGGCCAATCGCGCAATCACCCGCCTCATTGGCGGCCTTCTCGCCTTGGCGCTCGGCGCAGTCGGGGTACTGCTGCTCGACTCGCAGTGGCGAGGTGTCCTTTCGGGCGCACTACTCGCCTGGGGCGCCTCGATCATCGTCTGGGCCTTCCAATCGTTCGGGAAAGGTCAGCAGGGGATTCTCGATGATCTCCGACGCAACGCCGAACTGGACGTGCTTCACGCCCGACTCAATCTGATCTCACAGCATCTTGGCCTTCCGACGATCGACCTGAACGCCGAGTGGGAGTTCGTTGTCCGAACCCGCATGGAGCGCCTGGCTCACTTCGCCGGGTTAGACGAGTTCCGCGTCTTCGGAGACGGCTGGATCCCGGAGAACGCTGAGAGATCCGGATTCTGGACTGCAGAAGCCCAGGGCATGTGATGGCCTCGGTCATGTGCCTCCACTTCTCAGCAGGCATCCTTTGCTGTACGGGGTCTCGTGTGAGACTTTGTCCATGGAACATGAGCGCTCTGAGGAGAGCGAGTGGTACCGCTCGCTGGATCTGGACCGATACGCCATCGAAGTGCGCTTCGTCGAAGACCCCACGGGCCAGAACGTACGCGAGGTGTGGGACGCCGACCTCCTGGACGTTCGCCGCTCCATCGAGGTCCCGTTTGACCTAATCGGCCAACTGGTTGCCGCTCTTCGCGTGGAAGGTGGGCCACCCGTTCCTCACGTCGCTACTCACCGTCAGACGTACTCCTCTTGGGGCGCTGACGCTGCGGCGGCGCAGATCCTCCTCGAAATAGCGGCCGATGCACTCCCGGGCGTGGCCGGAGCTGCCGTCTACGACGGGCTCAGGCATGTAGTGCGGCGACTGGTCTCCCAAGCACAGGCCCGCTCCCACGAGCCCCGGGAGCCGCTGTCTCGGAATGAGGCCATCGAACAAGCGCGGTGGCATCTCGTGGCGGCGTTCGGCCTCACGCAGGAAGACGGTGAGCAACTCGAGTTGGTCGGCGAGGAGATCACCTCGGCTGACGGATCACGCCTGTTTCGTTTCCGAATAGATGACCGGCGCTTCGAAGCCGAGCTGGTCGACGAGTACGGCCTGGTCCGGGTCGGTCGGCTTGGCTGGACTGACGCCCAGCCATGAGCGCGGCCACATGCGCCTAGGAACGACGCGGGCCGCGACCTGAACGACGCTCATGCCTGCGCTCACGCCGTGCCCCGTACCCGATGGCGCAGGGCCACCACGCCGGTGCCCTCGAAGCGGCGCACCTCGACGAGCTCGAGGTCGAGCCGAACACCACCCGGGAGCGCGGTTTGCCCCCGCCCACCGCGACCGGCGCCACCACGAGATGAATCTCGTCCACCAGTCCCGCCCGGAACGCGTGGGCGGTGAGCGTGGCGTTGCCGATCAGGAGATCGGTGGCTGCGGCCGCCTTCACCCCGCGCACGGCGTCGGGATCGAAGACCCGCTCGATCCGCGTCCGCTCCGTGATGGGCTCCTCGAGCGTTGTCGAGTAGACGATCTTGTCGGCGTCCTGCCACACCGCGGCGAAGTCCGCCATCACCGGTGACTCGGCGGCCAGGGAGGGGTCCGTCTCCCACACCGCCATCGACTCGTAGAGCCGGCGGCCGTAGAGGAACGAGCCGATCGGACGGAGGAGGTCGTTGAAGAACTGGTGGAGCTCCTCATCGGGCTCGGACCAACCGAAGCCGCCGTCGGCGTCCTCGATGTAGCCGTCGAGAGAGCAGTTGACGACGTAGATGAGCCGGCCGCTCACGACTCGGAACCGGCGTACGCCTTGACCGCCTTCAGAGGCGCTACCGAGGCGTCGAGGGCAGCAACCAGGATCGGCAGTGCCATCACGAGGCCGGCGACGCCCTGCGGATGATCGACACCGGCACCCACGCATGATGCCGGCTTGCCGGCCGTCGAGGCCAGCGCGACTGGTCGATTGGTGCGGCTCGCCGAGGACCGACGGCGAGCTCAGCAGCCTGCCGCATGGCGCTGCAGACCGGCACGTCGGAGCGTCACGTCTCTGCGACAATGAGGGCGTGAGCCAAGCCGACTTCGACACGCCGGAGGATGCTGCGCTAGCCCCGTGGCGCGGTCCGGGCGCGACCGTGCACGTCAGGAACGTCGATGTCCGGGACGATCGTGCAGAGGTCATCCTCGACGTCCCCGCCTACCGTGACTTCGTCTACTGCGTCCGGCGAAACGGCCGTTGGAGGGAAG
>DASZDM010000154.1:0-8136 GCA_035942015.1 Acidimicrobiales bacterium | reverse complement strand
TGCTGCGGACGTCGTCGTCGCCCGGAACCTCGATCCCGGCTCGCTCGGCCATGACCTCGGCCGTGCGCTCCGGGGTGGTGCTCGGAGGGCGGCCACGGCCGAGCATGTCGAGGTAGCTGGCGACGTTGAGAGCAGTCGTCCCGGCGGCCCCCGCGGCAGCACCCAGTAGCACGGAGCGGAGCATGCCGGCGTCCTCCCCGGTGACACAGAGCCGGAAACCGGGCGAGATGGCCGGCAGTGGCTCAGACGTGGTGTCATGGCCGCCATGACGATCTTCACCACCCCGCCATCGGCCCGCACCGGCCTCCTCCTCGGCGCCCTCCTGGCCGCCACGGTGGTCCTGGGAGCCTGCACCGACTCCGACCCGTCCACCGTCGAGACCCCTCCCGGCGACGACGGTGCCGGGGCAGCGGCCACCTTCAGCTTCCAGCCCCTCGACCCGGGAGCCATCACCGTCACCGCGCTTGAGCAGGGTTCGAGCGACGTGGCCGTGCTGTTCTCCACCGTGGGGGCGATCGCGGCCAACGACTGGGTGGTGCTCGAGGACGACCGGGAGTTGCAGGGGGCCGAGAACATCGTGCCCCTGGTGCGCTCCCAGGCGGTGGACGAGACCGCGGCCGAGACTTTGAACGCGGTGTCGGCGGCACTGACCACCGAGGCCATCACCGAGCTCAACCAGCGGGTGGACGGTGAGCGGGAGGACCCCGAGGCCGTGGCCCGCGACTTCCTGGAGACGAACGGATTGCTCGAAGGCGGATCCCCGGAGGGCTCGGGAGCCTTGACGGTTGGCTCCTTCAACTTCACCGAGAGCCAGATCCTGGCCCACATGTACGCCATCGCTCTGCAGGCCGAGGGCTACGACGCCACCGTGGAGGCCAACCTCGGGGCCAGGGAGCAGGTGGTGTTCCCGGCCATCGAGCGGGGCGAGCTCGACGTCGTCCCTGAGTACATCGGGAGCCTCCTGCTCCACCTGGACGAGAACGCGGAGCCGGTGCAGACCGACGAAGGGGTGGAACGCATCGAGGACTTGCTGCCGGAGGGACTGGAGCTGCTGGAGCCGTCCGAGGCCGAGGACAAGAACGCCCTGGTGGTCACGGCCGAGACCGCCGAGCAGTACGACCTCCAGACCGTGTCCGACCTGGCCGATGTCGAGGACCGGCTAGTCCTCGGTGGCCCGCCCGAGTGCGCCGAGCGACCGCAGTGCCTCCCCGGCTACGAGCGCCTGTACGGCCTGAAGTTCAACCGCTGACCCTGGAATCTCCTGGGTGCGACGGCATCGGCGGCCGTAGCACACTCAGCTCGCCGAGCAACCTCCGGTTGCAAGGGCGAATCAGCTCGCCGAGCGCCCTCCGGTTGCGGAGGCGATTCGCGTCGGCCAGGGGTGGCTGAAGCAGCGTTGGCTGAGGCTTCCGGGTGCCCACCGGCCCCACAGGCCGGCGAAGCAGCCCTTGGTCGACTCGGTCCAGGCCAGGGGACCGGGGGCGGCCACCCGGCGCACGACCTGGCGGATACCACCTTCGTGGACCACATAGCCGGCCCACGTGCCGGGGAAGTCCTGCGGTGAGCCCACCTCGGCCACGAGCAGTGGTCCCCACCGGTGCATGCGGTGTCGATGACTGTGCCCGGTGATGACCATGGTGGCCGGATTGGCGGCGGCCAACCCGTCGAGGAAGGGGACCGCCTCTGTCCCGGGGATGCCGCGGGGAGGATGCGTCATGACCCGGCGGCGCTGCGGGTGGTGGTGGATAGCCACCAGGGCGGGTCCGTCCGCCTCGGCGGCCAGGCGCACGATCTCCTCACTGCTGGTCGCGATGGTGCCCGAGTTGTGGCCGGCCACGGTCGTGTCGCCCACCACCAGGCGGAAGCCGGGAAGGCCATGGGCCGAAGGCGGTCCGGAGCGGAAGGTGATGCCGGCGCCGGCCAGGATGTCGGTGGGATCGATGGCTCCCTCGCTGACGTCGTGGTTGCCGGGGATGACCAGCACCGGTAGTCCGGGGGCAGAGAGCAACTGGGCTGCGACCTTCCACTCCTCGGCGTTGCCGTGGTCAGTGACGTCCCCCTTGGCCAGGATGAGTTGCGCCCCCCACTCGGCCAGCTCGGCCACGGCTGCCGCCAGGCACCGTTCCGGGGGTGGGGGGCCGTCACCGGGGGGGTGAGGGACCCTCGGGAGGTGACCGAAGTGGGGATCCCCCAGGTGGATGTCGTTGACGGTGGCGAGGCGGAACAACTCGGCGCCCGGCGGCGGCTTCAAGGTACGCACGGTGTCGACCGGCTGGGGTGACCCGCCGTCGGTCGTCACCGTCACCTCCAGTTCCGTGTCGGGTGGCAGGCCGTCGACTACCACGGCACCGGGCCCCCCACCGTGGGCCACCTCCACCACGGCGTCGCCGACGCCGACTCTGACGGGGCCGGCCGCCAGCTCCCCCCACGTGACCTGCACGGCGGTGTCCTCGACGGCGAACACCGAAGGCCCGTCGGCGGCACCGGTCAGGGGAATCAGCGTTCCAACCATTCGCCCAGCCGCTGCCCTTCCCGTGCCCGCAGGGCCACGTTGACACGCAGCCGCTCCCGGTGCTGGGCGATGGTCTGGGGTCCCTGCGGCACAGGGTGCTGGTCGAGGAAGGCCTCCACGCGTGCGGCCAGCTCGGGTGTGGACAACGCGGTGATCCCGCCGAGCATGCGGGGGATGGCATTGTCGGGGAAGCGGGCGTTCATCGCGTCCCAGTGCTCCTCCACGAAGGCCCAGGCCAGGCTCCCGGCGTGGCGGTTGGCCAACAGCCGGCCGACGACGTAAGGGGCGTTCTGGGTCCGGATGTCGTCGGTCAGGGTCATAGCCAGCGTGCGTCGGGCCAGCTCCACGGAGGGGAAGCGGGCCAGGGCATAGAGGTAGCGCTCCCCCTCTTGGGGTGAGGGGGAAGTGCGGTAGCGCTCCAGCACCACCTCATAGTCGTCGGCGCCACCGACCGAAGCCACCACGGCCAGCACGGCGGCGGCCACGTCGGGGTCGACCGGCGTGGAGCCGGCCAGCACGGCGCCGTGCACGGAGCCGGCGTGGGCCTGGACCTCCTTGTCACCGCCGAGCACGCCGGCGGCGGTGATGACAAGGCCACGTGTCTGGCGGATGAGGTCGCTCTCGCCTTCGGCAGGCTTCCACCCGAGCTCGGCCAGCGCCGGGCCGCTCAGACGATGCACCCAGCCCTGTAGGCGGGTCCGGGACTCGCCGTCGAGCACGTGGTCGAGCGCACCGACGGCACCGGTGAGGGTGGCCCACACCGTGGGCGTGCGTTCCCCGCCGAAGCCGCCGGCCAGCTCGAGGAAGGCCGAGGCGGGCGTATCGCCGGCCAGGACCGCGGCCCAGGTGTCATCGACCAGCAGGGCCCGTTCCACCGGCGCCAGACGGTCGAGCGACCGGCGCAGCCTGCCGAGCAGCTCAGGCGAGTAACGCACCCGGTAGAAGCCGTGGCCGCCGGCGTTGACCACCACCGGCGTCCCTCCAGGAGCGAGGGTCACCGGTTCCTCGTCCATGAGGAGCCGGCTGGGTGGCGCCTCACCCGATCGCACCAGCAGCGGCACCGGCCAGGTGGCGGTCGACACCACCCCATCCTCGCTCCCGGCGAAGACGAACCGGCGCTGGTCCAGGCGTAGCGAACCGTCGTCGTCTTCGCCGACGCCGATCAGCGGATAGCCGCCCTGGAAGATCCAGGCGTCCATGATGCGCCGCACGGGCTCACCGGTGGCCTCCTCGATGGCGTCCCAGAGGTCGGTGGTCTCGGCGTTGGCGTAGGCATGGGCGTCCAGGTAGCGGCAGATGCCGGAGCGGAACCCGTCGCCGCCCAGGTACTGCTCGAGCATGCGCAGGACCGAGGCCCCCTTCTGGTAGGTGAGCACGTCGAACATGCCCTCGGCCTCCTCCGGCGAGCGCACCGGGTACTCGACGGGGCGGGTACTGGCCAGGGAGTCGACGGCGAAGGCGGCGGCCCGCTCGGTGGTGAAGGAGTCCCAGCGGCGCCATTCGGGCCGGAAGGCGTCGACGGCGGCCACCTCCATGAACGTGGCGAAGGCCTCGTTGAGCCACAGACCGTTCCACCACTTCATGGTCACCAGGTCGCCGAACCACATGTGGGCCAGCTCGTGGGCCACCACGTCGGCCACCCGTTGGAGCTCGGCCTGGGCCACGGCGTCGGGGTCGACCAACAGGACCTGCTCGCGGAACGTGATGGCGCCCAGGTTCTCCATGGCCCCGAAGGCGAAGTCGGGTAGGGCGATGAGGTCGCACTTGTCGCCCGGATAGGCGATGGCGTAGTAGTCGCGGAACCACCGCAGGCAGAAAGCGCCCACCTCCAGGGCGAAGGGAGCGAGGTGCGCCTTGCCCGGGACGTGGACCACCCGCAGAGCCACGCCGTCGACGTCGACGGCTTCAGTGGCCTCCAGCGGCCCGACGACCAGGGCCACCAGATAGGTGCTCATGGGCACCGTGTCGGCGAAGCGGACCGAGAGCCGTCCGTCGTCGGTGGGGGCCTCGTCCACCACCCCGCCGTTGCTCACGGCCAACAAACCCTCGGCCACCACCAAGGTCACGGAGAAGACGGCCTTGCGGTCGGGCTCGTCCCAACAGGGAAAGACCCGGCGGGCGTCGGTGGCTTCCATCTGCGTGGTGGCGATCACCTGCTCGACGCCCTCGGCGCCCGTGTAGACGCTGCGGTAGAAGCCGGCCAGCTTGTCGTTGAGCACACCGCGGAAGCCAACGTGCACTGTCCAGGCGCCGGGACAGGCGGTGGAAACCAGGGCGAGGGCGAGGCGCTCAGCTTCGTGGTCGAGGCTGGGTTCGGCCTCGATGCGGGTGCCGTCGAGGCCCGACAGCCAGGCGCCGTCGATCTCCAGCTCGGCGGCGTTGCACACGATCTCGTCCACTGCCTGCTCGATGTCGACGGAGATGGCGACGGTTCCGTAGAACGTGGCAGTGGCCAGGTCGGGTTCTATGCGGAGCTCGTATCGCCGAGGCACGACGGTGCGAGGGAGGCGGAAATCGAGCGTGTCGACGGCGTCGGGGATGGTGTCGTCCACCCCGGGATGCTACTGGCAGTAGCTTCCGGGCCCATGGGGACCAACTGCGACGTGGTGGCCATCGGCAACGCCCTGGTCGATGTCATCGCCTCGGCCGACGACAGCTTTCTGGTCGAGCAGGGACTGGTCAAGGGGTCCATGGCCCTCGTCGAGCCCCCGGAGGCGGAGCGGCTGTACCGGGCCATGGGGCCGGCGGTGGAGGTGTCCGGAGGATCGGCCGCCAACACGGTGGCGGGCCTGGCATCACTCGGCACCCGAGCGGCTTTCATCGGCCGGGTGGCCGACGACCAGCTCGGCGAGGTCTTCGCCCACGACCTGCGAGCCGCCGGCGTCGCCTTCGACCGGGGGCAGGTCGACCGCGCCGCCGGTCCGACCGGCCGCTCGCTCATCGTTGTGAGCCCCGACGCCCAGCGCACCATGAGCACCTTGCTGGGAGCCGCTGCGGAGCTGGGGCCGGCCGACGTGGACGAGGCACTGGTGGCCGAGGCCCGCATCACCTACCTGGAGGGCTACCTCTTCGACCGGCCCCCGGCCCGGGAGGCGTTCGAGAAGGCGGTGGCGGTGGCCCACGGAGCGGGACGGCGCGTGGCGGTGTCCCTCTCCGATTCCTTCTGCGTGGCACGGTTTCAAAATGAGTTCCTCGCCCTGGTGGAATCCGGCGCCGACATCCTCTTTGGCAACGAGGACGAGCTGCGCCTGCTGGGCGGAACCGACGACCCCGATGACGCCCTGGCCGAGGTCGAGCGGTATTGCCCCCTCGTGGTGATGACCAGAGGGCCGGCCGGTTCAACCGTGCTTGCCGACGGAAGGCGTCACGACGTGGAGGCGGTTCCCGTGGCCCGGGTGGTCGACACCACCGGCGCCGGCGACCTCTACGCCGCCGGCTTCCTCCACGGCCTCGTGCGGGATCTCGACCCCGGCGTCTGCGCCCGGTTCGCGGCGGCGGCGGCGGCCGAGGTGATCAGCCACCTCGGGGCCCGCCCCGAGACCCGGCTGGCCGACCTGGTGGCCCCCATCCTGACTGCACAAGCGGCTGGTCGCTAGCGCGCGTCGGCGTCGTCCTCGGGAGGGAGGAACTCGAAGCTGAGGTCGCCCAGGCGGACCAGGGTGGAAGCGACCCAGCCGCCGATGCCGCCGAACTGTTCGTCGAGGACCGATCCGTCGGCCAGGATGCGCTCATCGAGGGCGACGCTGCCTTCGTAGGACACCTCGATGGCGAACTCACCGTCACCCTCGTCGTCGCCCACGAAGACCTGCTCGACGGTGTGGCCGGCGCGAGCAAGTGCCTCGGTGCCGATGGGGGGGCTGGCGCCGGGCAGCACGGCGAGCACGCGGCCCGGGTCGGGCCTGCCGACCAGGCGTTGGATGCGCAGTGATACCTCCACCAGCACCTCGGGGGGATCCGTGGGTGACTCGTCGGGCGTGTCGTCGAGGTACCAGCTCCGGTAGGCGGTCTGCGACCAGGTCGGCCAGTCCAGGGTGATGTCGGCCTGCACCCGGGGAGGTAGCCCCTCACCGGGTAGGCCGTAGCTGGTCTCCCAGGTCATGTCACCCAACAGCACGTCCACGTGGAAACGCTCCTCGAAGGCCTGGCGCTCCAGCAGGGCACCCTCGAGGGCGTCACGCAGGGCGCCGATGGCGTCGGTGAACACGTGGTCGAGCACGGTCGCCGAGACTACGAGACGCCTGGGCGGGCTGCTCGACCGTTCAGGGCGACGTCTCGAGGAGCTTGAGCACGGCCCGTTCGGCCCGGCTCAGGCGCGGCGTGGACCGAGACGAGCGCCAGGCGGAGTGCAAGGCGCCGCTGCGGTAGGCCTCGGGCACGCCCGGGTGGACGTAGCTGCTTCGGGCCACCGCGCGGGTGTTGCCGAGACGCGCCGCGGCGTCGTCGACGGCGGCGATCACGTTGCGCTCGACCTCCCGCTTCGTCTCCGCCGGGCCGACCTTCGCCAAGCTCTCGGCCGCCACCACGGTGCCACCCCAGGTGCGGAACTCCTTGGCGGTGCGGTCGCCTCTTGTCAGCGTGCGCAGGTAGTCGTTGACGTGGGTGGAGGTGACATCGACCACCCGGTCGCCGTCGAGGTACTGGAACAGGTCCTCTCCGGGCAGCTCCTGACAGCGCCGGACGATGGTGGCCAGTCTGCGGTCGCGCACCATGACCTCGAAGTCGGTGCCGCTCTTGCCCCCGAACTCGAAGGTCACCGAGCTGCCGGAGACGACGGCGTGGTCGTCCTCCAGCGTGGTCAATCCGTAGGAGGCGTTGGTGACGGCGTATTCGTCGTTGCCGATGCGGATGAGGGTCTCGTCCAGCAGGTGCACCACCGCGGCCCGCACCTTCTTCTCGGAGAGGCCAGGCCGGCCGAGGTCATCCGCCACCCGGGATCGGATGCCGGGCAGGGCTCGGCCGAAGTCACCCAGGGCGTCGAACTTGGTGGCGTCGCGAGCCTCCATCCATCGTGGGTGGTATCGGTACTGCTTGCGGCCGCGCTCGTCGCGCCCGGTGGCCTGGATGTGGCCCTCCGGTTGCCCGCAGATCCAGACGTCTGTCCACGCCGGGGGGATGACGATCGCCTCGATGCGTCGGCGTTCGTCATCACTCACCGGCGTACCGTCGGCCCGGCTGTAGGAGAAGCCCTTGCCCCGACGGCGTCGGCTGATGCCGGGCTCCACGTCGGAGACGTAGTGGAGGCCGGCGTCCTCAGCACACGCAGCGGGGTCGGCGAGGGCCATGGCGACGGGGTGGTACCCAACGCTGAGCCGGCGTGCACCTCCCGACTTCTGGGCTGAAGCTGGCCCATTTGTTCAGGGCCCGGCACCTCAGGGGCGGTGTCCGGGCTTCACGTCCTTCATCGCCTGGAAGCCGAGCTGCCCGGCCCAAGCCCCGGCCGCCCCCTCGAAGGGCGCGAGCAGGTGGCCGACATGGTCACCGGCGTCGAAGCGCTCGACGATGTGAGCCGCCGTCCAGCGGGAGCAGTCGGTGAGGAGCGGCAACCCTTCCGGGCCCGCCTCCCAACGGCAGTTCGCGAACTTGTCGACCTCGTCACCGGTCTGCGAGCCGAAGAGCACAGCCAG
>DASZDM010000153.1:0-4330 GCA_035942015.1 Acidimicrobiales bacterium | reverse complement strand
GCTCGACCAGGGGCTCCCGGACGTCGTGGCCGTCGAGCTCGACCAGTCGTCGCTGAGGGTTGTCTTCGCGGCACCACCGCCACCGTCGCCCCCCGAGCCCTGGACGAGCGACCCGGAGCGGCGACTCTGGGAGCTGCTGCTCGACGACATGGACCTCGAAGAGCTGCGGACCCTGGCCGGGCGGATCCCGGCGCCCCTGCCGGCGCTGGTCAGCCTCGGCGCCCACGACCACGGCGCCCAGGTGCTCTTCAACCTGGAGGGCACCGGGGTGACCGAAATCGCCGCCGAAGCGGGCCGGGCCGAGGAGGTGCTGGCTGCCCTGGCCCTGGAGCTGACCACCTGCCCGTGGGCTGACTTCGTCGACGTGGTGCTGGTGGGCTTCGGCGACGAGCTCGAGTGGCTCGAGCGTGCCCGCAGGGCGGAGCGCATGGACGACGTCGTGGCCGCCCTTGAGCACGAGGCCTACGGCCTGGCCGAGGTCCTGGACTCGAGTGGCTGGTCGAACGTGGTGAGCGCCCGAGTCCAGGGGCCGGCCGCCGACTGGGTGCCCACGGTGGTGCTGTGCGCAACCGGGCTGGACGACGTCGTCGAGGAACGGCTGGCCAAGCTCAGCGGCGAGGTGCGCCATGCCGGGGTGACGGTGGTCGTGGCCGGGGAGGTGGCCGAGGCGGCGCAGCGTCGCCTGGTCGTCGAGGGCGACAGGGTGCGGGTGGAGCCGCTGGGCCTGTGTGCTCGACGGGAGCGGTGGCTGGACGCCGACCAGCTCCAGTCCGTGGTCGCCTTGCTGGATCTCGCCGGCGACAGCGAGGACGTGGCGCCCGCCGCGTCCACGTACGAACCGACGACCGGGGATCTCGACGAGCTGTCCTTCGAGGTCGGCGAGGAGGCCCCCGAGCCCGGCGATGACTGGTCCACGGGCGGGGCTATCGACGAGGACCCAGCCAACGGCCACCGGCCTGCGCCCGGTCAGGCGGTGGCGGGCGAGGCCGAGGAACAGGCGCTCGATACCCCGGCGCAAGGGGGCCACATGCTCGACGAGGTGGGGCCCTCAGGCCAGGCGAGGCCCCTGTCCAACGGGTCTCGGCCTCTGCCGGCGGTTCCCTTGCGGGCCGACCGTTGGCTCCGGGACGGGGAAGCTCCGGAGGTCGAGGTGCGGGTGCTGGGGCCCGTCGAGGTGGTCGGCAGGGGACCTGTGCCCCGGGCCAAGTCATTGGAGGCGGTCGTCTACCTGGCCATGCACCGCGACGGTGCCGACAGCGACAGGCTGCGGTGGGCACTGTGGCCGGAGGGGTCCGAACGGACGACCTGGGACACCACCTCTTCGGTAGCCAGGAAGTGGTTGGGGCAAGCGAGCGACGGGACCCTCCTGCTGCCCAAGGCGTACCACAACCGCGGGCTGTTCCGGCTCGACGAGCTCGTCGGGACCGACTACGAGCGCTTCCGCGACGCCGTGGCGCTGGCTGAGCACCTCGACGGCGCTGCCGCGGTGGCGTTGCTGCGCAGCGCCCTGGAACTTGTGCGAGGACGGCTGTTCGACGGGCTGGTGGGTAAGGCGCACTGGGTGAAGTACGAGGGCCATGATGCGGAGCTGGAGGCGGAGATCGTCGACGCTGCGCTGCGCATGTCGGAGCTGTGCTTGGCGAACGGCGACGTCGAGGCTGCAACGTGGGCGGCGCACCGGGCCCAGCGGGTGAGCCCCTACGACGAGGGGCTGACTCGGGCGCTGATGACCGCTGCCGACCGAGCGGGGAATCCGGCTGGGGTGGAAGCGGCATGGGATGACATATGCGCAAAAGTGGAAGCCGACGTCGAACCCTACGACCAGGTCCACCCCGAGACGCTGGCTCTGTACCAGAAGCTGAGACGGCCCTCCAAGACGCTGGTGTGACTAGGGCTCGTGCCCTGAAATGACGGGAATCGGTGGCGAGATGTCGCGTTGGGCGCAAGGAGGTGGCGTAACCAGGGTGTGGGACGAGAGTCGACGGGCCGACGTTGAACGGCCGCAACCACGCCCTGTCAGGTCTCCTGGCGTGGTTGGCCATCGCACCCCCGGTCACCGAGGCGATGGGGGAGCCGCTCGGGCTCCCGGTGCTGGCGGCGGGCGCGCTGGTGAGCGCCGGCGCCGCCGTGCTCCCTGACATCGACCACCCCGGGTCCTCGGCGTCGAGGACGTTCGGGCCCGCCTCACAGCTCACGGCGCTGGGGGTCGGTGCCCTCGCCGGCGGGCATCGCCAGCGCACCCACAGCCTGGCGTTCGTAGCGGCGATCGGGTGCGCCAGCGCCCTGGCTGGGGCGATGGGGCCCTGGGGCGCCGGGGTGACGGTGGGAGTGGCCGCCGCCCTGGCCGTGCGCCTGATCGGTCCTCGGCCCTGGCGGGGGGCGCTCGGCCCGCTGATGGCGGCCGTGGCCGTGGGCTGGGCCGTGGCCACGGCGGTTCCCGCCGGCCCGTGGCTTGCCGCCGCGGTGGTAGTGGGCTCACTCACCCACCTCCTCGGCGACGCCATCACCCCGGAGGGCGTGCCGTTACTGTGGCCACTGCGACGCCGCCTCGCTCTTCCGGTGCTGCGCAGCGGCAGCCTGGGCGAGACCGTGGTGACCCTCGTGTGCTCGACGCTCATCGTGTGGAGGACCTACCAACTCGTCGAGCCCGTCGTACGGACTGCCGGCTGAGACTTGACCAGCTGGACGCCGCGGCTGGCAGAAGCGGCGTTGACATCCGATCTGGAGGCCACCTGCGGTGAGGTACGCCAAGCGGAGGGAGGCGCAGATCAAGCGAGCGCCACGGTCGGATGACGGAGTCCGGTGCATCCTGGCCAGCCCGCACCTCCCGCGTGCGGTGTTCGTCGGTGCCGCCGCGGGCCTGTTCGATGAGGAGGGGATTCAGCCGCCACTGCTGCAAGCCGATCATGATGGTCCCGGGCGAAGAGAAAGCGGGACGTGGCGGTGCAGGCTCTGAAACGCGGATGGGTGCGCTTCCGCTCCCTGCCGATCGTCATGCAGATCATCAGCTGGGTGGTGGTCGCCTTCCTCGTCGTCGGCGCCTTTTCCGGGAGCCAGGAGCCTGACACCGAGACCGCAGGCACCCGACGCTCGACGACGACCGAGGGGGCCACCACCACCGACACTGAGTCGATGACCACGTCGTCCAGCACCTCCAGTACGACCACGACGGCGGCCCCGACCACCACGAGCGCTCCCCCTGCCCGGCCTGCCGGCGAAGTAGTGAGCGTCACTCGGATCGTGGACGGCGACACCATGGCAGTCAGCAACGGGGAGACCGTTCGACTGATCGGAATCGACACCCCCGTTATCTGATGCGAGGGCGAGAGCCTATCGCTCACTTGTTTGGCTCCTGAAGGCTGAGAGGTCGTCAAGGCTGTGAGACACAGGTGTGCGGCAAAGCGGACCCGCAGAACGACGGCGCTCGCGCTCCCGGTGGCGGTCATCTCGGCCGTGGCCTCTTCGTGAACGCCGAGCTCATCCGGCAAGGCTTCGCTCAACAGCCTGACAATTCCGCCGAACGTCGCTCACGCCGACGAGTTCGCCGCCCTAACTCTCGAGGCGTGCGGAGCCGACCGAGGGCTTTGGAGCGCCTGTTCCAAAGCTCCCCAAGCTAGTTCGCGAGGGTCGTGCTGGCCGCGACAGGTTCGCCGGAGGCTGGCGTGAACAGCACTGGCTGGGCCGTGGGCTGGCCGCCAGCAATGAGCAGACCGTGGGGGGTCCACAGCGCCGTATGTCCTCGGCGGCCGCCACCACCGGCTGGTAGGGGCCGCCACTGGTCGAGCACCGGATTCAGCACCAACCCGGCGGCGGTCTCCTCCATCGGCGAGTCGGTGTAGCCGCCCCAGGCGATGACGTGGGTTCCGGTCCACACGAGCGCTGACCCGCGCTTGCCTGCCTCTTTGGGTAGCGGTGCGAGCTCCTGCCACTCGAGCGTGGCGGGGTCGAGAGCGGCGACGGTCGGCGCTTCGGGGTCCTGGGGGTGGGGGACGACGATGATGGCCTGGTCGTTCCAGGCGGTCGTCACGGCGAGGGTGCCGGCGCCTGCACCGAGCGGACTGTCGGGCAGCATGGTCCAGCTGTCGGTGGCGGGGTCGTACAGGGCACCGTCGGTGAGGGGTGCTTCGAGGGCATCGTCACAGTTCGGAACCTCGATGCGGTTGCATCCTCCCCAGACGAGGACCCCTCCCCGCAGCGCCGTGACGGCCTCGTCCATCCGGGGTGCGAGCGGGGAGGGAGCGATCCGGCGCCATGTGTCGGTCTCGGGGTTGTAGGCCAGGCCGCTCTGCCAGGAGATCAGTTCGGTACCGGTCCACACGCCGGGCCCCAC
>DASZDM010000152.1:0-20907 GCA_035942015.1 Acidimicrobiales bacterium | reverse complement strand
GGATAACCCTTATCAGCCCCAGAGCCATGACGGCGACTCCGAGCCATCCCAGCACCGAGCCCGGGACTGGAAAGGACGCGGGCTCGCTCCAAGGCGAGCGCCGCCGCAGTCAGCAGTGCGGCCACGCCGGCCAAGGTCAGCACCGTGGATCCGCTGGTGAAGTCGATCACGCGCTCGCCCCTCGCCAAGCCAGTGCCACGTGCGCGCGCCTCATCGTCGGCGCAGCTCCCGCTCGATCTGCTCGATGAGGCGGTGGGCGCTGACGGCCGCGTCACGATCGCCCTCGGCTTGCGCGCGGCGAATGAGCCGTGCCGCTGATCGCACGTCGTCCTCGAACTCAGGATCGGCGTCAGCGAGGTCGTCCAGCTTGGCGGCGGCGCCATCGAGCTCGTCGGGCTCCCACCGGTCGTAGCCGACGGCGTCGTTGAGCTGCTCGTGAACGGAGCGGATGGCGACCCAGTAGTCGTTGCTCTCGTCGATCTCGGCGTGCCCGCCGCCCCCGCCTCCCAGGCTGGGGATTTGTTCCTCGATCGACTCGGCGACCCAGTTCAGCGTGGATCCGGTCACTTCTGAGAGGAAGCGGATCACGGCTTCCCCGCCGGTCACGGCCAGCGGCCTGCCGGCCGTCAGGAACAAGAAGAGAACCGCAGCCGCCATCGCCGCTCGACCAGCCAGCGATCGTCGTCGTTGGCGGCCAAGCTCGTCGACGAAGCGCACCCACTGCGCGTCGACGTCCACGTCGATCGCCTCCAGGGCCACCCCAAGGCGCCTGCTCAGCTCTACGTCCACCGCGTCGGGCTCGTCGGTCATGGGCCTCCCTCCATCGCCCGTTCATGACGACTAGTCCGATCGACCTCCTGGCCGAGCACGTCGAGGAGGCGTTGGCGGGCGTTGCGCAGGTGCGAGCGGACGGTGGCTTCGGTGATGCCGAGGCTGGTGGCGATGGTCGCCGTGGGCTGGTCCAGCAGGTAGTACAGGGCGACCGCCGCCCGCTGCTGGTCCGGAAGCGTCGCCACCGCCGGCCCCACATCGAAATCGTGGGTCGGTGCGCTTGCTCCGTCGTCTCTTGCTACCAGGCGGGGAAGGGCGGCGATCATGCGGCGCCGTCCTCGCCGCTGGTTCCTGAGCCGGTTGACGGCCGCGTGCTTGACCCAGGCGGCGGGATTGTCGAGCCTGCTCACTCGGGACCAATGGCGATGGGCCTGGACGAAGGCATCCTGCACCGCGTCCGCCGCCGCTTCTGGATCGCCGGCAACGAGGGTCAGGGCCCGAACGATCGGGGCGAACTCACGGCGGAACAAGGCCTCCAGGTCATCTGCCCCGGAGCGCTCGTCCCTTCCCATGCGTCCACTACACCCCGGACCCCCGAGGTTCGTGCAGTGTCCACGGTACGGTGGGAGAGCCGACTGGGAGGCGAGCCACCGCGCCGCTTGACGAGCCGAGGCCCGAGAGAGCCATGCGTCCTGAATGATCTCGCCAGCTCGTGACGGCTGAGCTCCCCGATTCGGCTCCGCGGACTAACCGACGGATGGGTGCGAAATGCAGTCGCGGGTCGAGCTCCCGCGCGAAGAAAGCCGAGACCGCCTTGAGGATCTCGTTAGCCCGGCGCAGCTCCTTCTCTCCCGCTCGAGGGCCTTCAGGCACTCGCGGTCATCACGGCTCAAGCTCGGCCGTCGCCCCTGGTCGACCTCGGCCCGGCGGACCCAGGTGCACAGCGCCTCACGGTGCACGTCGACTTCTCGCCGATCGACTCGATGGCCTTCCACTGAGACGGGTACTCGTCCTGGTGCTCGAAGACCATGCGCACCGCCCGCTCACGGACTCGTCCAGGTACCTCCCACCCTTTCCAACTCGTGACATCGCTCCATGCTCTCAAGGTTCGAGCGTCCACGAGACCCGGGTGGTTCAACCCCCCGGTTGACTGCGCTCGGGGGTCCACCAGGTGCCGGTGGCCACCTCCTTCGCTGTGGGCGTACGCGCCCGCAGATGCGAGGGAGGCCGGTTGAGTTGGTGGAGTTGGGACTGGTGGAGCAGCGCTACAAGGCGGTGTCGGAGGGGGCAGTCGCTCCCGTGCGGACACGCATCGAGCTTGGATAACCGACCGGACCTGTTGACCGGTCCACCTGAGTGTCCCTCTGATGCTGGACCCAGCTTTCGAGAGCAGGCAGCGCAGGTGTTGGTATCAGAGGCATGCCAGGGGCTACAGAGGAGCGCAGTCGTCGACAGCACATGAGCCACGGGTCCGGGCGTGTCTTGCTATTGTACCACTGTACCGATACGATGTGGCTATGGTCATCGACGGCTTCGACGGGGCGGCACTCCTCGCCGCCTCCCTCTCCGCACTGGTCCCCGCCGGGGTGTTCCTGTGGTGGGGCTTCCGGCCACTGGGGCGACGGGTGGATGCGTGGGCAGCGGCACGAGGTGTGCCCCTCACCGAGCAAACCCGCCCCTTCGTGACTGCCCACCTGCAGCGGGCCCGGCGGTGGCGGACGGTGGGCTTCACGCTCGGGTGGCTCACTCCCTATCTGCTGGTCTGGGTCACCCGCAGTGCCTACGACCAGCCCGCGATGAACCCGTTGGCCGTCACGGCAGGCGGGTACCTCGTCGGTGCGCTGGGCGCCGAGCTGTGGGCGACGCGCCGCAACCGACCCTCAGGAGCGGCAGTGATCGCCTCCCGAGATCTGGACTGCTACGTGCCGGCGCGGGCGATGATCTGGGTGCGCGGGGCCGCGGCTGCGGCGGCGGTCCTCGCAGTGTTCAACTACGCCGTTCCCGGCAAGGTGGCCGGGAACACCGCACCTGAACCGTTGCTGTTAGCTCGCACCGTGCTGGTGGCCCTGGTCCTGGTCGTGGCGGCCGAGGTCCTCCCTCGCCTGGCCATCCGGCGCCGGCAGCCGTTCGTGTCGGCAGAGCTCCTCAGGGCCGACGACGCCGTGCGGTCGTGGTCTGCCCATGCCATGACGGGCGTCCTGCTGGCGCTCCTCCTGCTCACGGTCGCCGGCCAGCTATTCAGCTTGGGCAGGGTCATGGAGTCCACGGTCAGCCGGTGGGCCTTCTACCTCCTCGGCCTGGCGATCGTCGCCGTGGCCATCGGCGCCTTCCAGCACCTCAGTGACTACTGCTGGCGCTGGCAAGTGCGCCGCGGCGAGCTCGAGGAGGTTGGCCCGTGATCCTCCGCATCGACCCCGATTCCCCTGTCCCGCCCTACGAGCAGCTGCGCGAGCAAGTCGTCACCATGATGGCCGCGGGCCGGCTCCGCGAAGGGACCCGCCTGCCACCGATCCGACAGCTGGCCGCTGACCTCAACCTCGCCCCTGGCACCGTCGCCCGCACCTACCGGGAGCTCGAGGGCAACGGCCTCGTGGTTTCTCGCGGCCGGCACGGCACCTTCGTCCGGGCCATCGACGCCGCCACGGTCCCCGCCGACGCCGATGCCGGCTTGGCCGACGCCGCCCGAACCTTTGCCGTGCGCGCCCACCAACTCGGTGCCGACCCGGGGACCGCCCTGGATCACGCCAGGAAGGCCCTCGGGGAGCTGGCCTCGGCGCGGTAGGGCGCTCCGCGGCACCGGACCGGCGCTCCTGGGGCCGTGACCGTTGTCAACCTTGGTGGCCAACGGCGAGGGGAGTTGCGGCCTCTCAGGGCCGGCGCCGTGGCCGTGGCCACCTCTGGCTGGCCCGCCGGGGTCCACGATGGGGGCGTGAATAAGCCCGACCGGTTCACCTGCAAGGTCCACCGTGATCCGGACATAGATCGGCGATGAGTGGGCAACGCGGGATGATCCTGCCGAAGTGAGTGACCATGCGGCGTTCCGCCGCATCTATGAGGACACCTACCCGGCGGTACTGGCCTACGCCCTCCGTCGCACCGAGACGCCTGCCGACGCCGACGACGTAGCGGCTGAGGTCTTTTTCTCGTCGCCTGGCGCCGGCTGGATGCCGTGCCGGATGGCGACGGTCTCCTGCCGTGGCTGTACGGGGTGGCTCGGCGAGCAGTCGCCAACCAGGCGCGCGCCAAACGCCGTCGCCATCGGCTGGGCTTGCGCTCTCGCCAGGTACCCCTCAACCTGTCCGATGGAGAACCTGCTTGCGACGATGGTGGCCAGATCCATTGCGTGGCTGCTGCGCTGGCGGCCCTCAAATCTGCTGACCAGGAGGTCCTGCGCCTGGCGGCATGGGAAGGACTAGCCCACGCCGACATCGCCGTCGTTCTCCGCTGCTCCGAGAACACCGTGGCGGTTCGCCTCCACCGCGCTCGGCGACGGCTGAAAGCTGAACTCGTCCGGCTGGGCGCCCTGCAAGATTCCGAGGTCTTCGGACATGGATGCCTACGACAGGCAGCCGGGGACGGACAGAGAAGGAGGACGCCATGAACGGGCGTGTCGATCACCAGGACCCCCTGGAGCTGCTCCGCAAGGCGAACCCCGTCGACTTGGGCCGGTTGCCTCGGGTATCCGAGTCTGCGCGGGCGCAGGCCCTACTCGAGGAGATCATCGCCACGCGCGCTCACACTCCGATCCGGTTCCGTCCGCGCCAGCGTCGCCGCTGGATCGGTCCCGGCGCCGTGGGCGCAACTCTGGTCCTCGCCGCCGCCGGCTACGCCATCACCCAGAGCGATGCCACCCAGCCGCTGAACATCGGCTGCTACGAGGAAGCCAACCTGCAGAGCGCCACCTTCGTGGTCGCCGCCGACGGGCGCCCACCCACCGAGGTCTGCGCCGAGATGTGGCCCGACGGGGCTGGGTCACCCGCCCCTGAGCTGGTCGCGTGCGTGCTGGAATCTGGCGCCGTCGGTGTGTTCCCCGGGACTGGTGATCAGACTTGCAACCGTCTCGGTCTCGCCACGCTCGTTGACGAGTACCCGAGCGATGCCAACCGGGACGTCTTGGTACTCCGGGAGGCCCTTGTGGATCGGTTCAAGGAGGAGCCGTGCCTGGAGCGCGACGCCGCCCACCGGGTGGTCCAGGAAGAACTCGACGATCTCGGCCTGAGCGACTGGCGGATCGAGGACGGCGCCGGGATAGCCGGGGAGGGATTCAGCAGCGCTCGCCCCTGCGCCGGGCTCGCCTTCGATGCCCCAGCCAAGACCGTCACCCTGGTCCCCGAAGCGAGCCCGGGTGACACGAACCGAATGGCTGACCCTTGGGATGCTCCATCACTGCCCCCTGTCGTGCACACCCGAACAGCACCTCGTGGGCAGTGACGAAGGCGAAGTTGGACAACTGAACCAGGGACGGCGGAGGCGACGCATCTCGCGGAGATCCCCTCGATCCCGAAAGCCTTAAGATGTCGACCCGTCGCGTGGAGACGCCCTCGATGTAGCGCGGGCACACCACCTGGGTCAGCGCCTGCTCGGCCCGACGCTGGCGCTCGACCAGCCAATCCCGGAGTAGCTGCCCCGGCGGACCTTCGGGATGATTCCGCCTGGTATCGAATCGCGCCCCCGATAGCCATTGCGCTTTGGTCGCCGTTCGGGTGTCCGCTCGCCGTAGCTCGCACCGCACATAGCGTTGGCCTCATCCGCCATGAGCTGCTCGGCGAAGCTCTGCTGGGATCAGAACGACACACCGAGCACGGCCGTGCCCATCGCAGCAAGGGTTCGTACCCAGGAAGGTCTATGGCGGGAGCGACCATGAGGCGCGCGCCCCAGCCGGGCCGTTTCCGGGCTCATGGCTCAGATGAGAAGGGTCGGTCATCGCTGGCCCCGGTGTGGGGAGGAAGCCTTAGCAGGCCCTCGAGCTGGGTGCGCAGCATGTGGTCCACCAGGCCTTGGTGGTCGGGCCAGGGAAAGCCGGGCTTGGCGAGGAGCAGGGAGGTGACGCCGTGGACGGCAGCCCACAGGCCCAGGCTGACGACGATGGGGTCGAGCGGGCGCAAGGCGCCAGTGTCGATGGCTTCTCGCACGGCGGCGAAGAGGTCGCCGAAGGCGGTGAGCTCGGCTATGTGCTCGGGGGTGACCCAGGGCGGTTCCCGTTCTTCTCGATTCATGAAGATGATGCGGTACTGCTCGGGGTTCTCGAGGCCGAACCGGACGTAGGCCCGACCCATGGCGGTTAGGGCGGCGAGCGGCTCCTGGCCGTGGGCGGCGCTTCGCATGCGGGCGGCGAGCTTGCTGAACTGCCGGTCGCACACCGCCCAGATGAGCTCGTCTTTGTCGGCGAAGTGCAGGTAGATGGAGGGGGGGGTGATGCCGACGGCAGTGGCGACGGCGCGGATGGAGACCGCACTGAGGTCACCGGCGGCCACCAGGAGTTCCTCGGCGGCTTGGAGGATCTCTTCTCGCAGTCGCTCCCCCTCGCCCCGCCGGGCGCGCCGTCGGCGCCCCCCTTCCGGAGGGCGCCGAAGCGCGCTGGTGGGCGGGTCGTCGCTCACCGGGTGCTGACGCCGGGCACCGCCACCGTGACGCCGTCGGCCCTGCGGGGACCCGGTCCGGTCTCGCTCAGGCCGAAGCGTCGGTGGAGCCGGCGCAGGAACGGTGGCGCCCACCAGTTGGCCTCGCCGGCCAGGCGCATGAAGGCGGGGACCAGGGTGGCCCGGATGAGGGTGGCGTCCATGACCACGGCCATGGTCAGCCCTAGGCCGAACAACTTGATGATGGTTACGCCTGAGGTGCTGAAGGCGAGGAAGGTCACCGACAAGAGGGCGGCGGCGGTGGTGACGATGCGACCCGTGCGCTCCAGGCCCGTAGCCACCGAGGCGGTGTTGTCACCGGTGCGGTCGTACTCCTCTTTGATCCGAGAGAGCAGGAACACCTCGTAGTCCATGGAGAGCCCGAACGCGATACAGAACATGAGGATCGGGGTGGTGGTGTCGAGCGTACCCGTGGCCGTGAAGTCGAGCAGGTCCGACGCGTTGCCGTCCTGGAACACCCACACCATTGCCCCGAAGGTGGCGGTGAGGCTGAGGAGGTTCAATACGATCGCCTTGGCCGGCACCAGGACACTGCCGAACATGAGGAACAATAGGACGGCGGTGGTGACCGCGACGATGCCGGCGGCCAGGGGCACCCGCCCGAGGATGGCTTCCTTGGAGTCGACCAGCTCGGCCGCCGAGCCCCCCACGGCCACCTCGAAGGGCGCCTCCAAGGAGCGGATCTGACTCACCAGCTCCTCGCCCTCGGGAGAGATCGCGTCGACCTCGGGCACCACGCTCAACCAGGTGCCCTCGCCGCCGCGGAATCGGGCCGAGCCCGGGTTCGACGGGGCAACCAGGGCGCCATCGACGTAGCTGCCCGTGAGTGCGTCCACCCGCGCCGCGCCGTCGAGACGAGAGAGAGCGCTGGCGTAGCCGCCGACCTTGACAGCAAGGTCGGCGCCCGCACCAGCGTCGGCGGCCACCACCGGGAAGGCCTCGGTCTCGTTGGCGGCAAAGTCCCGCCGTAGCTGCTCGGAGACGGCCCGGCTGGTGCTCTCGGCCGGCAGAACCCGGTCGTCCGCGCTGCCGAAGCGAACGCCGAGGAACGGGCTGCCGAGGACCAGCAACACCACGATGACCGCGGTGGCAATTGGCACGGGCCGGCGCATCACGAAGGTGGCCACCCGGTGCCACCAGCCCTGTCCGGGCACGGCTTGGCGCCGGCGGCGCAGGCGGCCACGGTCGACGTTGTGGCCGAGCACCGCCAGCAGCGAGGGCAGGCTCACGACCGACGCCACGGCGGCGACGATCACCACGGCGATGCCGGCGTAGGCGAACGATCGGAGGAAGAACATGGGGAAGACGAGGAGGGCCGACAGCGACACAGCGACCGTCAGGGCGCTGAAGGCCACGGTGCGACCGGCGGTCTCCACGGTGCGGACCACCGCGGCGTGGGGTTCGAGTCCGGCCCGCAGCTCCTCGCGGAAGCGGGAGACGACGAAGAGGCTGTAGTCGATGGCGAGGCCGAGGCCGAGGGCAGTGGTCAAGTTGATCGAGAAGATCGACACTTCGGTGAAGGCGGTGAGGACGTAAAGAGTGAGGAAGGTGCCGAGCACAGCGACGGCGCCGACGGCCAGCGGAAGCGACGCGGCCACCACACTGCCGAACACCACGACGAGGAGGACGAGGGTGACGGGAACGGCGATCGACTCGGCCCGGGCCAGGTCGCCCTCGATGGTCTCACCGATCTGGCGGAACACCTCGGCGGCCCCGCCAACCTGCACGGAGAGGGGCCCGGCGGCGGTTGTGTAGGCCTCGGAGATTGCGGCGATGCGCTCCTCGACCTCGGCCTCGCTGCCCTCCAGTCGGGCCAGTACGAGTGCCTTATCGCCGGCTTCGCTCTTGAGCGGTGGAGGCCTGCCAAGGGTCCAGTAGGACAGCGCCTGGGCAACGCCCGGTTCCTGCCCGAGCCGCTCGGTGAGCTCGATGGCAGCCTGGGCGACGGACGGGTCATCCACGTTCCCGCCCTTAGCCGTCGCCAGCAGCACCACGTTGGGATCGCCCTGGCCGAACGCATCCTCGAGCAGACGAGCGGCTTGGGTTGATTCCGCCGAAGGGTCTTCGAACCCTCCGCCTCTCAGCCTCTCGAACACGCCGGTGCCGATGAACCCGGCGACGGCCAAGAAGGCGACGGTGAGGAGGAGGATGCGCCGGCGGCGGCGGACGGTGAGGTGGGCGAAGCGGGTGAACATGACAGGACCTCCCGGGAAGCGGATGTTAGCGGGTGTTAGCGAGGATAAACTAACGCCGATAACTAAGGCGGTCAACCCTTTTCCCAGAAGGGTTTCCGCCTCGAGTGAGGCGCCAGGGGGTCTGGCTCACGCGCTGGTACTCAGGAGCTGAGGGTGGCCCCGTCCGTGTCTCCTCGCTGCGCTCGGCCCTGGTACTCCCCGGCCCTCGGGGCAACCCCTTGCCCCCGACCGGTGGCCGCCGTGGCGGGCACCGCCCGTACCGCAGCCACCTGCCAAGGAGGACCCCATGACCACCGTCCAGCTCATCGGCAACCTGACCCGAGACCCCGAGCTTCGCTTCACCAAGGCGGCACGGCCGTGTGAACCATCGGCCTCGCCATCAACCTGCGCAAGGGCGACGGCGACGACCAGGAGCCTCCTACGTCGACGTGGTGACCTGGGGAGCCCAGGCCGAGAACGTGGCCCAGCACCTGGTCAAGGACCGCCGGGTGGCGGTCGTCCTGCGAGAGGTGCAGGATCCGTAGAGGAGGCACTCCGAACAATCGCGACAGGGACGACCGTTCGGAGCGGTCCTACAGGCCGAGTTCCATGCCGTGGTCCCACCTGATTCCTCTTTGAGAGTCGGAGAGTCTGAGCCTCCAGGACCCGGCCGGGCCGCTCGACCAGTTCCAGCAGGCGACGCCTCACTCTTGAGCACCGCTTCTCGAGACCGGGCGGCCTGGGCTGCGATGGCCACCAGGGCGATGCCGTCAGCGAGCTGTCCGGCCAAGTCGTCCCATTCGGGGCCCGTTGTCTGAACGCTGAGGCGCTCGCCGCAGCACTCGTGGTCGATGCTGGTCTCGTGGTGAGCACCGACGGTCCCTTGCTCCCGGAGGCGGTGGCGGAGTTGGGGGTCGGGTGCTCGCTGCGCTCGAGGTAGGGGAACGCCGGAGCGTGTTCTTGCTACTGGTTCTGCTACTGAACTCGGGCGGTTGGGAGCGGGAGGAGCGGACTCCAGCGGGACCGACAGGTCCCTCACCAGGACTGGAGCGGGAGGAGCGGAATCCAGCGACGGAATGGTTCTCCCTTACAAGGAGGGGACATGAAGGTCACGGCCAGGTCGGACTGCCGGCGATGTGATCTCTCCGCGGATCGTTCGCGTCCCGGTCCCCGTCGTCAAACAAGCGCAGCGGAGCGGCGTCGCCTTCGCCGTTCACCCGATCTCGGGCGGCCACCGGCCTGCTCGGGGCACCGGAGCGCAGCCGAGGTGCCCTCCTGTTCCCGACGGCCACGGCGGCGTCGCCCACCTGCACGGGCGGGGGCATCGCGTCGTTGGCGTGCGGCGTGGAGAGAGTGGCGTCGGTCCGGCCTCGGGTAATTTGCTCCGTCGCTCCATTGAGGCTGGTGAGCACGGCACCGGGATCGAAGTCGGCGATGGCTGACTCCACCAGCAACTCGATCCCTCGTCGAGGAATGACCTTGCGGCGTCCGAAGCGCAGGCACGGCAGTTCCCCCCGGTCGGTGAGCTCGTAGACGAGGTCCTCGGAAACTCCGAGAGCCTCGGCGGCCTCCGCTACCGAAAGCACTAGGCGTTCGCTCATCGATTCGATCTCCCGGGTCCGGCCACCGCCGTGTCGGGTGCTGGCAACCAGGCGGCGCTGGCGTGGCACGCTTCACTACTGGTGGACCGATTGTGTCCGCAGTGACAGTCACAGCCGATTTCTTGCGCGGCTCGGCGACCTTGGTCAGGCACCTGACGCTGAAGCGTGCGTGTCGGGGGTTGCCCTGCGAACTCCATCGCCCGCCCGCCGCTGAGCATCGCGGTTTCGCACCGAGGCGAACGGGACCAGGGCAGCCCTGGTGACCTCCTGCCTCCAGCGGAACAGGACGGAACGGCCGGACTAGCGCGGAGGAGCTCGTTGGACGGCACCGTGCGGTTCGATCCCCCCTGCAGCGACCCAAGGGCCTTCGTCGCTGAAGCAGACATCTCGTCCCTCCACGACAGACCGCGCCGACGATCCTGACGGCTGCTACTCAACCGCACGACGGCAGCCGACACGGTGGAGAGGACGATCCGCGGGGTCAGGGCCGGCCACCTTGGCCCGGGGTCGACGGCGGCAACGAACCATCAGGGGAAGGAAGCCAGGACGGCCGAGGCCCTCCACCACCAGCCCCGGAAGCCGGCGATGTCGGCAATCCACAGGGCCCCTCAAGGTTCGACCGTGTCTCTCGAAGATGACTTTTCCGGCTCTACCGATTGGCACCCACGAACTACATCCCCCACGACGGCAAGCACGTCAAGGCCGACGATCAGCACCACCACGAGCGCGACACCCAAGACATCGATCGACTCACCCAACCGCACGATGTACATCCAGAGACGCCCATCCTCAGCTCCTTGATGCCGAAGGACGACCGTCACCTCGGAACGACGAACGGAAGCAGCAAGACACCCTTGTAGGTTGCGCTTTGCGCAACCTGCGGGCGTCCCAAGGCCGGTCACCGAAGACCGGGAGTGGCATGTGACCGGCTCGAAGACGGACTCGCCGCCGGTAGCGGCCGGTCCGCCCGCCCACGAGGCGCCATCGCCGACGAGGACAGGCTGTGGTGCCCCCGCGACCTCGCCCCGGAGCCGTCGCCGGCCCTTGGCATGAGCCAAGGCCGAGGTGGCGACGCCCACGCTGCCTGCCGATCCGGGCTCAAGCCTCCCGGCCGCCCGCCTACAGCTGGAGGTCGGCGTCACCGTGATGGTGCGCAAGGCGGGTGCCACCAGCCCGCCGTCGATGCATCAAGGGCCGCTGGGAGGCTTCGCTGGCGCTGCGCCTCTTCGCTGGGGCTTCGCCCCTCCCTTGACCCATCGCGGGCCGGTGGCCGGGGTCTGGTCATGGATCGGATGACTACCTCCGGCCCCAATGGGGCCGGGCATCCGATCCTGGCCAAAGCGTGGGGTGAGCGCGACTGGTCGGTTCGAGCGAAGGTCGGCTCGGGGAGTGTGAGCCTTCAGCCGGTTGCCTCCTGCGACGAGGCGCGGCTTGGCGGAGGCGGTAACCAGCCGCCGCTGACCCATCGGCGGCGCGCTGCAACTGTGCAGGCGACCTGCGAGGAGGATCTTCCTTCATGGCAACCGAGCGCGCAACCGACACGGCAACCTCCGCAGCAACCCGGGCCTCAGCCGCCGACCAACCGCAGTGCCAATCCGCGGCGGTCGGCCGCCTGGCGAAGTGGCGTGTCGTCCCCGGTGGCCAGGCAGATCTCCGCCCCGAGCTCTCGGCGGCGGCGCAAGGTGTACGAGTAGGAATCTCATACCGACTCGTTGAGCAACTGAGCCAGTGGTTGTGGAGAGGGGGCCGCGTCCCGACCAACCGACTTGTTCTCGTCGACAGGTACTGGCTGCGCCGGCGAGAGCAGCTTGCCGAGGAGGCCAGCGGCGTTGCGGTCGGCGGCCTGCTGGAAGTGCGAGTAGACGGCAAGCGTCGTCCTGCCGCCACCGGCATGGCCGAGGCGGCCGGCAACGGTCTGGAGGTCGACCCCGGCACCGAGGAGGGTGGTAGCCACGAAGTGGCGCAGGTCGTGCAGACGCACCTGGTCCAGTCCGACCGAGTGGCGCAGACGGCGGAACTTGAGGCTCACGTAGCCCGGCTTCCAGGGCACCGAGCCGTCGGGTTCGTGGGAGAAGACAAAAGCATTGCCCGGCAGCGAGGCGCCGCACGCGGTAGCGGCCTGGGTGTGTCGACAACGGTGGGCCGCGAGGATGGCGACCGTGGCCTCGTCGAGGGCAAGGCGGCGAACCGAGCCGCGAGTCTTCGGGCGCGGGTGCTCGACCGGCCCGTCGACGCCTTCGGAGATGGCCCGCGTGATGGTGAGTGCGCCGCGCTCGAGGTCAACCAGCCCGGTGGCGTAGATGGTGCAGTGCTTCCAGTTGGCGGCCAGGAACGACGTCTCGTCGACCCCGAGGTGGCGCAGTACGCCGATGCGCTCAGGGTCGTCCACCAGCGGCGTGCCGTGTTCCACCACCGCGTTCATCACCGTCCACCAGCACACGCCGAGCTCCGCCGCCACGGTCGCCACCGGCCGGGCCAGCTCACCCACCTGCCGGCACGCCTCGGCTCCGCCTCGTCGGGTGAGCACCACCTGGGCGCCGACATGCTCGGAGGCCTCGGTCCATGTCTTGGCCGAGCAGTCGACGTCGACGCAGCGCCACCGCCGCTTGATCCACACCAGGCGCACCGGGCGTCCGAAGCAGGCCAGGTCACGCACGGCCACCGCCATGCGGTCCTGAGCCTTGGCCCGCACCCCGCAGCTGGTGCAACCGACCCGGTCGAAAACCGTCTCGACGGTCACCACCAGCTCGCTCGGGCCCTCTGCCACGGCCAGCACCCGAAATCCCGGCAGTCCCAGCAGTGCCTCCACCAGGCCGTTACCGTCGTTTCCCATCAGGGGCCTCCTCGTCGTAGCTGCCTTCAGCAGCCGCAAACGATGGCGGGGCCCCTGACTCCGTTGGTGGACCCTCGGCCTCTCGGGCTAGAGGTCAACTCCCCAGTTCAACGCGAAGAGCCAGAAAGCCACTCGACCAAGATCGAGGGCAGGCGCATCGAGAGCGAGACCCGCCAGGGCCCCGACGCTACGGACTGGCCGCAGCGCCTCTCTCACACACAATCAGGCGCGTCGGGAGCGGCGGCACGGCGCCCGGGTGAGCGGACCCCTCGTAGTTACCGGGCGCGAGGTAGGTGCCGACGTCTTGTGTCCCAGCGGTCGCTCCGCACGTAGCGGAAGCAAGTCGTCCGCAGCAATCGCTTGGTTTGACCCATGACTCGGGGATCAGGTCGCGTGGCCATGTTAGCGAATAGGTCAGCCGGTGCTTCAGCCGAGGTTGAAATGTCATGTGCAGCTGTGTTATCCAAGCGACCGTGCCCCTCGCTCGCCGCCTAATCCCCCTCGCCGCCGTGCTCTCGTTATTCGTCGCCGCCTGCGGCGGGGGCCAGGACGAGTCGGCCTCCCCGACCGCTGGCGCCGCCGAGCTCGATCCCGGCGACTGGCAGGCCGTGCTGGCGGCGGCGGAGGGTCAGACCGTCGACTGGTACATGTTCGGCGGCTCCGACAACATCAACGAGTACGTGACCGGCTACGTCGCCGACGCCGCCGCCGAGCTGGGCGTGACCGTCAACCAGGTGAAGGTAGGCGACACGGTGGAGGCGGTGAACAAGGTGATCGGCGAGGTCCAGGCCGGCCGGACCAACGACGGTTCGGTCGATCTGATCTGGATCAACGGCGAGAACTTCGCCACTGGAAAGCAGGCGGACCTCTGGTACTGCGGCTACGTCGAAGATCTGCCCAACGCAAAGTTCGTCGACTTCTCTGACCCGGCGGTCACCACTGACTTCGGCGTCCCGGTGGAGGGCTGTGAGGCTCCGTGGGCCAGGGCGGTCTCGGTCCTGGTCTACGACTCGGCCCGAGTCCCGGCCGACGCGGTAGCAAGCGTGGATTCTCTCGGCGCCTACCTCCAGGCCAACCCCGGCTCGTTCGCTTACCCGGCACCTCCCGACTTCACGGGATCGATGGCCGTGCGTACCTTCTTCTACGATCAGGCTGGCGGCGTCGAGGAGTTGGTGGGCGAGTTCGACCAGATGCTCTACGACGAGGTCGCTCCGGACCTTTGGCAGCGCCTCAACGAGCTGGAACCCTCGCTGTGGCGAGGCGGCGAGACGTACCCGCAGACCCAGAGCGACGTGAGCGAACTCTACGCCAACGGCGAGATTTCCATGTTCCTGACCTACGCCTCGAGCAGCGTCGCCTCCGAGGTAGCCAAGGGTTCCTATCCCGAGACGACCCGCTCGGCCGTCTTCGAAGACGGCATGATTGGCAACATCAGCTTCACGGCGATTCCCGACAACGCCGGCGACAAGGCCGGAGCGCTGGTGGTGTCGAACCTATTGCTGTCGCCCGAGGCGCAGCTGGCCAAGGTGGGTGAGGGGACGCCGGGCCTCGACCCCGCCATTGACTTGACCAAGGTCCCTGACGACGTCGCCACAGCCTTCGCCCAAGTCGAGGTTCCGCCCTCGCAGCTACCGCCCGACGTGCTGTCCGAGGCTGCTATTCCCGAGGTCGCCGCCGACTACCTGGTCAAGCTCGAGCCGGACTGGAAGAACAACGTTCTCCAGCGATAGCGAGTCGGGCGCACGCCCACGGCTGGGGTACGTCACTCTCCGCCGTCGCCGTCCCCCGCTCCGAAGGCAAGTTCGCATCGCCGTGCTGTTGAGCCCGGCGCTCACGGTGGTGACCGTGCTGTTCTTAGGAGGCCTTGCCTTCGGGCTGGCCCAGAGCTTCGGCTGGTTGCCCTTCATCGGCCAACGGGAGCTGAGCCTGGACGCCTATCGCGCACTGTGGCGCGACCCGGCCGTTCGGGCATCGGTTGTCCTGACGTTGCGCCTGGCTCTCACTGCCACCGCGCTGGCGGCCGTCCTGGCGGTCGTCGGCGCGCTGCTGATCCGTTCGACCCGCCGGGGGCGACGCTTGGCCACCGTGGTTTTCCAGGCGAACCTTCCGGTCCCGCACATCGTCGGGGCTGCCGCCATGCTGGCTCTCCTGTCGCAGAGCGGTCTGCTGTCGCGCGTGACCACCGCTGTGGGGCTCACCGACTCCATCCAGGGCTTCCCTCCGCTGGTGGCCGACCGCTGGGGTGTCGCGATCATCGCCGAGTTCGTGTGGAAGGAGGTGCCCTTCATCGGCACCGTGGTGCTGGCCGTACTGGCGTCGGGAGTTGACGAGTTGGAGGACGTGGCTCGCTCACTGGGCGCCGGCCCCTGGCAGCGGTTCCGCCACGTGGTGCTGCCACTCATCACCCCAGCCGTCGCCGCGACGTCAATCATCGTCTTCGCCTTCAGCTTCGGATCCTACGAGATTCCCTTCCTGCTGGGCCGCTCCTACCCGGTCACCCTGCCGGTGCTCGCCTACCAGGCCTACACCGACAGCGACCTCACCGCCCGCTCGACGGCCATGGCCATCGCCGTGGTTATCGCAGTGCTCGTGGGGCTGTTGGTCGCCGCCTACCTGTGGCTCTCTGATCGCTACTTGCGGCCGCTGCGATGAGCCGCACGATCGGACGCGGCCTGCTGCTACTCGGCCTCCTGATCCCGCTAGTGCCCTTGGTGGTGGGGGCGGCCGCCGCCACCTGGCGCTACCCTGCACTGGTACCGACCGATTGGAGCCTCCGGGGGCTGCGCACCGTAGCCTCCCCGGCTTCGGACATCCCCGTCGGGCTCCTCAGCTCGACCACCATCGCCGTCTCGGTGGCCCTCATCGCCTCCGCGATCGGCCTTTGCGCTGGCCGGGCCCTTGGGCTCTATACCTTCCGGGGCAAGCGGGTGGTGCAGTTCCTTTTGCTCGCCCCGGTGATCGTGCCCGGACTGGCCGTGGTGCTCGGCATCCAGATCGTGTTCATCCGTTACGGCCTGGCCGATCGGGTCGTCGGGGTGATCGTCGCCCACCTCATTCCCACCACCCCCTACGTCACGTTGGTGATGGCCAGCGTGTACGCCAACTACGACGTGTCCTACGAGGACCAGGCGCGTGTGCTCGGTGCCACGCCAGTGCAGGTGCTGCGCTCGGTCACACTGCCCACCGTGCTCCCAGGTCTGGCCGTCGCCGCACTGTTCGCCTTCCTCATCTCGTGGAGCGAATACGTTCTGGCGCTGTTGGTGGGAGGCGGATCAGTACGCACCTTGCCGCTGCTGCTCTTCGCCTACCTGGCCGGCAACGACACCAACGTGGCCGCTGCCCTGAGTCTGGTGATCATCTTCCCTCCGCTCGTGCTGGTGGCCGCCGCGTCCCGTTTCCTGAGCGGGGAGCAGGGGGCTCTCGTGGGCTTCAGTCGACTGTGAGCACGGCGGTGTCGGTGCACGGGCTGACCAAGGCCTTCGGGACGACAGCGCCTACGGTCGATCAGGTCGACCTCGACGTGGTCCCGGGAGACCTGGTGGCCCTGCTTGGACCCTCGGGCTGCGGAAAGACCACGACCCTCAAGCTGATCGCCGGCCTGCTCGAGCCGACGTCGGGAGACGTTCGCTTCGACCGAGTCTCCGTCCTGGGGGTTCCCCCCGAGCGGCGGTCCGTGGCCATGGTGTTCCAGAAGCCGTTGCTTTTCCCTCACATGAGCGTGGGCGACAACGTGGGCTTCGGCCTACGAATGCGAGGGGTAGGCCACGCCGAGGTCGACCGGCGGGTGGCGGAGATGCTGGAGCTGGTGCAGTTGCCGGGGATGCAGACGCGCCGGTCCTCGCAGCTCTCAGGTGGTCAGGAGCAGCGGGTCGCGCTGGCCCGGGCCCTGGTGATCGAGCCCGACCTGCTCCTGCTCGACGAGCCCCTGTCGCAGCTCGACGCCAACCTACGCGTGGAGATGCGCGACCTCGTGCGAAGCATCCAGCGCGCGGTCGCGGTCACGACCTTGTTCGTGACCCACGATCAGGAGGAGGCCGTCGTCTTGGCCGATCGCATCGCCCTCATGCTGGAGGGACGGGTGCGCCAGTACGACCAAGCCGAGGCGTTCTACCGGCGCCCGGCGACCCTCGCCGTCGCCCGCTTTTTCGGCAGCGCCAACCTGTTCGCCGGCGTCGTTCGGGATCGTCGGTTCCTCGCTACATTCGGCCAGGTCGCCCTGGCCGAGCCGGTTCCCGACGGCCCAGGTGTCCTGGTGGTGCGCCAGGAAGCGGTTGAGGTGGTGAGCGAAGCCCACCCCCGAGCCTTTCCGGCGCGGGTGGGCGAGGCGAAGTACCTCGGCACCCACCTCAGAGTGAAGGCCCAGCCGGATGGAAGCGGCGACATCGTCCACCTCACCGTTGCCCCGGACTACCGGCTGGCGCCGGGGGACCGGATCTGGCTGCACCTGCCACCGAACGCCTGTCACATGGTGCCCGAGGAGGAGAAAGGACCGGCCGCTGGGCGAGCGGCGCCCACCGAGGTGGGGTCTTTATGGCGGTGAGGACCTTCGCTGTGCCCGATCCAGAGCGCCTCGTAGCTGCGCTTGCGCCACCTTGGCCGGCCGACGGGCCCGTCGACGTGATCATTGACGCCGACCCCACCAACGAGATCGACGATCAGTTCGCCCTGGTGTGGGCCATGTTGCGGCAGGACCGGGTCCATCTGGTGGGACTTACGGCGGCGCCGTACAGCTTCGAGCCCGAAGTGCTGCTCGGGGCCGGCACGGCCAGCCTCGACCGACGCCGGCTGCACTCCGCCGAGCTCCCTGCCGTCAGCCCCGCCGAGGGAGTAGAGAACGCTCGGCGGGAGCTGGTGCACATCTGCGAGTTGATGGGGGCACCCGTCGATCTCGTCGTTGCTGGGGCCGATCGATTCATGCCGGCGCCCACCGAGGCCGTCCCGAGCGCGGCGGCGGAAATGATCGTCCAAGCGGCACGAGCGCACCGCGGCGGACCGTTGCACATCGTCGGGATCGGCTGTGCCACTAACATCGCCTCGGCGTTGCTGCTGGCGCCCGACATCGCCGACCGGGTGGTGGTGACGTGGACATCGGCCTACCCATCGTTCTGGCCGTTCCCCAACGCCAGCTACAACCTGGCCCTGGACCTTCACGCCTCGCGACTGCTGTTCTCCTCGGGCGTGCCCCTTGTTTACCTGCCCGGCTACTACGTGGGTGAGGAGCTCCGGGTCACCCTGCCAGAAATCGAAGCCTACGTCGCCGGGCGAGGTGCACCCGGTGACTACCTGGCCGAAATCTACCGCAGCCATGGGAATCCCCCCCACCGGCCCGGTCGGTCCAAGGTCCTGTGGGATATGATCAACATCGCCTGGCTGATAGAGCCAAGCTGGCTGGATACGAGGCTCGTCCCCGCGCCTGAACTCGACCCGACGCTGCACTGGACAAGGCCCACTCCTCATCACCTCATGCGGGAGGCCACCGATTTGGACCGTGACGCCGTGCTGGGCGACCTTTACGCATGCCTCGATGGATGTGCCACCACGGAATAGCTGTCTTTGCAGGCCGCGGCCCAGACTCCAGCGGCGTGGTTCGGGGCGAGCGCCCGTCGGTATTGGTAGCGCAGACAGAGCAGCCGCACGTCGCCTACCCCGCGGCGTTCAGAAACCCACCTTTGCCGACTAACGTTCACAATATACGGCGCCCGATAGGTGTCGAAGTCGTGCGGAAGTTCTCGACTCTGATGGTCGCTTCGCAGGACACCCCACATTCAGACCGCGCATTACCCGGCGCTGAGACGTCGTCCGCTTGGCTGCCGTACCCGCCATGGTCAACATATCTCTAGATGGACAAGGGTCGTTGTTCCGGTGCGCCGATCTCTCGTACGGAGGTCGTTCCCTAGCTGGCGATCCGGAGGTTGCGGTATCTGACATCGACGGAAGGGAAGCGTTCTTCCTCGATCCTCACCCCTCCGGAGCGTCAAGTTGCAGCCCACGGAACGGGCACGCTGCCGTGGGCCGACCGGTACGGCGGGTACCGGCGCATGAACTGACCGTGGTAGCCGAGACCGTGCAGAAGTAGGAGCTCTCCATACTCAAGGAGGAGCTGCGCGGTCTGCCACACCAGCCCTTTGATGCGGTAGGGTTCGCCTGCGTCCTTCGGGTGGATGAGGCGATTGCGGACCCATGTTGTTGCCGACGGCCCATCGAGTCCGCGCTGGTATGCGAGATCGTAGAGGCCAGGCAGGCCATCCGGTACGTCGGTCGGGATTCCGGCCTCGGTGAGCAGAAGTCGGAGATGGTCCGCGGCGTCCATGGCCTTGTAGCGGCGCCGTGATATCCGATTTGAGAGAACGAGTCTGACCCATGCGAGGTACTCGAGGCCGGCTTGGGCGAGCATGACCTTGCCCTCGGCGGTGGTGCCGGAGTGGTTGGCCGCGATCACGTGCATGGCGGCCAGCCGCACCTCGTGATGTCGCCCTGGATCGAGGTATGCCCCGAGGAATGCGCCTACGAAGGTAGCGAGGTCATCACCGGTATGGGTGTCCCACCACGATTCGTAGCCGCCGAGCGAGTCGCATCGCCACGGTGCCCACTGCTGCCAGATCTGATTGCCGTCCCGGCCGAACCCGACGGGGACGGCCGGAGCGACCCAGCGTCCTAGGGCGAAGGACATCCCGAGCTGCCACCCGAACAGCATGTGGCGTGTCGATTCCGCATCGAATAGAGAGCCATCTGCTCGTCGAAGCTCGCCCACGTGTGTCACGACGAACTGCTCGTCGAGCTCGTGGGCGAGTTTCGTCACCTGTGCGTGGTCCCCGCGACTATCGACCGTGAAGCGCCAGCCGCACGACTCGACCCGCCAGCGGCCAGCCCAGGATCCCCTGGAGTCGGCGAGCGGCTCGGCCGGAAGGATGAGCGGCACATTGACCCAGTGGATGACGACCCGGTCGATGCCATCAATAGCGCCAAGGCTTGCGCCTGGGCTGGTGCCCCATCCGTCGCTGTGATTCACGTCGACCGGTAGCTCCACCTTGCCAAGAGTCGCATGGTCGATCGTAAGGCTTGTTTCCTCGAGCCCGAGCTCCAGCCCGTGCGGTGCCGGCTCCGCTATCTGCCACCTCACCTTCAGCCCGCGCCGCATCGGTACCCAAATGCGAATCCTTCCGACCGGTTCGCCATCGAGCTCCGCTTCTCCCTCATACAGCTCGAGATCATGTCCTGGTGAGTCGAAATCGAACACTCCGCGGAGTGGTGATTCGTCTAACAACGCAGCAGCCCCCGCGGCGCCTGGTGAACAGTGCCCGACGGCATTCCGAAGCTGCCACCGCTGGTCCACTCCGCGCAGCCCTTCACGTGCGGCCAGAGGTCTTGCCCGTCGTCCAAGGTTGCATCTGATCTCTTCGAAGTCTAGGGGAGCATCAGGCGGCGCGCCGTGGTTCCGGGGAGACGCTCTTATGGTAGGATACTCAAGACCGCTGGGGAGCTCAAAGGTCAACCCGTAACGCCGGAGATTCGGAACAACGAGCTGGGCTTCGTGCCGGGTACTTAATTGCGGGGATCAAAGAACCTTAGATTGGCAGAGACTAGGGTCGGCGCTCTCAACGACGAGATGTTGTCAGATGTTTCAAGACTTACGTATACGGACGAAAGCGGAGGGGTGTCGCGGGAGCCTCCAGCTTGTCCCTTGCGGATGCCAAGGAGAAAGACCACGGTGGCTCGCGACCGGTCCGCCGTCAGCCGGAGCCGCCCGGTAACCGGCGATATGTAGGTGATGATGTCAAGAAGAAGTTTGGCGGGGCGGACGATCATGGGTCGGCGACTCCTTCCAGGATGCGGTCGAAGAGCGCCGCTCGGCCAGCTTGCCGGTTGCGGCTGGCGTGGTTGCGTTGCCG
>DASZDM010000151.1:0-16251 GCA_035942015.1 Acidimicrobiales bacterium | reverse complement strand
CGCTGCGGCGCATGGTGACCCGTGTCCAGCTGGTGGGCGAGCGGAACAGCCAGCAACGGTCGGGCAGCTCTGCACTCCCCCAGCTGCGCTCGAGGTCGGCCTGGGCCACGCCCCAGCCGTCGATCTGCAACTGGCTCATGGCATCTCCTTCCTCGGCATGCGAGTCGAGATGGCAGTAAACATGTCGGTGTCACCCTACGCCGAGGGTGCGACAGCCCCGGGATTCCAAGGGCGGCCCGGCCGGGCTCCGCAGTAAAAGGGGCATTTACTGCGGACCGCCGCATATTTCATCGGATGCATCGCCGAGCGCGTACGTGTCGCCTCCATCGGTGATGGGCCCGGGCGCTGCCCGGGAGGCCGCGCATCCGGGCTAGGGTTCGTCTCGGCGTTGTGTCACGCCGGACCTCCGTACTCGGTGCCCGCGCAGCCGAGCTAGGGAGGCAGAGGGGACCTCGGGTGCTCGACACGGTCAGACTGCTGTCGTGTCACGCGTGCACGTCGGCGAGCGCGGGTCGCCGTCTGTGTACGCCAGACACGAGAGGCAGCCGCCATGACCAAGAAGGAATCGTTCAAGCGCCGGGTTCGAGCCCGCATGGCGAAGACCGGCGAGAAGTACGTCGCCGCTCATCGCGTCCTCATCGAGCAGTCGGCGGATCGAGCCGAGCGAGGCTGGGTGTCAGAACCCGGCCACTCGGACGAGGTGATCCGGGAGCGAACCGGCCGGGGCTGGGACGAATGGCGTGTGCTCATCGACTCATGGCCAGGCCACACCGAGGGCCATGCGGCGATCGCCGCCTGGCTGCAGCAGCAGCACCAAGTCGACGGGTGGTGGGCGCAGTCGATCACCGTCGGGTGGGAGCGCATCACCGGACGACGCCAGCCGGGTCAGATGGCCGACGGCACCTTCACGGCGAACAAGTCGGCGACGGTGACGACCGACCACGAGGGGCTTCGTGAGATGCTCATTTCGGATACGGGCCGGGACGCGCTGTTCCCGCAGATGACGACCGAGCTCCGATCCCGCCCGACTTCGAAGAACGTCAGGCTCGGGCTCGATGAGGGCGTGGCTGAGATCGCCGTCGCACCGAAGGGAAACGGACGTGCCACCGTCACGATTTCGCACACGAAGCTCCCCTCAGCCGATCACGTCGCGCACTGGAGGGAGTTCTGGGCCGACTGGCTCGCCGCGCTCGATGAGGAGCGGCTGTAGCCGCGCACGCAGACACCCGCTACGGGTGGCGCGACCACGGCCACGCAGACAGCCACTGGCCGACGCACAGATCGAGTCCTCTGGCGCACGACGGGTCCACCGCGCCCCCGGGCGCTCCACGTGAGGGCGGATCTTGGGCTAGCGACTCGGGGCGCGGTCCTTCTCGATGATGGCGACGCAGAGCGCGACGCACTCGTCGCAGATGCAGACGCCGGGCCCGGCAACCAACTTGTCGACTTCGTCTTTCCGCTTCCCGCAGAACGCGCAGCGGCTCCGCCCATCCACCCACTTCGGAGGTCGGCGGTGGCTCCTACGCATCACCCGGAGCATACGCCGAGGCCCCGCTATGCGGGCCGCCGCGGGTTACATCTCGTGGTAGTGGGGGTTGTGCATCACGCCCAGGACGCCACTTCACGGAGACGGAGGGACTACGGCGACGTCGAGGCTCCCGCCGACCTCCCGCCGGAGGAGGTGACCGACACCACGCCGGGTGACATCGCCGAGGGCCAGGATCAGGATCCTCCCGCGGGGTGACGGTCACGCCGATGCTCGGCCGTGTCGTAGTGGCTTCCCCACAGCGACCGAGTCCGCGCTTGGCGGTCTCGGGTACGCGCCGACGCCGCGTCAGACGGGCTGGAATGTGCGTCGGTAGGCGAGTGGCGACGTGCCGACCACACGGCTGAAGTGCTGCCGGAGGACGGCGGCGGAGCCGAAGCCGACCAGCTGGGCCACCCGTTCCACGGGCTCGGTCGTCGTTTCCAGCAGATGCTGGGCGTGCAGCACCCGTTGGCGGAGCAGCCACTGGTGCGGTGTCGTGCCGGTCACCTGACGGAACCGCCGGGCGAAGGTACGCGGCGACAGTCTCGCCCGCCGTGCCAGCGACTTGACCGAATGCGGCTGGTCAAGATGCGTCACCGTCCAGGTGAGGACATCGCCGAGCGGCTCGCAGTCTTCGCCCTCCGGCACCGGCATCTCCACGTACTGGGCCTGTCCGCCGTCGCGGTGCGGCGGCACGACCATCCGCCGGGCAAGCGCGTTCGCCACCTGGGCGCCGTGGTCCTGGCGGACGACGTGCAGGCACAGGTCGATTCCAGCCGCCGTGCCCGCCGAGGTCATGATGTTGCCGTCGACGACGTACAGCACGTCGGGGTCGACTTCACAGGCCGGGAAGCGGGCGGCCAGGTCGTCGGCATACATCCAATGCGTGGTGCAGCGCCGCCCGTCGAGCACTCCCGCCCAGCCGAGGACGAACGCACCGGAGCAGACCGACAGCAGGCGTGCACCACGCTCCTCGGCCCGCTGCAGGGACTCGAGCACCTCCATGGGCGGCACCCGATCCATCTGCCAGCCGGGCACGACAATCGTGTCGGCCTCGTCGAGGGCGTCCACGCCCCGGTCAGGGAGGACCCGAAAGCCGGCCTTGGTCCCGAGCGTCCCCGGGTCGATGGACGCGACCGTGAAGTCGTACCAGGGATCGTGCAAGTACGAGCGGTCGAGGCCGAAGACCTCGGCCGCCACGCCGAGCTCGAAGGGAGCGACGCGGTCGCATACCAGCGCCACCACCCGATGCCGATCAGCCATGGCAGCATTCTAGCGGGTATTGGCATTCCTGCCAGTCGTCAATCGGCCGTCGTGGGCGGACGATGGAGACATGCTCCCCGTGCAGTGCGCCAGCCATGGTCGCCTGGTCCTTCTCTCCCACCGCCGGATCCGCCTCGAGAACACCGCAGGCGGGATCCTCGTCCACTACCACTGCATCTGCGGCCATCGCGGCGTGGAACGCACAGGGGTGCTCGCCGAAGCCGAAGCCGAGACTGAGGTCTCGGCAAGCGAGCCGGTGGAGAGGGAACGGCGTGCGTCCTGACGCGCAGCCCAGGTCCAGCGCAGCCTCGAGCGCTCCCAGTCCCTCGCTCCCTGCGGCGACGGATGGTGGGCGCAGTCGATCGGGCTCGAGTTTACCTCACCGGCGGGGACCACCCTCGGCAAGGGTCTCGGCGGCGAAGGACGAGGACCCGGTTGGGCACCTCCGGGGGCCGCACGAGCGTGTCTCGGGACCGGCCGACCGGTCATCACCTGGGACTCGCGCTGCCACCGCGCCGCCCGGGGCCCGTCCGTTCATCCAGCGCCGTGCCGCCTACTCCTGGAGAACGAAGTGGGCGGCGGCCTGCAACCGGCTGCCCGGTGCCATCAGTCGGTCGAACTTGCCATCGCCGAGCGGGCTGAGAGATAGCCAGTGCTTCGCCCCCGTCTGCTAGAGAACAAGGGTGTCCGGTGGCGAGCTGGAACTCGAGACTCAGATCGCCGAGGACTTCCAACTGGGAAAGCCACACGGGCCCCTGGAGCGGGCGGCGGAGGGCTGGGGCGGTCACAACCAGGTATTCCGCCTAGCCACCACCGCTGGCGTGTGGGCCGTGAAACGACACGGCCGCCGGCCGTACGCCGATCGCGCCACTGCCTTCGCCATCGAGGCGACGGCCCACACCGCAGGTGTGCCGATGGCTCCGCCCGTTGTGACGGCGGCCGGCCACGGCTGGACCGAGATCGGCGGGGTCACCTTCCGTTGCCACGGCTGGATCGACGGCGCCGCCAAGCAGAACGAGGACACGTCGGGCGCAGAGGCCGAAGCGATGGGGCGCATCGTCGCCCGGCTCCATCGCCTGCGGATCCCCGCACCGCAACCGGCTCCTTCTCCGCCTGTCGATCCCGAGCGGTGGGCGGAACTTGCTGGGATGGGTGGCGGCGCCCCTTGGGCGTGTCGGCTCGCTGAGACGCTCGGTTCGGTGGTCACCATGGCCACCCAACCGCAGCCGATCGAGCGGGGCCGGGACGAGCTGGTGGGAAGCCATCGGGATCTCAATGCCCACAACGTCATGTTTTCGGCTACCGGCCTCCGCTTGATCGACTGGGAGGCGGCTGGTCCGGCCTGGCCCCGCTGGGAACGGGCTTCCTTCGCCGTCTTGTGGGGCAGCCGTGTGGATGGCGCCTACGACGACGATCGTGTCGTGGCCTTTCTTCGTGGCTATCTCGACGGGGGTGGGGTCCTAGATGCGGACGATCCCTCGGTTCTCAGCGCTGCGCCCGCGGCCTTGGTTCCTTGGGTGATGGAGAACCTTGAGCTTGCGGTTGCGCGACCGAGTGACCACCAGGATGAGCTGGCCGCAGCGCTGGTGGATGCCCTGTTGGCCATGCCGGATACCGCTGCGACCCGCCAGGCCGTGCTGGCCCGATGCCTGGAGCGGGTCACGGCCGGTGGCGGACGGCGAACGCAGCCGTAACCCGTCCGCCTCGACGGGGAGAACATGCGCCACAGGAATATGCGACTCCACCAGCAGGCTACAGCAAGGGCAGCCTGCGCTGGCCACGCCGCGTGTTCCGGCGACGGCTCCCAGGTTGTCGCTCCTCTGGGCCCGGTGGTTCCCAGCTCTAGGGCGCTCGGGACAAACGGTCCGGGCCCGGCCGTCCTTGTCGTGGAAAGCACGCTGCCGTCCTTCTGCATCCCTGAGACGACGCCCTCCCGCCATAGAGCTCGGCGCCTTCATTCCGGTACCAGTCCTCGTCGCCCACTGTTCTGCAACGATTGTGGGGATGTTCACCTCGACGGCGGAGACGCGTCGGCCGTGAGCGACCGGCTGTTGGTCGACCACGGCGACGACGGGCGGGTGTCGGTGAGCGCGTGGTTCGACGGTGAGCTCGCCCCCACCCCCGCCTCTCAACCCTTCGAGCTGTGTTGGCCCCTCGACGCCGAAGCTCTTGACGACCTGCGCTGGTACTTGGAGGATTACCTGCGCGCCCCCTTCGGCGTGTACGGCGATCGGGGCCCCAAAGTGGCCGCCCAGCTTCGGCCCTGGGGCGAGGCGATCTTCGGGACGCTGTTCGGCTCGGGACCCGCCCGGGACGCCTACGTGCGGGTGAGGGAGCGCAACGCCGGCGCGGAGGTGGTGCTGCGGTCGTCGGCGCCGGCCTTCCTGGGGCTTCCGTGGGAACTGCTAGCCGACCCCGCCCGGCCCACGCCTCTGGCGCTCGACCTCATGGGCGTGACCCGCAGCCTGCCCGCCGAGCGCCTTCCGGCGGCCTTCAGCGCCACGGGGGAGCGGCTACGGGTGCTGATGGTCATCTGCCGGCCCCGCGCCGGCGCCGACGTCGGCTACCGGATGATCGCCCGGCCGCTGCTCGAACGGCTGGACGCGGTGCGGGGCCAGGTCGATCTGGCGGTGCTGCGACCCCCCACGCTTGAAACCCTGGAGCGCAGGCTGGCTGAGGCCAAGGCAGAGGGCCAGCCCTTCCAGATCGTCCACTTCGACGGCCACGGTGTGCTGGCGGGGCGGGGACGACAGGCCCTAGGTGCGGCCGCCCCTGTCGCCTACCTCGGGACTGAGGTGGAGGGCGTGCTGGCTTTCGAGAAGCCGGGCGGAGGCGGCGACGACGTCCCGGCCGGCATCTTCGCCCAAGTCCTAAGCGCCGCCGAGGTGCCCGTGGTGGTACTCAACGCCTGCCAGTCAGGGGCTGTGGGTACCGAACTCGAGGCGGCCGTAGCCACGCGGCTGCTGCAGGAGGGGGCGGCATCGGTGGTGGCCATGGGCTACACCGTCTACGCGGTGGCGGCAGCCGAGTTCATGGCCGCCTTTTACGAGCGTCTCTTCGCCGGCGAGGGGATCACCCAGGCCGTGGCCGCTGGCCGCCGCCGGCTCCACCAGCGCCCCGAGCGCCATAGCCCCAAGGGGCTGTTGCCCCTGGCCGACTGGATGGTCCCGGTCCACTACCTGCGTCGGGACGTGCAGTTTCCCAATCTGCAGGCCGAGCGCCCCCGGAAGGTGTCCCTGGAGAATGCCCTCGACCACCTGCGGGAAGCCCCCGCCGACCAGCCGGGTGACGGGCTGCAGCCGGTCGAGGCTTTCGTGGGCCGAGACGGCCTCTTCTACGAGCTCGAGGTGGCCGCCCGCCTGCAACGGGTGATAGTCCTGCACGGGCCGGCGGGGACCGGCAAGACCGAGCTGGCCAAGGCCTTCGGACGCTGGTGGCGGGACACCGGCGGTGTCGAAGATCCGGATTGGGTGATCTTCCACTCCTTCGAGCCGGGCGTGGCCTCCTTCGGCCTCGATGGCGTGGTGGCCAACATCGGCCTGCGGGTGTTCGGGGCGGACTTCGCCCGCCTTGAGGCGGGTCAGCGCCGGGGCGTAGTGGAGCGGCTCCTGGCTGAACGTCGGTTGCTGTTGGTCTGGGACAACTTCGAGAGTGTCTTCACCATGCCTGACCCCGAGGGCGCCACGCCCGCCCTCGACGAGGCCGGGCGTCAGGAGCTGCGGGAGTTCCTCGGGCGCCTCGCCGGCGGCGGGGAAAGCTCGGTGATCATCACGACCCGCACCAAGGAGGCGTGGCTCGGCGAAGTCCGGCGCATCCCCGTGGGAGGCCTCGATGACGACGAGGCCATCGAATACGCCAACAACTTGCTGGCACCGTTTCCCGACGCTGGCCCCCAGCGGGCCACGCCGGCCTTCGGCGAGCTGCTGCGGTGGCTCGACGGCCACCCCCTCAGCATGCGACTGGTACTGCCGCACCTGGAGACTACCGAGCCCGAGCAACTGCTGGCTGCACTGGCAGGCACCGAGGAGTTGCCGAGAGTTGTGGAAGACGAGGCGGGACGCACGACTTCGTCGTTAGGCGCCAGCATCACTTACTCGTTCGACCACCTCGACCCCCCTACCCGACGGCTTCTGCTCGCCCTGTGCCTCTTCAGCGGCGTGGCCGACCTTGGCGTCCTGGCCATGTTCTCCCAGGTCGAAGGCACCCCTCAGGCGTTTGCAGGGTTCAGCCAACAGGAGTGGGCCGGCGCCCTCGACGACGCCGCCCGGGTCGGCCTGCTCACGCCGATGGGCGCCGGCATGTACCGCAACCACCCGGCGGTGCCGGCCTACGTGGCGGCCTTGTGGCGCAAACAGGACCCCGGCGGATATGGCGCCCGGCGAGACGCCGCTACCCGGGCCCTGCTCACCGCCTATGCCGTATTGGGCATGTGGCTGAGAAAGCAGATCACGGGCGGCGACGCCGCGTTTGCCCTCACCCTTATCGGCCACCAGTACCACACCCTGGGCCACCTACTCGGCTACGCCTTGGAGAACGCGTTGTGGGCGGAGGCCCAGGCGATCGGCCAGCCGCTCAGCGACTATTGGAACGCCCGGGGGCTGTCCGAGGAGGCCGGGGGCTGGGTCGACCGGGTCCGCGTCGCCGCCGAGGCCCCCGACGGTGTGGTGCCCGAACTGGACAGCCCGGCGGGGGCTCTGTGGTTGTTCTTCGTGGGATCCCAGGCCGGCCGCCAAGTGCGCAGTGGCCAGCTCGACGCGGCCGAGGAGACCTATAGCGAGATCCTTGCCACGCTCGACAATCAGGCCCCTTCGGACGCCTGCGCGCAGCGGCTGGCCACCACCCACCACCAGCTCGGCATCGTGGCCGAGGAGCGGGGGCGCCTCGACGAGGCCGAGGAGTGGTACCGGCGCTCACTTGGGATCACAGAGCGGCTCGGGGACCAGCCGGGAATGGCCAGCTCCTACCACCAGCTCGGCATCGTGGCCGAGGAGCGGGGGCGCCTGGACGAGGCCGAGGAGTGGTACCGGCGCTCACTTGGGATCACAGAGCAGCTGGGGGAGAAGTGTGGAATGGCCAGGTCCTACCACCAGCTCGGCAGGGTGGCCGAGGAGCGGGGGCGCCTCGACGAGGCCGAGGAGTGGTACCGGCGCTCACTTGGGATCACGGAGCGGCTCGGGGACCAGGCGGGAATGGCCACCACCTACCACCAGTTGGGCAGGGTGGCCGTAGAGCGTGGCGACCTCGACGAGGCCCTCAAGTGGGCGGTCCGCTGCGTGGCCAGCTTCGATGAGTTCCCCCACCCGACCACCGCTCCCGGGCGCGCCCAACTGGACCGGCTCACCGCTGCGCTGGGCGCCGACGCGCTCGCCCGGTGCTGGCGGACGGTCACCGGGAGAGATGTGCCACAGGTCGTGCGTGATTTCATCGGGTGCAGCGATCGACAAGCCGGAGGGGCGGACCCCTCATGACTGACCCGGTCGCCGACGCATCAAGGGCAGCAGCCCAGCGCCTGGCTGAGGAGTACGGTCCAAGCCTGGCCGGCGACGTCGAAGAGGCGCTGTACCTGCGAGGTGAATCGCGTTCCCCCGAGCGGTACCTCGATCCCGTCTCGCTCGGCGGGTTGATCGTTAGCGTGGCCACCCTGGCCTGGACGGTGTTCAACGACTTGAGGACCAAGGCGGCCAAGCCGTCGGCCGACGTTGTCGCCCGGCGAGTGCGCGTCCGCCTGGAGACCGACGACAGCGTCACGCCGGCAGCGCGGAACCACATCATCGACGTCGTGGTCAGCGAGACCATCGTGGCCGCAGGACCGGGTATCGGCGAGGAGTAACCGGGACGTCTCAGCCTCGATCCACCGATTCACATCCGACGACGGCGTCATAAAGTCTGCCGGCGCTTCAGGGGTTGACCGGTCGGAGGAGTGCGCGCTGCGGCCCGCCGGGCGGCGCGTCTCACCAGGAGCGTTCGTGGCGATCGGTTGTCGGCGCTGGTCTCGTCGGCGGTGCGCCCGGCCGCAGGCAGCCCTCAGCCGGGGCAGGGTTGCACGGTGCGCAGCACGGCCAGGCGACGCTCGAACCATCGCCCCTATGGCCAGTCGAGGGGTCCTCGCAGGACCAAGGTCCCGGCGCGGTTGACCAGGCGAGCGGGAACGGCGATGAGTCGGGTGCGAACCGTTCGGGCGACGCTGAGGTGCTCGACCGGCCCGGGCTGGCCGAGGGTGGCTGTCCAGCGGAGGAGGTTGTGGGCCACCACCGCGCACTGCAGCCAGGCGCTGTTGGCACAGAAGTTCCCCGACGGCACGTGCTCCATCCCGGCGCCGTCCTTCAGGTCGCGGATGGCGAGCTCCACCACGGCGTGGTGGCGGTGGAACGCATCGAACCAGCGGCCTACCTCACACAGCAGCCACCTGCCTCGACTGCGCATCGACGAGTGGGCGCATCGACGACGGTTCCGCAGAACAGGGTCATCCCTCCGGTTGGCGCACGCGCGCCGTAGCCACGGTCTCCTCGACCACAACGTCGACGATCAGGTCGCGCGCCGTCGCGTCGAGCGTCGAAGCCCCGAGTTGCAGGCGGACCCGTCGAGCAACGACGTCGCTGGAGGGCTTTGCGCGCTCCGTGCGGGTGTCGCTATAGATGGCCCACGCCAAGCTGGCGACGCTCACAATGAAGCTCCCGACCGAGAGGGGATCGAGGAAGCGCCTCGGTGTCGTGTCTTCTCCTCCCGACCTCAGTGCCTCCTCGGTGCCGACCAGCACCTCAGCCCCGAGCCGTGGCTGCAGTCGCTCCGCCGCGGCACGGGCGATCTCCTGAACAGCGTCATCCATCCAAACCCTGCCCTTCGTGCTGGCTGGTGACGAACTCGACGATCGCATGCGGCAGCTGCCGACCGGTAAGCCTGGCCCATGTGGCAGCCAATTGGTCCATGCCCAGAACGGCCGTGAGCCTAGCGAGATGCGTCGGGCCGGCACCGGTGGCAGGGTGAGGGAACTCATCGAAGAGAGCGACGCAGCGGACCACTGCCTCCAGGGCCTCCTCGGGCCGTTGCCGCGCCTCGGCTACGAGAGCGAACTGCCCGTAGGTGACGGCCATCCCCGGCCGGTTGTCCAGCTCCTCTTTGATCTCAAGGGAACGCCGGTACCACTGCTCGGCCTCGTCGAGGCGCCCCCGAGATTCGGCCACCCTCCCGAGGTGGTGGTAGGTCTTGGCCAGCCCTGGCCGGTCGCGTAGCTCCGCTTCGATTTCGAGGCAGCGCCGGTACCACTGCTCGGCCTCGTCGAGGCGCCCCCGGTGATGGGCCACGTCGCCGAGTTGGTGGTAGGCCTTGGCCATCCCCGGACGGTCACCCAAGTCGTCCGCGATCCCGAGGCAGCGCCCGTACCACTGCTCGGCCTCGTCAAGGTGCCCCCGGTCCTGAGCCACGAGTCCGAGCTGGTGGTAGGTGACGGCCGTCCCCGGCCGGTCGCCAAGGCCCTCCAAGATGCCCAGGCCGCGCCGATACCACTGCTCGGCCTCGTCGAGGCGCCCCCGGTGATGGGCCACCATCCCGAGGTGGTGGTAGGTCTTGGCCGTCCCTGGCCGGTCGCGTAGCTCCTCTTCGATTTCGAGACAGCGCCGGTACCACTGCTCAGCCTCGTCGAGGCGCCCTCGGTCCTGAGCCACGAGCCCGAGCTGGCCGTAGGTGACGGCGAGGCGTTGCTCGCGGAGGAGGGACGCCGGTTGGTGCTCCAGCATGGCCAAGAGCTGTCGGTAGGTGGACTCGGCGGCGTCGAGCTGACCACTGAGGATTTGGTGCCCGGCCTGTATGCCAACGGAGTAGAGCCACAAGCTGCCAGCGGACGTGTCCAGCCCGGGCGGTGAACCATCGTTGTACTCCGTGGCCACGCGCACCCGATCGACCCAACCGCGGGCCTCCTCCGACAGCCCGCGAGTATGCCAGTAGGGGTCAAGAGCCCGAGCGATCATCTCGGCTTCGGGCCACATCCGAAATTCAAGGGCGTAGCGGAGAAGGTGACCAAGCATGCGGTGCTGCTGCTCGATGAGGGTGAGGGCCAGGGGCGCGTCACCCCCGGCAAACTGCTGGCTGAGCCATCTGCTGAACTGGGCGTAGGCCACGAGGAGGACCCGGGCGGCAGCGTCTCGTCGGGCGTCGTGGTGTTCGGGGTCCTCACTTCGCCACAGCGCCGCCAGGTAGGCCGGCAGTGCCGGGTGGATGCGGTACATGTTGGCGTCGATCGGTGTGAGCAGGCCAACTTGGGCGGCCTCATCGAGGGCATCGGCCCACTCCTGGCGACTGGCGCCGGCGAAGGACTCTGGCACACCCTCGAGCTGGGAGAAAGTGCTGAGTACGTTGACGTCGGCCACGCCGTGGATGAGACAGAGGGCGACGAGCAAGCGCCGGCTGCTGGGACCGAGATGGGCGAAGGAATAGGCAACGGAGGCCGGCAGCGATGTGGTGCGACCCTGCTGACCCTGCGCTCCTCCGGGGAACTCGCCGATGCCCGTCAGCGCCGCCAATAGCACCTCAGGCTCCCGTTCCTGAAGGTGGGGCAGCACCAAGCGCATGCTGAGGGGGTGACCGTCGAGCCACTGCAACAGCTCTCCGAAGGCCTGCTTGGCCCGCCGCGGCGTGGCTGCCGAGTACGGAGCCAGCAGCTGCTCGGCGTATTCGATCGCCTCATGGGGGGCGAGGCCGCCCACCCTGATGCGGTGAATCCCGCCCAGCCAATTCTCCTCTGACCGACTGGTCAAGATGAGCGAGCTGGACGAGCCGTCGGCGATGCGCCCGAGGAACGCCCGCAACTTGCGGCGCCCGCTCTCATCGAGGGGTGGCGTCGCACCGGTGGCGTCTGGCATGGAGTACACGCTCTCAAAGTTGTCCCAGATGAGCAGCAGGCGGTGATCGACGAGCAACCCCTCGATGACCGCACGACGCTCGTCAGCCTCGAGGCGAGCGAAGTCCGCTCCGTAGACCTGCAGGCCGACGTCGGCGAGCACCCCGTCAAGGCCGAAGGAAGCCACGCCCGGCTCAAAGGAGTGCAAGATCACCCACTCAGGGCGCTCCACCCCCCCGGTGTCGCGCCACCAGCGGCCGAAGGCCTTGGCCAGCTCGGTCTTGCCTGTGCCTCCGGAGCCGTGGAGCACAACCACGCGGTTGAGTCGGGCAGCCACCTCAAGCTCGTAGAACAGCCCGTCCCGGCCCACGAAGGTGCCCACCGACTCGAGTCCCAAGCCCGGTCGCTTCACGGAACCTTCGCGGAGGCGGTGGAGGGCGTCGTCGAGGGACACCTCTAGGGGACCACCGGCTCGCAGCTCGGGAAAGGACACGTCCCGACGCAGGTAGTGCACCGGGACGATCCAGTCGGCGAGGGGCAGCATCCCTTTTGAGCTTGGTCGCTCGGGGCGATGGTAGAGACGGCGACGGCCGGCTCCGACGGCCTGGCTGACAGTGTCGCCGGCGAAAAGGCGCTCGTAGAAGGCGGCCATGAAATCGGCGGCAGCGAGCGCATAGACGCTGTAGCCCATGGCCACCACCGACGCTGCCCCCTCCTGCAGTAGGCGAGTGGCCACCGCCGCTTCGATCTCGGTTCCCACCGCCCCCGACTGGCAGGCGTTGAGCACCACCAACGGCACCTCCGCGTCACTCACCAACTGGGCGAAGACGGCAGCGGGGACCTGGTCGCTTCCTCCACCGGGTTTCTCGAAGAAGAGCACACCCTCGGAGCCCGGCTGGTGGTAGGCGAGGGGCGCGGCCGCCCCGGCGAGCCTGCTGCCCCCCGCCAGCACGCCGTGGCCGTCGAAGTGCACGAGCTGAAAGGGCTGGCCCGCAACCTTGGCATCGGCCAGCGTCCGCTCCAATGCCTCGAGCGTGGGGGGCCGCAGTACCGTTAGCTCGACCCGGCCGCGCACCGCATCGAGGCGCTCGAGTAGCGGCCGAGCGATCATTCGGTAGCCAACGTCGCCGGCGCCCCGGGGCCGTGCGATGACCATGAGAACCCGCAGCCGTTCGCCGGCGGCCGCAAAGGCGGCCTTCAGCCCCTCCGTCGGCAGGCTCCTGGTGACTGTCAGCCCGTCGAGGGTCACCGGCGTGGGTCGCCCGGGGTCGGTCATCAGTTCCCACGGAAGGCCAAGCACCGCCGGCGAGGACGACCGCAACACAACTTCGGCGCCCGGGTTCCGCTCCCGGACACGCACGTATGCCTCCCGGGCCGGCCCGGAGGGGAACAACGCGCTGAAGATCGACTCGCCCCAGGTTCTGAGCCGGTCGCCCACGCGGGCGCCGCGGTCGCTGTAGACGCCGAAGGGGACCCGTAGGTAGTCCTCGAGGTACCAGCGCAGGTCTTCGAGTTCCTCGTCGCCGAGGGGCCAGGACAGCTGGAAGCGCTGGGAGGCAGGCCCAGGGGCGAGCTCACCATCGAGCCAGGCACTCACCGACACTCGGCCATCGAGACCATGATCGATCAGCAGGCGGTCGGTCACTGCGGCTCGTCCTCCTCCAGGCACCTCGATCCGCGGAGGTGCTCGCGAAGCGCCACCTGCCCCGGATGACCGCGCACCACCTCACGCAGTCCCTCTGCCGTGGCATCGAGGTAGCGCCGGGTGGTGTCCAGCGAAGCATGGCCCAACAGCGTCTGCAGCTCCACCACGTCAGCACCGGCCTCGAGGGCGGACGTCGCGAAGGTATGGCGCAGGGCATGCACCAACGCCCCGCTCGGCACCCGAGCCCTCAGCCCAGCCCGGACGTAAAGCCGCTCGACCAGGTACTTGACCTGGTCCACCGACAGCCGTCGGCCCCTGATGTCGACCAACAGGGGAGTGGAGGGGTGGTCGAGGTCGTGGCGCTCGAAGCGGGTTCGCCGGGTGGCCAGGTAGGCCTCGAGCACCTCCTCCAGGCCACCCTCGATGGGGATGGCGCGTCTTGCTTCCCTTGCCGACGACCTGCAGTCGACGAGCTCCGGGGGTGCCCTCGAGCGAGCCCATGCTCAAGGCCACCGCTTCACCCTCTCGGATCCCGGTCACGCAGAACGTGGCCACGAGGGCCAGGTCCCGCTCGGGCCACGGGTCGCGCCCTCGCGAGTCGAGCGAGACCGGAGGGGGGACCGTTGGACCGACCGGTCAAGGCTGCTTACCTTGCTCGCCGGCCTCTTCGACCACCACGGCCGCCGCGCCGAGGGTCGCGTCCGGCCCCATCTCCCGGCTAGCTCGCTTCGTCACTCGGTCGACCTCCTGCTGCATCTCCGCTGGCAGTGGAACCAACACCACCTCCACGCCGTCGGCGATCGCCCCGGTGGTGACCCTGGTGAAGATGGCGTGAAACTGGGGGTTGGTAAGCACCAGCAGCCGCGTCGGCGCGCTGACCTGAGTCAGGTAGTAGACCTCGTTGAGGCAGGTTGCCACCTTGCCCGTCGGATGGTTTCCGCCGCTGGTGAGGCCGCTGTTCGACTTGATGCCGGCCACGACACTCTCGTCTGCAGAGACGGCGTCGAACTCGTGGGTGCCACCGGGATTCAGACGAAGCACTCTGGGAGCGAATGACTGGCCGTAGGTCTCGGCGAGTCGCTGCCGTACCCACGGCTCGACCGTGTACCGGAGGAACGCGGTGTTGGCCACGGGCCGCAGCCTGCCAGATGGGGGTCCTCTGGGGCCGCACCGGTCACCAACCCTCCTCGTCGTGGGCCCGTCATTTCGACAGGCCCGTGCAGGGTCAGGTGCGGGGACGGCGGCGGCGTTTCGAAGAGGCCGGGTGACGGGCGAGCCACGCCACATTCTCGTCGAGCGGCTGGTCGCCGGGTTGCGTGTCGTCCTCCTCGTCGAGATGGTCGAGGACAGCCGTCTCCAACACGACGAGCTCGTCCTCATCGGAGCGGAGAGGCACCACCGGGGCCAAGTCGTCAGCGTCCACGGAAGAGATCTTGCCTCAGGCGCCAGGGGGTTGAACGTGGAGGGTGCACGGTGTACCGTGTACCCGCCGGCTCCCGACCTGAGGAGTATCCATGCAGCAGTCCGCCCAGGCCCCCCACGAACTCCCCGCCGTGCTGCGGGTTACGCCGATCATCGATCCGGTGGTCGAGGCCCACGGATTTGGTCCCAACTCCGCCTACATCGAGTACGTGTGGCTCGCAGTCCTTGGCCCCTCGGGGACATGGGTCTACCGCCGGCTCAACGCGGTGGTGGCCGGCCGGACCGCCGAGCACCCCGTGCCCGTCAACGTCGTCGACCTGTCCCGGAGCCTCGGGTTGGGAGCGGGGACCGGGCGGAACTCAATCATGGCCCGCACCCTCAACCGCCTGGTGCACTTCGGGGTGGCCCGTTGGATAGGCGAGGATGGCTTGGCGGTCCGGCGGGCCCTCGCCCCCGTGCCCGCTCGCCAGTTGGCCCGCCTGAGCTTCACCCCCCAGGACATGCACACCCGCCTGACCGCGCAGTAGGGCCCCGGAGGGGCTCCATGTGGCACACAGAGACGACGGAGCGGCCCACTGGCCCATCGGGACCGGTGGGCGCGTCGTCGCTCGTGGTGGCCTTGGAGCAGGCGTGGGCTGGCATCGCCCGGGCGCATTCCGACGTGCCCCCCGCGGTGATCGTGCTGGCGTCGGGTACGACCGGGCGGGCGGTCAAGCTGGGGCACTACGCCGCCAGCCGATGGGAGGTGGCCGGCAGCGAGACGGCCGAGGTCCTGGACGCCGGCGAAGGCCTACGCCTCGGCGCCGTGGAGGCCTTGGGAACCCTGCTCCACGAAGCTGCACACGGCGTGGCCCATGCGCGGGGGGTGACCGACACCAGCCGGGGTGGTCGCTACCACAACCGTCGCTACGCCGCCATCGCCGGCGAGCTCGGCCTGGTGGCTGTCCAGCACCCGACGCTGGGCTGGGCGCAGACCACGCTGGCTTCCGGGACCCCGGAGCGCTTCGCCGGCGAGCTGGCCGCCATCGAGGCGGCGCTGCAGCTGTGGCGGCGAGCGGAGGCAACCGGCACGGGCGCTCGGGAGGATCGGCCCTCGTCGCCTGCCAGTGCCCGTGCGGGCGGCGCCTGCGGGCGTCGCGGACGGTACTGGCTCAGGCCGCCATCCTCTGTGGAGGCTGTGGCGGCCGGTTTGACGCGGACGCGACAACTGGAACAGGAGACGACCCATGAAAGCGGGGGCCAAGTCCTGCACGTGGACGAGTACCTGCACACGCTTCGGGCTCGTGGCGGAACTGCTGGGGTGGTCCAGGCCGTTAGCTGAGCGGTCGAGGAGTAGGGAGGTTTACCGTATCCGGTGGACGCGTGTGAGAACGGGAGGCTCCTGGATGGCGACGAGGAGGGGCAAACGCGAGTCAACGCCGCCAGCGGCCACATGGGAGGAGACGCACCAGCGCCTCACCTTCCACTGCCCGGTGGCGCTGCGTCGGGCCATCGAGGAGGAGGTGGTGCGTTCGGGCCGATCAAAGAGCCGGGTCATCGTGGACGCAGTGCGAGAGCACC
>DASZDM010000150.1:0-21154 GCA_035942015.1 Acidimicrobiales bacterium | reverse complement strand
GTCTGGGAGGCGATGGACGAGGTCCTCACCCGCCCGGTGGCGGTCAAGATCCTGCTGCCCCACCTGGCCGCCGATACCGCCTTCGTCACCCGATTCCGCCATGAGGCAGTCTCTGCCGCCCGCCTGTCCGACCCCCACATCGTCTCGATCTACGACACCTGCAGCGACGGCGACGTCGAGGCCATCGTCATGGAGCTGGTCCGAGGCACGACGCTTCGCCGCCTCCTCGACGAGCAGGGCTCCCTGCCTCCCCGCCGGGCCGCCGACATCGCCGTGCAGGTGGCGTCCGCCCTCGAGCACGCCCACCTCAACGGGCTGATCCACCGAGACGTCAAGCCCGGCAACATCCTGCTCTCCGACGACGGCCGGGTGATGGTGGCCGACTTCGGGATCGCCAAGGCGGCCGAGGGGGGCGCCGACCTGACTGAGGTCGGCCAGGTGGTGGGAACAGCCAAGTACCTGTCCCCCGAGCAGGTCGAGGGTGGCCCCCTCGACGCCCGCTCCGACGTCTACGCCCTCGGCGTGGTGCTCTACGAGATGGTCTGTGGGCGGCCGCCGTTCTCGGGCGACAACGCCACCACCACCGCCGTGGCCCGCCTGACCTCGGAGCCGTTGCGACCTCGCCAGGTACGGGCGGGCATCCCCCGGGGCCTCGAACAGGTGGTGCTGCGGGCGATGGCCCGCCGTCCCGGTGATCGCCACGCCTCGGCCGCGGAGCTGCGGTCGGCCCTCGAACACGTCGACCTGGGCCGGGCGGACACCAATGACGCCACCGTCGTTCGCGACGCCACCGCCTTCTCACCGGCCGCCGCTGCCTCCCGACCGGGACGGGCGACCACACCGCGAGCGGCCGGTCCCGGGAGGCGCCCCAACTCCCCGTCGGCCCCGTCGCCCGGCTTCCCCCGGACCGAGCGGGCCTGGCTGGTGCCCGCCGCCCTCATCGTGGTGGTGGCGGTCACCCTCGGCGTGGTGGGTGTCCTGTTCGGCCGCACCCAGCTCGGCGGGGATCTCTTCGACTCCGTGGGCAACGGCCCGCGTTCGGCCGGCCCCGAGGGCCCGGTGGCCATCACCGGGACCGCCTCGTTCGACCCCTTCGGGTCGGGAGGCGAGCACGATGAGGAGTTGTCCCGGCTGCTCGACAACAACCCGGACACGGCCTGGACCACCGAGGAGTACAACAGCCCCGACCTCGGTGGCCTCAAGCAGGGTGTCGGTGTGGTGCTCACCCTCGCCCAGGCGACCGCCCTGGACCGCCTGGAGATCAGCTCGCCCACCGAGGGCTGGGCCGCCTCGGTCTACGTCGCCGACCGGCCTGCCACGACCCTCGCGGGATGGGGCGAGGCGGTGGCCACCGAAGACGACATCGGCGGCGACGTCTCGTTCGACCTGGGCGGGGCGTCGGGTGAGGCCGTGCTGGTCTGGATCACCCACCTGGGCGAAGGCCGCGGCTCTCGCTTCTCCACCGCCCTCGGCTCGGTCACGGTCGTCACCTAGGGCCCGGCGCACCTACTCTGGCGACATCGCCGTCTCCCCTGACGCCACGGACGGAGCGTTGGTGGCGGCCGTCCGGGCCGGGGACACCGACGCGCTCGACACCCTGCTCCAGCGCCACTACGACGCCCTCCACCGGCTGTGCCGGCGCATGTGCGGGAACGACGCCGACGCCGACGATGCCACCCAGGAAGCCCTCCTCGCCGTGGTCCGGGGCCTCACATCCTTCGACGGCCGTGCCGCCTTCACCACCTGGGCCCACCGGGTGACGGTCAACGCGTGCCTCGACGAGCTCCGGCGCCGCGGCCGCCGGCCCGGGCCCTCGGACCAGACCGGGCTCGACTCCGGTCCCGGAGCCCTGCACGTTGTCGGCGATCCCGAGCCGGGCGAGACGGTGGCCCTGCGCCTCGACCTCGACGCCGCCCTCGCCCGGTTGGCTCCCGAGGTGAGGGCGGTGGTGGTGCTGCGTGACGTGGGAGGTCACGACTACGCCGCCATCGCCGTCATGCTCGGCATCCCGATCGGCACGGTCCGCTCCCGCATCTCCCGGGGCCGGTCCCGCCTCGCCGAGCTGCTGGGGAACCTGTCGCCCTCTCCTGAACGTCCAACCCCGTAATGTCGGCCGCCCACCACCACCTCGACGACGAGACCCTCAACGCCGTCCTCGACGGCGAGGCGACCGACGACCACAGGGTTGATGCCTCCGGCTGCCCGGAGTGTGCAGCCCGGCTGGCCCGCCTCGGCCACGTGGCCACGGCGCTCGGTGCCCCGGTCTCCCCCTCGGATGCCGACCGCCGGCGAGCGGCCATCGCCGCCGCCGTCGCTGCCCACGACGCCGGCGTGACCGCGCCTCCCCCGCTGCACCTCCGACGGCGCCGGCGGGTGTCGCCGGGATGGGCCGCCGCCGCCGCTGTGGTCCTCGCCGGTGCGCTGGCGGTGCCCCTGGTCGACGGTCTCGGCGGCAACGACGAGGGCCGGGAGGCCGCCACCGCCGGCGACCGGGACATCACCGCGGCTGGTGGGTCGGTGGACGAGGAAGGCGCCCTCGCCGACCAACAAGCAACGCCGGAGGCCTCCGGGGGTGGGAATCAGTTGGGCGAGATCGATCTTGCGGACCTGGACGAACTGGCGGCCACCATCGACCGTGACCGGCCCAGCAGGGATACGCCCGCCGCAGCCCGCTCGGAGGCGGTTCGCCCCTACGAGCAGGCTGCCGATCCCGTGTGCGAGGAGGTCGCCCGCCAGCGCGACCCGTCGCTCCAGGCGCTCGCCTTCGCCGCCCAGGGCAGCGTCACCGGCCGCCCGGCGGTCGTGCTGGCCTTCGAGGTCACCGCACCCGGGACGCCGTCCACCATCCGCCTCCTCGTCCTCGCCCAGGACAATTGCACCGAGCTCGGAACGGCCTCGGCCGAATGAGCGACGGCCTCGGGTGGCGATGGCGACTCAGGAGCGGAGCTTCTGAGCGAGCCATCGGGCGTCCTGCACGGCGTAGCCGGCGTCGTCGTTGTTGAAGTAGGCGTAGATGTCGCTGCCATCGGCCAACCAGCCGGCGAGGCGCTCCGCCGCCGGCGCCAGGGCCTGCTCGCCGTACCTCCCCTGGTAAGCACGCTCGGTCGCCTGCGGGCCGTGGAAGCGGACGTAGGTCCATCCGGCCGTGCGCTCCCAGGGATGATCGGCCAGCAGGTCGTGGACGCACAGCGCCGCCCCGTGGCGCCTGAGGACGTCGAACACATCGTCGTGCAGCCAGGACGGCTCACGGAACTCGACGGCCCAGCGCACCGACCGGGGAGCCACGGAGAGGAACTCGTCGAGCCGCCCGACATCCCGCCGCCAACGGGGTGGGAGCTGCACGAGGGTCGGACCGGCCGACGGCCCGAGGCGCCCGACCCGGTCCATGTGGTTGCCCAGCCACGACGAGGCGTCACGCAGCTTCATGCGGTGGGAGCCGAACGCCCCGAGTTTGTTGGCGTAGGTGAACCCCGGGGGCGCCTGCTCGGCCCAGCGCTCGACCGCTTCAGGTGTGGGGAGACGGTAGAAGGTGGTGTTGAGCTCTACGGTGTCGAAGAGGGTGGTGTAGTGCTCGAACCACCGCCGCTGGGGCAGGTGGTCGGGATAGACCACGCCCCGCCAATGTCGATAGGCCCACCCCGAGCAGCCCACCCGGGCGTGACCTGGCCGGTGGCCGCCCGTGGCGGTCACCCCGACGACGGGCGGCGGGTAACGGGCCGGGGACGGGCCCGCACCAGGGCCACGGCGGCGGCCACGGCGGCGCCCAGCCACGCCAGAGGCGGATAGGGCTCGATGCCCTCTCCCGAGTCGATCCAGCCGCCCCACAGGATGCCGACGGCGGCCAGGCCGGCCGCCACGCCGGCGGGAACCCATCCCCGCCACTGCCCACCCAGGGCGACTGCCTCGGACACCAACAGACCGAGTACCAGCCCGGCCAGCACGGGCAGGATGCCCTGGTACTCGTACTCGCCCACGATGAGCGCGCTGAAGGCGGCCACAGCGGCGCCGGCGACGATGGGCAAGATTCGTTTCACCGGGCCAGGGTAGGCTCGCCGCCATGGCAGCGACGGGTTCCGACCCGGCGCGCTCGGGAGCGACTGCGGTCGGCACGAGCCGCGCCGACCCTCCCCTCCCCCCCCATGCTCCTGTGTCCCCGCCTCCGCCACCACCTGGCGTGGCCGTCCCTCCACTCCCGCCTCCGGCGCCGGCCAAAGACTGGGCGGCCGAGACGGCCGACACGATCGAACGGCTGGTCGGGACCGTCCGGGCCAAGACGTCCGGTCCCCTGGAGAAGGTGGCCCGGGTCCTCGTCTACGGGCTGGTGGCCCTCATCGTGGGGCTGGCCGCCGCCGTGCTGGCCGCGGTGGCTCTGGTGCGGGTCCTGGACTTGGCCCTGCCCGGCGACGTGTGGGCGGCTCATGGCGTCACCGGAGGAATCTTTGTTCTGGCCGGGTTGTTCCTCTGGAGGAAGCGAACCGTCAAGACTGTGAAGGTGTGAGCCGATGAAACCAGTACGTAATGTGGCAATCGTCGGCTCCGGCCCGGCCGGGCTCACCGCCGCCATCTATACGGCCCGCGCCAACCTGGCCCCCCTCGTCCTCGAAGGGGAGCCCTCGTCCACCACTGACCAGCCGGGTGGTCAGCTCATGTTGACGACCGACGTGGAGAACTACCCCGGTTTCGTGGAGGGAATCCAGGGCCCCGACCTCATGGGCGCCATGCGGGCCCAGGCGGCCCGCTTCGGCGCCGAGCTGGTGGTGGAGAGGGTGAGCCGAGTGGACTTCTCGTCCCGCCCCTTCGGCCTGTGGGTGGGTGACCCGACCACCGACGAACCCACTCATCGAGCCAAGGCCGTCATCATCAGCACGGGCGCCCAGTCGATCATGCTCGGCCTCGAGGCCGAGGCCAGGTTTCTCGGCCGGGGCCTGTCCACTTGCGCCACCTGCGACGGCTTCTTCCACCAGGGCTCGGCCATCGCCGTAGTCGGAGGAGGCGACTCCGCCATGGAGGAGGCCCTCTTCCTCTCCAAGTTCGCCGACACGGTCACCGTCATCCACCGCCGGGATGAGCTTCGTGCGTCTAAGATCATGCAGGAGCGAGCGTTTAAAAACGAGAAGATCGCATTCCGGTGGAACGCGGTGGTGCAAGACCTGGTTGGGGACGACGCCCTGGAGGGAGCGTTGCTCAAGGACGTGCACACCGGGGAGACCTCGGTGCTCGAGGTCACCGGCATGTTCGTGGCCATCGGCCACCGCCCCAACACCGACTTGTTCAAGGGCCTGCTCGATATGGACGAGGGCGGCTACCTCCTGACCTTGGACGGAAGCACCGCCACCAATGTGGCGGGCGTGTTCGCCGCCGGCGACGTCGCCGACCACACCTACCGGCAAGCCATCACCGCAGCCGGCACCGGCTGCATGGCCGCCATCGACGCAGAACGCTGGCTCGAGGCTCAGGGGGATGCGCCGGCAGACATCGCCGAGACCCCCACCGAGTGGTAACACCCCCCCACCTCACAAGGAGACGTTCCCCATGCCTGCCGTGACCCTGTCCGACACCACGTTCGACGAAGAGATCGCGTCCTCCTCCCAGGCGGTGCTGGTCGACTTCTGGGCGGAGTGGTGCGGGCCTTGCAAGAAGATCGCCCCCGTGCTCGACGAGATCGCCGCCGAGCATGCTGACACCCTGCGGGTGGCCAAGCTGAATGTGGATGACCACCCCGATATCGGGCGGCGCTACCAGGTCATGAGCATTCCCACGCTGTTGCTGTTCAAAGACGGCGAGATGGTCAAGCGCCTGGTGGGAGCCAAGGGCAAGGCCCAGCTCCTCGACGAGCTATCCGAGTTCCTTTAACACGCTCCCTTCGCTCGGCGCCTGTCGGCAATCATCCCCATACCTGGGGACGATCGTGCACAGGCTGGGGATAATCATGAGGAAAACGTGTCTGACCGTTACGCGGTTGCCGGCGCCGGGTCGGTCATGGCCCGATAGATGCGCTCGAGGTCGGCCAGGTCGGCGAAGTCGATGACGATCCGGCCCCGTCGACCGCCCTCTTCGACCCGGACGTGGGTGGCCAGGTGCTCGGAGAGCAGCTCCTCCAGCTCATGCATCCCGGGATGGCGGAGCTTGCTGCGCTCCTCCGGCGTGTGGGGCCCTTCTCCGTCGGGCTCGGGACGTGGGCGCGGCGGGGAGCGATCCGAACCCGCGCTCTTCGCCCGAACCTCGTCCTCCACGGCCCGCACCGGCAACCCCTCGGCGATGACCCGACGGGCCAGGAGCTCCTGGAACGCTCGGTCGGGTGTGCCCAGGAGGGCCCGGGCGTGGCCGGCCGAGAGCTGGCCTTCCGCCACATAGCGCTGGATCGACGGCGGCAGTTGGAACAGCCGGAGGGTGTTGCTGACGGCCGCCCGGCTCTTCCCCACGCGGAGCGCCAGCTGATCGTGGGTGAACCCGAAGTCTTCCACCAACTGTTGGTAGGCGGCCGCCTCCTCCAGCGGATTCAGGTCTTGACGGTGTAGGTTCTCGACCACCGCCTGTTCGAGCGACGCCACCTCGTCGGCGGCTCGCACCAGGGCGGGGATGGTGGCCAGACCTGCTCGTTTGGCCGCTCGCCACCGTCGCTCTCCGGCGATGAGTTCATAGCCGTTCTCCTCGACCTCACGGACAAGGACGGGTTGCAGTACGCCGAGCTCCCGGACCGAGGCAACCAACGACGAGAGGGCCTCCTCATCGAAGTGCTGGCGGGGCTGGTTGACGTTGGGGCGGATGCTGCCCACCGCCACCTCCCGCAGCATCGATGCCGAGGCATCGGCGCCCTCAGGGGGAATCAGCGCCCCGAGGCCTCTACCGAGTCCGCTGCGGCGTGCCACCACTCACCTCCTTCGCCAGCTCCCGATAGGCGATGGCGCCCCGGGAGGTGGGATCGAACGCCACGATGGGCTGTCCGTAGGACGGAGCCTCGGACAGTCGGATGGTGCGGGGAACCACGTTGTGACACACCTTCTCTCCGAAGTGGGCCCGAACATCGCGGACGACCTGGCTGGAGAGTTTGGTCCGGGCGTCGTACATGACACAGATGATGGCGGTGAGCTCCAGCTGGGGGTTCAGGTTCTTCTGCACCAGGGCAACGTTGCGGAGAAGCTGGCCGAGGCCCTCCAGGGCGTAGTACTCGCACTGGACGGGCACGACCACCTCGTTGGCGGCAGCCAGGCCGTTCACGGTGAGCAAGCCCAACGAGGGTGGACAGTCGATGAGGACGAAGTCATAGTCGTCGGCCACCTGCTCGACGGCCCGGCGCAAGCGAAGTTCCCGGCTGAAGGCAGGGACCAACTCTATCTCGGCCCCGGCCAGATCCAGGTTCGCCGGCGCCACGAAGAGGTTGCGCACCGACGACGGCTCCACGCAGTCCTCCAGGGGGAGGTCGTTGAGCAACACGTCGTACATGGACGCAGCCACGTTACGGGGGTTGATCCCAAGCCCGGTAGAGGCGTTGGCCTGGGGATCTAGGTCACAGATCAGAATGCGATACCCGAGTTCAGCCAGACAGGCCCCGAGGTTGACCGCCGTGGTGGTCTTGCCCACGCCCCCTTTCTGGTTGGCCAGGGCGATGGTGCGAGGAAGCGGCCGGGCGAACCGGTCGGGGCGGGGACGAGCTACCGACTGCAACGGTGTAGCTGGCGCGCTCGCCTCCACCGGGGAGATCAGGGGAGGGGAGGAACTCTCAACCACCACATCATCCTCGCCGGTTCAGCTCGTCATAGCAAGGACCCTCTCGGGATGTCTGCCCGTTTCACGTGAAACATGCCATCGGCGTGCGCTCCAGCCCAATCAGTGTTCCACGTGGAACACTGACTACCACAGCGGGCGCTTGGAGGGAACGCCGACGCGGCGGGGAAAGCGCTCCGGACACGGTCGCTCCTGGTGCAGTCTCACCAGATGCCGAGGGTCCCTCGCCGACTCCACCACACGCAGACCCAGCTCCTGCAGCCCATCCTCCGACCAGCGGCTCGTTGCCTCTCCGCCGGGAGGCTCGCTGACCACGAGGGCGCCACCCACCGCCAGCACCGGCGCGGCACACTCAGCCACCACGGCCGGGCGGGCGAAGCTCCTCGCCACCACCAGCTGATAGCTCCCCCGATGATCCTTGCGGCGGGCGAGTTCCTCGGCCCGGCCGGTCACCACGTGCACCCGAGGTGCCAGCCCGAGGGCGGCCACGGCCCGGGTCAGGAAGGCGGTCCGGCGGCTACTGGCATCGAGGAGGACCCATTCGGCAGAGGGCCGGGCCTTGGCCAGCACCAGGCCGGGAACGCCTCCCCCGCTTCCCAGATCGAGGGATCGACCCTCGGGAACGGTGTCGAGCATGGCCAGAAAGGCCGCGGCGTGGTCGATGTGGTCCACGACGGCACCGGGACCGAGAAATCCCAGGTCGCGGGCTTCTTCGAGGATCTCGATCAGCACCCCGTCGTCGAGGGGCCCCTCAGGGCCCGGCAAGGACGGGTCCTCAGGGCCCGGCAAGGACGATGGCTACGGCGACGTCGTGGGTCAGGACTCGTCGGGGAGGATCACAACCCAGCGACGGGGATCCTCGCCTTCGGATCGGCTGATCACCCCGTCCACCGTGTTCACCGTGTCATGGACCACCTTGCGGTCGATCGCAGGCATGGGCTCCATGGAGACCGGCGACCTCCCGGACTGCACCTGGCTGGCGACGTCGAGGGTGAACCTGGCCAGTGCCTCCCGCCGTCGCTGCTGGTATCCGCCGATGTCGACGCGCAGCCGGGTGCCGCGACGAGGGCCATGCTGGACCGCTGCCCGGGTAAGGTCCTGAACTGCCGCCAGGGTCTGGCCTTTCGGGCCGATGAGCAGGCCGAGGTCGTCGCCCACCAGTCGAGCCTCCACGGTGACGTGGTCGAGCAGTTCGACCTCGGCCCGACCGTCCACGTCGAACGCCTCGGCGAGCCCATCGAGGAAGATCCTGGCTTCCTCGGCCATCTCCAGGGCCGTCGGTCCTGGTGCGCCGTCGTCCTCATCCTGCCGGGAGGACGACGCAGGGGCAGGCGCCTTCGAACGCCCTCTTGGGCCCGACGTCCCCGAGCCTGCGGGTGCGCTGGCCGGTGAGGACGCGGACGATTCGTGTGCCTCGGCCCCCGGGGGAGCACCCCTCCGGCGCCGGTCGCGCCGGTCCACGCGGGGGCGAGGCTGGTCTGGACGAACACGGGCCCGGACCCGTGCCTCCTGGCGCACCCGGCCGAACAACCCACTGCGGGCCTCCTCGACCACGTCGAACTCTGCGTCGCGCTCGTCCACGCCCAAGCGGTCGAGGGCGGCATCCTTGGCTTCCGCGATGGTACGACCTGTCGTCTCGACCCATTCCACGAGCTATCGCCTCTTTCTCTTCCGTTTGCGCGGACGGGGAGCGCCCGGCGCTGGTGTCTTGCCGTCGTTGCCCTTACGGTTGGGCCCGGCCCCGTTCGTCGGCGACGTGGCCTTGTCGGCACCGCCGCGACCGGACCGGTTCTTGGCCGGCGCCTTTCCCGCCGCCGTGCCCTTGGTGGCCTTCGTCGACGCGGTTTTGTTCGGCGCCCGCCCGTTGGCCACGGCCTGCTTGGCTGCCTTGGCTGACTTGTCGGCCCGGGCCGGCCTGTCGGCATCGGCGGCTCGCTTGCCTCCGTTGCCGCCAGGGGAGAGCTTCGGAGACGACTTCTTGTCACCTTTGCCCCCGTCCGACAGGGGCACGTCCTTGAAATCGAGCCTGGTGACGAGAGCCTGTTGGCCGATACGAACCAGGTTGGACACGACGAAGTAGATGACCACGCCGGCCGGCAGGGAGATCGATATGGGGACGAAGATGAATGGGATGACCTTGGCGATCATCTGCTGCTGGGGATTGACGGCGGCGGCGGGGTTGCGACCCTGCACCTGTCGCTGCTGGACCACCGCGGTGATCACGACCAGGGCGACCAGGACCACAAACGGCAGGGCGGTGACGAGACCCTCGGTGCGCAGCTCGGTCCACGCACTCTGGGACAGGTCCATCCCGAACGACATCATCTCGTTGGTCGAGCGCAGCGCGACGGCGAGCGGTGTGTCCTCGCCCTCGAGGTACTTGGGGTTGAAGAACGAAGTGGGGTCGGACGGGTCCGAGCGGCGGGTGAGGCCGATCAGGACCTGGTAGAGCACGAAGAAGACCGGGATCTGCAGCAGGAGCGGGAGGCAGGAGCTGAAAGGATTGATGTTGTGTTCTTGGTAGAACGCCATCATCTCCTTGTTGAGCGCCTCCCGATCGCCCTTGTGCTTCTGCTGCAGCTTCTTGACCTCGGGCCCGACGCGCTGCATGGCGATCATCGAGCGGGTGCTCTTGATCGAGAGCGGGCTCAGGGCCAGCATGATCAGGGCGGTGAAGAGGATGATGGCGCCGCCGAACGACGGCCACAGCTTGTAGAGCTCGGCCAGGAGGCCGGCCAGGAAGTCGAACATCGGCCCTACGACCCGACCCGCCGGTCGGGAATCGGGTCAAAGCCCACGCCGCCCCAGGGATGACAGCGGCCGAGGCGTCGCAACGTGAGCGCGCCACCACGGAGCGCACCAAAGGCCTCCACGGCCTCGATGCCGTACTCGGAGCACGACGGTTGGAACCGGCACGGCGAGGGCCGGCCGGCCCGGAGCACCTGCCATCCCCGGAAGACGCCGCGAAGGGCACGGGCCGGCAGCGTCATGCGGCCGGCCGCGAGAGATCAGCGCAGGCCGCGCGCAGTCGACTGCGGAGCGCGGTAAAGGGTGCATCAGCTGCTGCCGGAGAGGCGACGACGAGGTAGCTCCCGGACCGCAGTTCACCCGTGGCGGCCAGCTCGGCGGCCGCCGCCCGGAGGCGACGCCGCACCCGGTTGCGGACCACGGCGGAGCCCACCTGGCGCCCGACGGCGTAGGCGACCCGAGGAGGGCCCGACGCAGGACGGTCGAGCCGCACCACGTTGAGCGGGCCCGACCGACAGCGGCGGCCCCGACGGCGCAGCTCTGCAAAGGTGGCCCGGTCGCAGATGCGCCAGACCGTTCCGGGCACCGACGAGGGATCGCCGCCGCGCCTCGCAGGGCTCAAGCGGAAAGGACCCGACGGCCCTTGCGCCGGCGAGACTTGATGATGGCCCGGCCCGCCCGGGTCGACATACGGTGGCGAAAGCCGTGGTTCTTGGCCCGTTTGCGGGTGTTGGGTTGAAAGGTACGTTTCACGGCAGACTCCTCCTCGAACCATCAGATCCGGACAGGGGCCGATGGCTGCCACGCCTCGGGCCCTACGGCCACGAGCGTCACCGACAGGCTACGGGGTCGGTCCCAGAGGTGCCAACAACTGCCCCGGCCCCTTGCGCGGACCACTGGCCCGAGTGCTACGGTCACAGACCCGTCGTTCCTCCGACAGGCTCTCGGCCATTGGTCGGAACCGTTTGTGACCCCTCGAGGAGCACGGGTGCGGGCTCGTGCCCGAAGGGATCGTGGCTCGCGTTATCCACACGTTGTGGATGGCCTTGTGGACCGTTGAAGCAAATGGGAGACCTGCAAGCTGGTGGCTGACGCGGAGCGAGTGTGGGACACATGCCTCGACGTGTTGCGTCGCAGCGTCCCTGAGGCCACCTGGAACAGCTGCTTCAAACCCACCACGGCCCTCGCTCTCGACGACACCAACCTCGTGGTCGCCGTTCCCAGCTCGCTGGTGCGCGACCGCCTCGAGGGTCGCTGGTTGGCCCAGATCAAGAACGCGCTGGCGGCGGCCGGGGCAGCCCAGCTGCGCGTGCGCTTCGAGATCCGTCCCGATGCGGCCGACGACGAAAGCCGGCCCGGTGCCGAAGAGGCCGTCGACGGCGCCGGCCTCGACGACAGGCGAGAGGCACTACATCTGAGGCCATCACCCGTAGCGGCATCCTCGCCATCGTCGGATGCCTCTCCGTCGCTCAACCGGCGGTACACCTTCGACGCCTTCGTCACCGGTACCTCCAACCGCTTCGCCCACGCCGCCGCCCTAGCCGTGGCCGAGACCCCGGCCCGGTCCTACAACCCGCTGTTCATCTACGGCGTGGCCGGCCTGGGCAAGACCCACCTCCTCCACGCCATCGCCCAGTATGTCCATCAGAACTACCCGGCCTACAGCGTGCGCTACGTCTCGTGTGAGGCGTTCATGAACGACTTCGTCGACGCCATCCGCACCCAGACGACCGCCGCCTTCAAACGTCACTACCGCAAGAACGACGTGTTGTTGATCGACGACATCCAATTCATGGAGAACAAAGAAGGCCTCCAGGAAGAGTTCTTCCACACCTTCAACGAGCTCCACGGAGCCAACCGTCAGATCGTCATCAGCTCCGACCGACCACCCCGTGCCATCGCCACGCTGGAGGACCGGCTGCGGAGCCGCTTCGAGTGGGGCCTCATCACCGACATCCAGCCTCCCGAGCTCGAGACCCGCCTGGCCATCCTGCGCAAGAAGGCCGAGCGGGAGGCCCATCACATTCCCGACGAGGTCCTGGAGTTCATCGCCACCCACATCACCAACAACATCCGTGAGCTCGAGGGGGCGCTCATCCGGGTGTCGGCCTTCGCCAGCCTCAATCAGGCGCCGATGTCGGCCGAGATGGCGGCGTCGGTGCTCGGCGACATCCTCAGCCACGCTCGGCCCCGGGTCATCACCGCCAACATCATCATCGACGCCACCGCCACCATGTACGACTTCACGGTCGAAGAGCTCTGCGGGCGCAGCCGCCGGCGCCCACTGGTGACCGCACGCCAGGTGGCCATGTACGTCTGTCGAGAGGTGACCGACCTCAGCTACCCGGTCATCGGCCGCGCCTTCGGCGGTCGCGACCACACGACGGTCATCCACGCCGTCGAGAAGATCGGAGCCCTGATGAAGGAGCGCCGGCAGATCTACGACCAGGTCACCGAGCTCATCCAGACCATCCGCGGCACCCGGTGACTGTGGGCTCGACTGGGGAGAACACCCGGCCCGGCTGTGGGCGACGGGAGCTTGTCCACCGAATGACACCCCTGTCAGTTCGGGACCGCCCCCAACTGTGCGAGGCTGGGGACAGAGCGGTCCTCGGCCCCGCCCCGTCCGACCTGCGACGATCCCCCGTTGTCCCCAATCCACAGCCCTTATTGTCACTACCGGAGAGATCTTCTCTAAGAGAAGGAGTAATAGGCGCATGAAGTTCCGCTGCGAGCGCGACGTCCTGGTGGACGCCCTGGGAAGTGCGACTCGTGCGGTGACCAGCCGGGGTGGGGCGCTGCCGGTGCTCTCGGGCGTGCGGGCTGCCCTGGCCGGCGACCGCCTGGTTCTCACCGGAAGCGATCTCGATCTGACCATCCAGGTAGCGGTCACGGTGGCCGGTGCGCAGGACGGCGTGGCCGTGCTCCCCGCCCGTCTGGCCGCCGACATCATCCGGTCCCTCGAGCCGGGAGCGGTCCAGGTCGAGGTCAGCGAGACCGAAGCCTCCATCGCCTCTGGCCGCTCCCACTTCAGCGTCCGGGTCCTGCCGGCCGACGACTTCCCCCGGGTGGCCGACGCTCCGGCCGAGCAGGTGACCCTCGATGCCGGCGCCCTGGTCGACGCCCTGCGCCAGGTGGTTCCCGCCGCCAGCCACGACGATGCCCGGCCCATCCTGACCGGGGTGCTCATGGCGGCCGAGGGTGACGGGTTGCGCCTGGTGGCCACCGACTCCTACCGCCTGGCCGTGCGTGACCTGGCTGGCGTCTCGGTCCTGCGCGAGGGCCAGTCGGTGTTGGTGCCGTCCCGGGCGCTCGGCGAGCTCGCCCGCCTGCTGGCCGGTGCCGAGTCGGTGTCGCTCCGGCTGGGGGAGCGCGACGCCACCTTCGAGGTCGGACCGTTCGAGATGTCGTCGGACGCAGGCGGCGACGGTGCGGCCACGGGCACCCGTTTGACCACCCGGCTCATCGAGGGCCAGTTCCCGAACTACCGCCAGCTGATCCCCGAGCACCAGCCCAACCGCCTCACCGTAGGGCGCGAGCCGCTGCTGGACGCCCTGCGCCGGGTCAAGTTGTTGGCCCGCGAGGCCATTCCCGTCCGCCTCGAGTTGCGACCCGAAACCGTGCAGCTCAGTGCCGTGACCCAGGACGTGGGCCAAGCCGAAGAGGAGCTCGACGCCAAGTACGAGGGGACCGAGATGGGGATCTCGTTCAACCCCGAGTACCTGGCCGACGGCATCGAGGCGGTGACGGGCGACGAGGTGACCCTCGAGACCCTGGACGGCCTCAAGCCGGCCGTGGTGCGAGCGGTCGGGCGCGACGACTACCTGTACCTGCTGATGCCCATTCGCGTCTCCTGACGGCGGACAGGGGTCGGCGGTGCGGTTGCGCCAGCTGTGGCTGACTGACTTCCGCAGCTTCACCTCAGCCGAGTTCGCCCCGCCTCCAGGCATCACCGCCCTGATCGGCGCCAACGGCGCGGGCAAGACCAACCTGCTCGAAGCCGTGGCCTACCTGGGGAACCTCTCGTCGTTTCGGGGGGCTCCCGGCGAGGCGCTGGTGCGCATCGGCGCCGACCATGCCGTGGTCCGGGCCGAGATCGACGCCGAGGTGCCGGGCCGCTCGTCGATGGCCACGGTCGAGGCCGAGCTCCACCGCTCGGGTCGCGACCGGGTGCTGGTCAACCGCCAACCGCTCCGGCGGATCTCCGACCTCCTGGGGATCGCCCAGGTCACCGTCTTCTCGCCCGACGACCTGGCCGTGGTGAAGGGAGGACCGTCGCACCGCCGGCGCCTGATCGACGACTTGGTGGTGGCCCACTCGCCCCGGCTGGGGGCCATCCGGGCCGATCTCGACCGGGTGTTGCGCCAGCGGGCCACGCTGCTCCGCCAGGCCGGCGGACGCCTGGGCCCGGACATCGCCACCACCCTTGACGTGTGGGACGCCAAGCTCAGCGAGTTGGGGGAAGCCCTGGGCCGGGCCAGGTCGCAACTGGTGGAGCAACTCGAGCCCCTGGCGGCCAAGAGCTACGACCAGCTGGCCGCGGCCGGCGCCCGGGTCAGCCTGGCCTACCGGCCGGTCTGGCGCGACACCGGCCTGGCCGTCGCCCTGGCCGGGGCCCGGGCCGACGACGTACGCCGGGGCGCCACCACGGTCGGGCCCCATCGCGACGACGTCGAGCTCACCATCGCCGGCCTTCCCGCCCGCACCCACGCCTCCCAGGGCGAACAGCGGTCTCTGGCCCTGGCTTTGCGCCTGGCCGGCCACCACCTGGTGGCCGAGGCCGGTGGTTCCCCGCCCCTGGTGCTGCTCGACGACGTGTTCTCCGAGCTCGACCCCGACCGCAGCGCCAGCCTGCTGACCCACCTGCCGCCGGCCCAGACCCTGTTGACCACCACCGGAGCCCTGCCTGCCGGCGCCGCACCCGAGTTGGTGGTCCGCGTCGCCGGCGGCCGCCTGCTCACCGCATGAGCCCGGTCTCGCCCCTCCCCGGTAGCGGAGAGCCCGGTCCCCGCCCGGTGGGCGCCTCCCTCGACCGCCTCAGCGCGTCGTTCGGAGGCCCGCCGGCCGGCGCCTTCAACGCCGTCTTCGCCTCGTGGGACGACGTGGTGGGGGAGGGGGTGGCGGCGCATGCCCGCCCCCGCTCCCTGCGCCACGGTGTCCTCGTCGTGGTGGTCGACGAGCCGGCCTGGGCCACCCAGCTGCGATGGCTGGAGGCCGAGCTGCTGGCCCGCCTGGCGGCCGCCGCCGGCGAGGGCGTCGTGCGGGAGATCCGGGTGAAGGTCCGCCGTCCCTGACGTGCGGTTCAGCCGCGCTGTCGCACGCTCCTGGTAGACTCGCCACATCGCGTTTGGTGCCTCTGACCAGCCCTTTCGGTATTGGCCATCGCCCCAAGTGCCCTCGGTTGTGACCTCGTGAAAGGCGCGCGTGGCTGAGAACGTCGAGTCGTACGGCTCCAAGGACATCCAGGTCCTCGAGGGCCTCGAGGCGGTGCGCAAGCGCCCGGGGATGTACATCGGCTCCACCGGGCTCAACGGCCTGCACCACCTGTTCGTGGAGGTGGTCGACAACGCCGTCGACGAGGCCATGGCCGGCCATTGCGACCGCATCGACATCACCCTGCTCGAGGACGGCGGCTGTCGGGTGTCCGACAACGGCCGGGGCATCCCCGTCGACCCCCATCCCAAGTACAAGAACAAGTCCGGGGTCGAGGTCGTGCTCACCGTCCTGCACGCCGGCGGCAAGTTCGGCGGTGGCGGCTACAAGGTCTCGGGGGGGCTCCACGGCGTCGGCGTGTCCGTGGTCAACGCCCTGTCGCAGCGCCTGGTGGTCGAGGTCGACCGCAACGGCAAGCACCACCGCATGGAGTTCGCCAAGGGCGGCAGGCCCCAGGGCGGCCTGGAGATCACCGGCAACGCCCCCCGCGGCCGCAGCGGCACCACGGTCACCTTCTGGCCCGACCCCGAGGTCTTCTCCTCCGAGGGCACCGATTTCCGGGCCCAGACGCTGCTGGAGAAGCTGCAGGTCTACGCCTTCCTCAACAAGGGCCTCGAGATCCGCTTCACCGACGAGCGGCCCGGCCACGACCACGAGCGCAAGGTGTACCGCTACAGCGGTGGCATCGAGGACTTCGTCCGCCACCTGAACGCCTCCAAGGAGGCGCTGTTCAAGCGGGTGGGCTACTACAGCGCGGCCGAGGAGGGCCAAGAGGTCGAGGTCGCATTCCAGTGGAACACCGCCTACTACGACGGCATCCATTCCTTCGCCAACGGCATCGCCACCATAGAGGGAGGCATGCACGAGGAGGGCTTCAAGAAGGCCCTGACCAATGCCATCAACAACTACGCCAAGGCCCGCAACCAGCTCAAGGAGAAGGACGACCGCCTGCTGGGCGAGGACATCCGTGAGGGCCTCACCGCCATCCTCAGCGTGCGCCTGACGGACCCGCAGTTCGAGGGCCAGACCAAGGCCAAGCTGGGCAACGTCTCCATGCGCTCACTCATGGAGCGGGCCACCAACGAGAAGCTGGGCGACTGGCTGGAGGAACATCCCACCGAGGCCCGCCAGATCGTCCAGAAGGCCATCCAGGCGGCGAGGGCCCGGATGGCCGCCCGCCAAGCCCGGGAGGCCACCCGGCGCAAGTCACCGCTCGAGGGTGCGGGCATGCCGGGCAAGCTCACCGACTGCTCGTCCCGCAACGCCCGGGAGACGGAGCTGTTCATCGTCGAGGGCGACTCCGCCGGCGGTTCAGCCATCAAGGCCCGGGATCCCGAGCGCCAGGCCGTGCTCCCCATCCGCGGCAAGATCCTCAACGTCGAACGGGCCCGCATCGACCGCATGCTGAAGAACAACGAGGTCGAGGCCCTGGTCAAGGCCATCGGCGCCGGCCTGGGCGACGACTTCGACGTCGACAGGATCCGCTACCACAAGATCATCATCATGGCCGACGCCGATGTGGACGGCAGCCACATCCGGACCCTGTTGCTGACCTTCTTCTTCCGCCAGATGCAGCCGCTGGTGGAGGCTGGTCACATCTACATCGCCCAACCTCCACTGTTCTCGGTGGAGATCGGCAAGGAGAAGGAGTATCTCAAGGATGAGAGCTTCCGCCTCCGCTTCCTGGCCGAGCACCCCGGCAAGCACTTCGAGTTCGGCCGGCTGAAGGGGCTGGGCGAGATTGACTGGCAGGAGCTCGGCGACACCACCATGAACCCGTCCAAGCGCACCCTGCTGCAGGTCAACGTCGAGCAGGCCACCATCGCCGACGAGGTCACCAGCGTGCTCATGGGCAACGACGTGGAGGTGCGCAAGCACTTCATCACCACGAACGCCACCGATGTCCGCTTCCTGGACATCTAGGAGCCCGGCATGAGCGACACCCTCTTCCCGGGAGGCGGCGGAGGCGACGACGGCGACGGGACCCACACCGCCCTGGCCGGCATCGAGCCCATCGAGATCCAAGACGAGATGGAGCGCTCCTTCCTGGAGTACGCCATGTCGGTCATCATCAGCCGGGCCCTGCCCGACGCCCGCGACGGCCTCAAGCCGGTGCACCGCCGGATCCTGTTCGGTATGCACGACCTCGGGGCCCGGCCCGACCGCCTCCGGCTCAAGTCGGCCCGGGTGACCGGCGATGTGATGGGAAAGCTGCACCCCCACGGGGAGGGCGCCATCTACGACGCCCTGGTGCGCATGGCCCAGAGCTTCAGTCTGCGCCACCCCCTCATCGACGGCAAGGGCAACTTCGGCTCTCCCGACCACCCGCCGGCCGCCCAGCGCTACACCGAGTGCCGCCTGGCCACGCTGGCCAACCAGATGTTGGCCGGCATCGACGAGGACACCGTCGACTTCATCGACAACTATTCGGGTGAGTTCAGCGAGCCGTCGGTGCTGCCCAGCCGCTTCCCCAACCTCTTGGTCAACGGCAGCCAGGGCATCGCCGTGGGCATGGCCACCAACATCCCGCCCCACAACCTGGGCGAGGTCATCGACGCCGTCACGCACCTGCTCGACCATCCCGAGGCCACCCCCGACGATCTCATGGCGTTCGTGAAGGGTCCCGACTTCCCGACCGGCGCGCTGATCCTCGGGCGTTCGGGGATCATGGACGCCTACCGCACGGGCCGGGGCTCCATCCGCATGCGGGCCCGGGCCGAGGTGGTGGAGTCCAAGAAGGGCACCTTCATCATCGTCACCGAGTTGCCGTACCAGGCCAGCCCGGCCGGGATCCTCATGCGGATCAAGGAGCTGGTCGACGCCCGGGAGCTGGACGGCGTGGCCGACCTCAACGACGAGTCCTCCGGGGACGCCACCAAGCTGGTGGTCAAGCTCAAGCGTGACGCCAACGCCAACGTGGTGCTCAACAACCTGTTCAAGCAGACGGCGCTGCAGACCAGCTTCGGCGTGAACATGGTCGCCCTGGTCGACGGCATCCCCCGCACGCTCAATTTGGCCCAGGCCCTGACCGCCTACGTCGACCACCAGATCGAGGTCATCACCCGGCGCACCCGCTTCCGCCTGCGCAAGGCCGAGGCCAGGGCCCACATCGTCGAGGGACTGCTACGGGCCCTCGATCTCATCGACGCCATCATCGCCCTCATCCGGGGCTCCGACGACCGGGAGTCGGCCCGCACCGGCCTCATGGCCGAGCCGTTCGAGTTCAGCGAGATCCAGGCCAACCACATCCTCGACATGACCCTGTCCCGCCTCACCCGGCTGGGCCGTTCCCAGCTCGAAGAGGAGCTGGCCCAGCTCCGGCGCACCATCGCCGAGCTGCAGGGCATCCTGGCCGACGAGGGCAAGCTCCGGGGGGTCATCAAGGACGAGCTGGCCGAGGTGCGCCGCATCTTCGCCACCCCCCGGCGGGCCGAGCTGGCCCTCGATCCGGGTGAGATCGCCGACCTCGAGCTCATCGACGACGAGGAGCTGGTCATCACCCTGTCGGCCACCGGCTACGTCAAGAGCGTGCACGCCGACGCCTTCCGCAGCCAGGGCCGCGGTGGGCGAGGGGTGCAGGGCACCAAGCTGCGCGACGAGGACTACATCACCCACATCGTCAACACCACGGCCCACGCCTACCTGTTGTTCTTTTCCAACCGGGGCCGGGTGTACCGCCTGCGGGCCCATGAGATCCCGGTCAAGGAGCGCACGGCCCGGGGCACGGCCATCGTGAACCTCCTGCCCCTGGCCGCCGACGAGCACGTGCAGGCCGTCATCGACACCCGCGACTACGAGACCAACCGCTTCCTCTTCTTCGCCACCCGCCAGGGCCAGGTGAAGAAGACCCGCTTCACCGAGTACGACTCTTCGCTGCGGGCCGGGCTCATCGCCATCAACCTGCGCGACGACGACGAGCTGGTGCGGGTGATCCCCACCAACGGCCGCGACGACATCTTCATGGTGAGCGGGGCGGGGATGACCATCCGCTTCGCCGAGGACGAGGTCCGCTCCATGGGCCGCAGCGCCGGCGGCGTGCGGGGGATGCGGCTGCGCCCGGGCGACGAGGTGGTGTCGTGCGACGTGGCCCGCGACGACGCCGACATCTTGTTGGTCACCGACGCCGGCTACGGCAAGCGCACGAAGCTGGAGCGCTTCAACGCCCAGACAAGAGGTGGCCAGGGGGTCAAGGGCATCAAGCTCACCGCCCGGCGGGGGCGCATCGTAGCCGCCTTCATGGTCGGTCTCGACGACGAGATCATCCTCATCGCCGCCGGCGGGGTGGTGATCCGCACGGCAGTGCGGGCCATCACCTCCCAGGGGCGAGACGCCACCGGCGTGCGGATCATGGCCCTGGCCGAGGGCCAGACCGTGGCCGCGGTTGCTCCCGTGCTGGCCGTCGACGACGACTCGGGCCCGCCCACCCTCGTCTAGCTCCCCCCTCGGCCCGCCCAAGGCCCCTCCGCTTCCCCCACCGATCATCATGTCGAAGGAGGAGCCATGTCCCCACCCATCCCGTTCTGGCAGCACCAGCGGGGCCTACAGCACCCACTCCAGGGGCCAGAACGTCGCTCGAGTGGCCAGCAGGGATCCGTGTTGCCGCTCGTGGCCTTGCTGATTGTCGCTGCCGGCGGCCTGTGCGTTGCCCTCGGGCGCCTCGGAGGCGATGCCGTGGAGGCAGCCCAGGCCCGCACCGCCGCCGACGCCGCCGCCCTGGCCGGAGCGGCCGAGGGGGAGGCTGCCGCACGAGCCGTGGCCGAGGACAACGGTGCCGTGCTGGTCGTCTATTTCCACGACGGGCTCGACGTCGAGGTCCGGGCCCGGGTCGGCCACGCCGAGGTCGGCGCCCGGGCCACCCGCACGGCCGGCGGGCCGGCGGCGCCCGCGGCGCCCGGGGAGCCATAGACTCCGGGCGTGTCCCCCCGGGCCGCTCGCTCGCCGAGCAACCTGCAGGCAGCTCGCGCCACGGTGACCGAGCGGGCCCGTCGCTCTGTCGGCCCAGCGCGCAACGGGCCCGGAGGCAAGGCCGGCGCCCGTGGAAAGTCGGGGTCGGCGAGGGGCGGGCAGGGCAAGTCCGGTCAGTCCAAGGGCGGCCAGAGCAAGGGCGGCCAGGAGAAGCAGGCGCCGGATGCCAAGGCGGCGACCGCGCCGGCCGCGGCCGGAAGAGGGCGGCGTTCAACCGGGGTGGTGCTGCGCCGAATCCATCCGGCCTCCGTACTTCGGGTCTCGGCGTTGTTCTATCTGGGCG
>DASZDM010000149.1:0-4313 GCA_035942015.1 Acidimicrobiales bacterium | reverse complement strand
GCTCGGTTGAGGCACCTCGTGGCCCGCGTCGACCAGCCGAGCGTGGACGGCGTCAACGTCGTCCACCACCATCCCGACCCACGAGCCGAGGCCGCCGGTGCGTTCCTCCCAATCCGGGACCGGGCCATCGAGCCATACCTCACCACCGCCACCCGGGTCGAGTTCGACGTTGGTGACGACGCCATCGTCGTTCGACCACCGGCCCCGCTCCGCCCAGCCGAGCACGGTTGTGCACCAGTCGGCGACCGCTCCGGCGTCGGCGCAGAACACGTAGGGAATCAGGCCGCGTACTTCGGTCATGGTTTGCTCCTCTCAGCTCAGTCCATCGCTCACTGCGAGGAGCGTGCCCTGCCGGCCCGGCCCCGTATTGGACGAAGGGAACCTCAGCTGCTCGTTTATCCCTCTTCAGCTCTCCAGGCGCCCGGAGTGCAACCGGCGAAGCTGCGCCAGTCCCGTATGAGGTGCGACTGGTCGGCATAGCCAGCTTGGTGTGCGACGACAGCGAGGGATCCGGCGGACCCCTCCGCTCGGAGGAGCCGGGCGGACCGCTGGAACCGGCCGAGCCGCGACAGCTGACGTGGCGTGGCGCCCGTGGCTGCACGGGTTCGCCGAGTGAGGTGCTGGCGGCTCCATCCGAGATCCTCAGCTACCGCAGAAACCTGTCCACCTTCGATGAGCGCACGGGAGGCGGCGTCCACCAGCGCGTCGTGCCGGCGTGGCGACCGCAGGAGCCGGCGAAGCTCGGCATCGACCGCGCCGAACCGCTCCGACCACGTCGTCGCATCGCGGACCCGCTCGACCATGCGGGTGCCAGGGCGGCCCAACAGATCGGGCAACGCAACGGCACGGCCGTGAAGGTCGTAGCCGGACACGCCCAACACTCGCTCGGCGCTGGTTGCCGACAGATCGATGGCCATCCCGTACTCGAGGACGGGGCGCTCCACGAGCACGGCTTGGTCGTGGAGGCCGCCTACAACCGCGTTGACGCCATCGTTGAATGTCCCGTCAGCGGCGATCGAGCAGATCGGCTCGGCCAGACTGATCAGCATCGTGAGATAGGGGATCGGCAGGCCGCGATGGACACCAGCGTGATCGTGCTCGACTCGATAGCCGAGCGTAGCCATTCACCACCCCGGCGAGCTCCGGGTGCGGTGCGCGGTCGAGCCACATGGTCAACACTCGAACAAGGGTAGGGGCCACGGTTGGCGCAGCACAGCAGCCGCGACGGACAATCAGACGGTTCCGGTGCGACCATGGCGCTGCCGGGCCGCACCGAACCGGCGGCCAGGAGGCACCTCCACCACCCAGGCGGAGCCGCCCCGAGGTGCCGCTCGGCGGCGCCGTGCTCGTAGTCGGCCGCTGAGTGGTGAGCCGCTCGCGATCTCCTGATCTCTGATGGCGCCGCCGCTGGTCATCCGGCACTAGGTAGGCGCGCACGCACCGACCGCTACGGCGAGAGCACCGCCGAGCCAACCCCGTCCTTCCCATCGCAGCGGTGTCATGTCGCTCCGCCGTATGCAACACCTACCCGGCGGTGGTTGCGCCGCTCCGGCCCTTGCCTCATGCTCCAGTGGTGACCACCATGGCAGGGTTCTCTCATGTCGCACTGACCGTCGGGAACATAGAAAGATCGAAGACGTTCTACACGGACGTCCTCGGGATGCCCGTTCTTGATTCGAGCGCGACGTACTGTGCGTTGCTCACCGGGTCCGACGACCTTTCGGCGCTGATTCTGACCACCCACGACGGCACGGCGTTTGAGCCCTTCAGCGAGCTCCGGATCGGGCTGGACCATGTGAGCTTCGCCATCCCAGACGAGGACGCGTTGGCAGGGTGGCAGCAACGACTGCACGACCGGGGAGTTCCGTTTGATCTTCGTCGCAGTGAGTGGGGGCACCACCTGAACCTTCGCGATCCCGACAACGTTGCTGTGGAGCTGGTGCTCGTGCAACCCGATGCCGACGTCCAGGCGACGTTGAACGCAGCCAACGTCTGATCGACCGGCCTCGGGTAGCAACTGCCGAGCGCTGCAAGAACCGCCGGACCCGATAGCGGCCGGCCTACGGCGGGATGCCCCGGCGGCTCACCGCTGCCCGTCGAGCAGCATGGCCACCGCTCCGCACCGAAGTGCCGCTCGGGACCGCCCGTGCGGGGGCCGGGACTGTGCCGGTCGTCGCCCGCCAAGAGCGCCTATCTGGGAGATCGGGACCTGGGTTGTGTGCCACCCGCTGCGCCCGCTGACCAGCGGAGCGGCGCGGGCCGAACGGAGTCGCGCGCTGAGTGGCCGCCGCTTCGGCTCTCCATAAACGAGCGTTTGTGAGACGCCGGTGCCGCCGGCACCAAGAGAGCCGCAAAGAGGCGTCCAAAACCCGTCTCCCAATCAGCGTCTCATCCACCACGGCGCAGTTGGGTTCTGATACGCCTCTGGCCTATGAAGCAGGCCCTCGGCTACGCGCGAGTCTCGACCGTCGACCAGAACCCCGACCTCGAGGTGGCACGACGATGCCGTGTCGCCCGAGCGGCGCCGACCACCACCGCTACGTCGCACGGTACGTAACCAGCGCCTCCACGCCAGGCGGGGAGTGGGTCTCCAAGAGCACTTGCGAGTCCGTGACCTCATCGTCCAAGACGCCCACGCCAACTCGGGTGTGTGGGGGCGACAGGGCTCGGCGCCCAGCTGCAGGTGCCGGGTCCTCACCGGTCGGTATAGGCGTGAATCTCCCGGACGTGGCCGTGCTTGTCACGGATGACCACGGTGGCACTGCCAGCTACTTCCCAGACGATGACGTCCTCGCCGGAGATTGCCACCGTTCTCGTTACCGCCTCCTTGATCCGGCGGTCCGCTGCTCCTGCGATGGGGCTTCGGATGAGAGTCCTCATGGCGAAGAGTAGGCCATGCGATCCGCTCTGCTCCAAGTAGTCCAGCTCCGCCAGCCACTCCTGGCGGCGGCTGTCTCGAGTGCTTTTCGGCACCATCCTTGCGGCAAACCGGATCAACACGGCCCCGACTCGCGGCGCCCACCACTGGTACTCCTTCTCAAGGGCGACCTTCATGACGAAGACCACTAGCGCCGTGAAGGGCACCAACACCGCTACGACGGTCTTCATGACGGTCGCAGTCTTAGCTTGCGTGCATCCCACGGTCGGACGGGTTCCCTCCCGCCGAGCAGCCGCTCAAGATCCGACCGCACCCGCTCGGCTGCAAAAGTGCCGGAGGCAGTGAGTCGGTAGTAACGCCGAGGTCGACGGCCTTCGACGTGCGGGTCGATCTGTTCCCAAGATCCCTCGATCCACCCTGCGGCTTCGAGTCGAGAGAGGATCGGATAGAGGGTGCCCGCCTTGAGGCCGGCGGCCTTCGCTAGCTCGAGCCCGTAGTGCTCGGTCGGCGCGTCGTTGAGCATTGCCAACATGACTCGTTCAGTCTGGGCGGTCATGCGAGGGTCAGCCATAGCGATAAGTCTATCATGGGTCCGCCAGTCAACGGTGGCTCGGCTTGTGCCGGGACTTCGCGTACTTCCCATCGTTGTTGCGCGCTCAGCTGCGCGCTCAGCCCCGGGTTCTTGTTCCGCTTCCTCCCCGATGACGACGAAGGCGGTCAAGGCCGGCCGCCAGGCCGCCCGCAGGGCGCCGAGGGCGCCGAGAGCCGCAGCAGAGCTGCGGCAGGCTCGCCGCCGGTGGGCGGCGACCCGGTTCGAAGGGGGCAGGAATCGAGCTGTGCTCGTCCGCGTCAGCGACAAGGAGCACGAGCGGCTGTCGGCGCTGGCCGGCGCTGCCGGCGTGTCGGTTCCGAGGCTGCTCGTCAAGGCGGCGTTGGTCGTCAAGGCGGCGTTGGGCGCCGGTGGGCGGACCCCGCCCGAGCGCCGGGCCCAGTTCGCCGCCCTGTTGGCGGCCCGTCGCCAGCTGGCGGGAGCGACGACGAACCTCAACCAACTCGCACGCTGGGCCAACACCGAAGGGCGCTGGCCGGCTGGTGCGGAGCCGGCAGCGGCCGCCGTACAGCGCGCCACCGAGCGCCTCGAAGCGGCGCTGGAAGCGTTGGCTCTGTGATCGCCAAGATCACCCGGGGCGACGACATGGGCGGGCTGGTCCGGTACCTGCTCGGCCCCGGGCGAGCCAACGAGCACACCGGCATGAGGGTCGTGGCGGCCGGGACCGGCATCGACGTGGCGGTGGGGGAGACCCTCAGCGACGAGCAGCGCCGCCACCTGGTCGACCAGCTGGACGGCCCGTACCTCATGGCCGGCTGTCCGGAGGTGCGAGGTGGCCACGTGTGGGACCTCAGCCTCACGAACCCGAGCGGCAACCGGAAGCTC
>DASZDM010000148.1:0-6114 GCA_035942015.1 Acidimicrobiales bacterium | reverse complement strand
ACTCTATTGTTACCGATCCTGACAAGGAGGATACATTGTTCTTCTTCTGGCACCAGAAGGCCCTCTACCTGTGCGGCCCCGGTTGGCGCAGCTCGTGGGGAATGCATCCAAATAACATCGACCCGCTCGTCGCCACCGGTCGGTATCCCATCGCCGGCAAGTTCGGTCAGGAGAATGACCTATATGACATGCTCGCTCCAACCGAGCCACCGGTGGAGGGGAGACAGCAGCGAGGCTACGTCTTCGAGGAGGAGCCGGAATTCAGCTTCCGATACCGAGAGATGCTCGGAGTCTGAACGGCTGAGCCGATCACGGCGGTCGTCAAGCGCATTCGCCCGCTGGTGCGCTATGGACTGTCGTCGGCGGCGTGATCGAAGCTTCAACCGCGACCGGCGATCCGCCGCCCCCTCACGGCCCCCAGTCAACCGAACGCGTGCGCTCCGGCAAGAACAGGTCGTAGTCAAGGGTGGCTGCAACGAGCTCGACGAGGAACGCGCCGAGCTCGTTGCGGGCTAGACGGAATGTTCGGGATTCGTAGTCCACCTTCGGCCCAGCGAACCTGAGGGCGGAGTTGCGATCGGCGAGCTGTTCGTGCTGCCACAGTCGTAGAACCCATACCCGCCGAGCCTGAACCGGATCGTTCCCTCCGGCAGTCAAGTCGGGTGACCAGCTTCTCCCTCGTCCTGGAAACAGTCCACCACCGTGTGCTCGGTGAATTGCCCAGCGCTCGGACCGCCTTGCGGTCATCGTCGTCGAGAGAGAAGAGTGCTGAGACGACGGGAGACTCAGCTGGAGAACTCAGATCGCGACTGAGATCAGTATCTTCGAATTCCTTGTCACCATTGAGAAAGGCAAGGGCGTCGAGGAGTGACGGCTGGCCTGCTTCATTTGGACCTAGGAGCGCGACGATCTTGGTGTCCACGGTGAGACGCGCGTCTTCGAATCGCCGGAACCCGTTCAGGGTCACACTGACCAGTTGCGCTGTGCCCATGGTAGGAGCACGGCCGGTGATGACTGTGGACGGTCCCGGAGGCTGCGCCGGCTTGTCGCCTGTCAGTCCGACGCTGATCGGGTCCCGACCCGTCCCATGCCACTGGCGGAGACCCGGCCGCGTGCGGCTGGCGAGCGACAGTCAAGCACGGCCGGGTTCCAGATCAACACCCAGAGGAACCAGATCTGCTTCGTACGGGGGAAGCGGTCGTCGAAGTCGTCGACGGTGACGACCGAGAACACTCTTCGCCCAACAGGCCTAGTGGCCCGGCCTCCTAGCCGGCGTAAGGATTGAGAAAACGGTGCGGCGTCTCCTCGTACTGCGGTCCCTCGGGAGGTTCAGGAGGCGGCCCGCAACTCACCCGCCATGGCGTGCGGCCCGTGTTCACCGCGGGAGGTTCCGAGGGCATCCAGCGTCCCACGTACGCATCCCAACGCCACCATTTCGCTGCGTTGTCCGGCGTAGGGTTTCCGCCGGCACTCGGACCTTCCCGCATGTGAACCTCACCGTCCTCGGCCATTGCTCGACCGGTACGTGTTCGGGGTCCCGCCCTCTCCCTAAAACATTTCATTCGGCGGGCCCCAGCCACAACCTGTCCGTCCCAACCTCCACTCACATGGCAGGATCGGCGTGGCCGACCGCCTCAGGCGAAACACTCCGGACCTGGTACGCCCGAAGGATCTGGCCGGGGGTTACGCGGACACCCAGCGCGCGGCCAGAGACGTCGCTCGTGTCTCGGGCATCCCCGTCAGCGTTGCTGTGTGGACTCGCGTGGCAGACCTCGCAGCGCTAGTCGATGGGTACCAAGCGCCCGGGCTCGGCTCGCCCCGGCACCCCTCGCGCAAAAGGAAGTTCTGCAGGGCAAGCGCCTCGACCTGGTGGCGCCGTGGCCAAAGGACGCATCAGCGCTTGCCGGCGAACGCCGACCCCCTGTGACCTGCACTATCTAGCGCGCTGGGAGGGATTCGAACCCCCAACCTTCTGATCCGTAGTCAGATGCTCTATCCGTTGAGCTACCAGCGCAGGGGCAACGAGGAGTGTACCGGTCCGGTCAGGGCGAGCCGGTGGGTACCTCGGTGCGGCCGGACAGCGATGCGAGGTCGGCGGCTGCTGAGCCGGCGGCCCACCCCTCCCCGTTGCTGATGCTCACCGAGCGGCTCACGGCGCCCGGGAAGGCCTCGGCCTCGGCGGCCCGGACGGCGGCGGAGCGGTCGGCGAGAACCGGCAACAGGGCGTCGCCGTACTCCTCGGCGGCCGCGGCCTGGCTGGCCGCCTCGGCGGCCCGCAGGCGGTGGCCGATCCGGGTGGCATAGGCGGTGAGGAACGCCTGTCGGAACGACCGGGTGCGCGACCGGCCACTTCGGTCGACCCGAGAGCCGGCGGCCACCATGGCCGACGTGGCCTGGACCAGCACCGAGGTGTAGAGCACCTCGACGAACTCGAGGTCGGACTCGAAGCCGACCACCGTGCTGAACCCCAGGCCCTTCGACCATACGGCCCGGCAGCGGTTGGCGGAAGCGACCTCGGACAGCAACATCGACTTGGCCCCCGCGTACGGATCGTCGACCGGCACCCGGACTCCGGTCGGGGCGTCGTCGGCTCGAGCAGCGGCGCCAGAACCCACCATCGCCTCGTCGATCGAATGCCGGGCCATCAGCTCCTGGGCCTTGGAGGACAAGGCCTCCGCCTCCTCGGGAAAGGTGGTGGACTCCGCCTTGGCCAGCAATGCCCGCACCTTCTCGAGGATGCGGCGGTCCTGCCCCGACCGGGAGGCCCGGCGGGCTGAGGCCGGCGCTGCGCCCAGCCGGGGGAGCCGCGGCAGGCTCAACAACAGGGCCAGCACCTCGACCGCGCATGCCATCGCCTCAACCAGGGGTACGCCCTCGCGCTCCGCCCATGGGCCCAGGTGCGCCCGGCCACCCGACCACCCGGCCCCGTCGGTCACGTACGCGGCGTGGCGGGCTCCCAGCCGGCGCTCGGTCTGGCGAGCGACCTCGGCGGCGGTCCAGTTCCGCCGAAGCGCCTCTCCGAACGCGTCGGCCACCACCGCGTCGACCTCGACCGCGACGGACGGCGGGCCCTCGGCCAGCATGGTGAGCAGCTCCCGATACCGCCGGCTGTCGACGACCGGTTCCCGCAGCAAACCGACGGCCGCGTAGATCACCTCCCGGGCCGGAACGGCGCCCAGGCGCCGCTCACTCCTGAAGGTCGACGCTCGCTCGCGCCGACGAAGCTTTTGCGCCCTACGAGAGCGGTTCTGGCTTCCCATGGCGACCCACCCTACGCACGGGGTGGGACATTTAGGGTGCCTCGTAGGGTCCACCACCTCGGTGAGGGACCTTCGTAGGGTTCGCCGAGTCGGTTCTTCCGGTTCGGCTCGGACTGAGACTGGAGCGCGGCGGCTCGACTCCTTACCGCTGATCGTCGAATCGGACGAACCCCTCGGCACACGTGCATCCCTGTTCAGGAACTCGGGGCCGCGGCGAGACGGACCCCTGCTTGTGGAATGTCCGGAAAGTCACAACCCAACGGAGCGTGTGCGGAGCCGGCAACTGGAGGAACCGGCGATCGGGAGTGAGGAGACAGGAGGAGAAGTGGGACAGACGATCAGGTTGGGCATCGACGTGGCCTGCAAGGCCGACCACCAGGCCAGCTGCGCCGACGCCGCCGGAGAGTTCCTGTGGTCGGGCTGGCGGTTCCGGACGACGGCGGCGGACCTGGAACGGCTGTGGGCCAAGATCCCCGAGGGCGCCGAGGTCACGGTGGTGCTGGAGCCCACCCGCAACGCCTGGGTGCCCCTGGCCGCCTGGCTGCGGGCCCGTGGGGCCAAGGTGGTGATGGTCCCGCCCGAGCAGTCCGCCGACCTGCGGGACTACTACAACAAGCACACCAAGACCGACCGCCTCGACTCCCGCATCCTGGCCCGGCTGCCGCTGCTGCATCCCGACGGGCTGCGATCCATCGACCACCTGGGCCCGGCCGAGCCCCTGCTGCGGGCGGTGCGGATGCGATCGAGCCTGGTCAAGCGCCGCACGGCCACCGCTCAGCGCCTCGACTGCCTCGTGGAGCTGCTGGGGCCGGGCTGGGGCGACGTGCTGGGCACCGGTGACTACAACAAGAGCTCCCTGGCCGTGCTGGAGCGCTACGCCGATCCCCGGGCGCTCAAGAAGCTCGGCCGCAAGCGGCTGACCACCCTGCTCATCCGGGCCAGCCGGGGAGCGTGGCGAGAGGCCAAGGCCGACGAGCTGCTGGACGCAGCGGAGGAGTCCATCGAGCTGTGGGCCGCCGGCGGCCTGGATTTCGAGGAGCTGGCCGGCGACATCGCCACCGAGGTGCGGCTGCTTCGCAACCTCAACGCCGAGATCGCGGCCATGGAGGACCGAATCGAGGCCCTGTACGAGGAGGCGGACCCCAAGGGCATCGTGGTGTCGACTCCCGGCATCGGCCTGACCCTCTCCGCCGGCATCCTGGGCCGCCTCGGCGACCCCAACCGCTTCGCCAACCTGGCCGGGGTGCGCTCCTTCACCGGGATCGTGCCCAAGATCGACCAGTCCGGGCTGGCGAACAAGCACAAGGGGCTGACCAAGGCCGGCGACCCCGGCTTGCGGGAGGCGCTGTTCCTGGCCGCCGACCTGGCCCGCAAGGTCGATCCCACACTGGCCGAGCGCTACTACCGCCTGGTGGTCGAGGAGGGCCGCCACCACACCTCGGCGGTGTGCACGCTGGCCGCGGTGATGGCCACCCGCATCGCCGCCTGCTGGCGCCGGGGCGAGCACTACGTGCTGCGCGACGTCGACGGCAGCGAGATCAGCGAGGCCCAGGGCCGGGCCATCTGCGCCGAGCGCTACAAGGTCACCGCCGAGGTTCGGGCCGCCCGGAAGCGGGCGAGTACGGCCCAGCAACTGAAGAAGCGGGCGGGCCGGGGCAGTAAGGAGTCGACCAAGGCCGCTCCGGCGTCCGACCCGCCCAGCGCTGACGCTATCGCCGCCGTCCAGGTCGCCTGACGGGCCAATCGGCCTTTCGAGCAAGATTGGACTTGACTTCGGTTAGGAACTCACTCACATTCCCGGCGGGGACCCCCATCCCCGCCTCCTCGCCGGAAGCGGCCCGGACGGTGTCCTCACTCCCCTACCATCGGGCGCCATGGCTCGTTGGCCGGTTGCCCTGGTCACCGGAGCCTCGAGCGGGATCGGTCGGGCCATCGCCGTCCAGCTGGCGGTCGACGGCTCGGACCTGATCGTGGTGGCCCGTCGGAGGGACCGGCTCGAGGCGCTGGCCGAGGAGCTGCGGGCCGCCCACGGGGTCAAGGTCGACGTGCTGGTGGCCGACGTCACCGTTCCGGAACAGCTTGCCGCGGTCGAGGACCGGCTCCGTGACGGCTCCCCGCCCGTGGATCTCCTGGTGAACAACGCCGGCGCAGGTGGCCAGGGCGCCTTCGCCGAGATCCCGCTCGAGTGGCAGGAGAGCCAGATTCGCCTCAATGTCCTGGCCCCGGTCCGCTTGACCCACGCGGCCCTGGAGCAGATGCTGCCCCGCGGTCGGGGCGGCGTGCTGAACGTGTCGTCGATCGCCGGGCTCCAGCCCCTGCCCAACGTGGCCACGTACGCGGCCACCAAGGCGTACCTGTCGAGCTTCAGCCACGCCCTGCACGAGGAGGTCCGCCACAAGGGGGTGTCGGTGACGGCCCTGCTGCCCGGGTTCACCCGCACCGAGTTCCACGACGCCGGCGGCATGAACCGCTCGATCGTGCCGGGCCCGGCCTGGATGAGCGCCGAGGTGGTGGCTCGGTCCGCCCTGCGGGCGGTCGCCCGCGGCCGGGCCCAATGCGTTCCCGGGCTCCTTTACCGGGTGCTCACCGGGATCTCCAATGTCACGCCCTGGTCGCTGAGCCGGCGGGTCCTCGGCGCCGTCCTCCGGTGACCATGGTCGGCGTGCGACGGGCCGGTCCGGACGACGTGGACGCCGTCGTCGACCTGTACGTCGCCGTGGTCGACGAGGGGCGGTGGCTCGGCACCCAGCCACCCGTCGACCTCGACGCCCAGCGCAGCCGCTTCCTCGAGGAGATCGACAGGCCGGCGGAGGCCGCGTCGCTCGTCGCCCTCGTGGACGACGAGGTCGTGGGC
>DASZDM010000147.1:0-16994 GCA_035942015.1 Acidimicrobiales bacterium | reverse complement strand
CGTAAAAGAGTCGGGAACATCAATAATCGCCAACAGCGACAGCAATCTCGCACTCGCTGCGTAAGTAGCGAATGCGACGTCCTCCCGCTCCCGGCCCTGCGGAGCGGAACCGGGCGTCATCCAGCGGGGCTTACCTCTCGGAAGGGTCAGCGGTCCGAGAGGGACACCAAGCTGACTACGGCGGTCGCCGAGTGCCGGTGACGTGCGACCGCCCGACAATTTCCACCGGCTGCGCTCGGAGAAGCCTGGCTGAGAAGCTGAAGGACGCGGGTTCGATTCCCGCCACCTCCACGACGACCGTGACTACAGGGCCGGAAGGTGCTGTTGGCGACCCACCAGGGGCACCAAGGGATCACCGACGTCCTCGAGGCGGTCGATCACGGTGCGGATGTCCCAGCGGTCGGGCGTCAGGCCCGGATCTTCGAGCTCCTCCCAGCGGATGGGGACCGAGACCGGTGCGCCGGGAGCGGGGCGGGCGCTGAAGGGCGCCACCAGCGTCTTGTTGATGGCGTTCTGGGTGTAGTCGAGGCGGGCTAGGCCCTCCCTGCGATCCTTGTGCCACTCCCAGCTCACGAGGTCCGGGACGGTGCGCCCGACGGCACGGGAGAGACGCTCGACCCAGCCGCGAGTGTCGTCGAAGGTGTAGGCGGAGGCGATGGGCACCCAGATCTGCACCCCGCGCTGGCCGGTGACCTTCGGCATGGCGTCGACCCCCAGGTGCTCCAGGGCGGTGCGGTACAGGCGGGCGAGCACGAGGACGTCGTCGAAGCTGTTGCGGTGGCCAGGGTCGATGTCGATCAGCGCCCACGTCGGCTGATGCACGTCGGGGAGCCGGGACGTCCACGGGTGCAGCTCGACCGCCCCGTAGTTGGCCATCCACACCAGGGCCGCCACGCTGTCGAGGACGGCATAGCATTGGGTCTCCCCCACGTCGGCCTCCTCGTTGCGCCATCGGGAGAGCCAGTCGGGTGCGTGGACAGGAAACTCCTTGTGCCAGAAGCCCGGACGCTCGACGCCGTCCGGGTAGCGATGCAGGTTGACAGGACGGCCGGCCAGGTACGGGAGCATGTTCGGGGCTATCACGGCGTGGTAGCGGATGAGGTCTCGTTTGGTGACGGGAGGTGACCCGTCCCGTGCCGGGAACAGCACCTTGTCCAGGTTGGTCAGCTTCACTCCATGGCCCTGCACGCTCCAGTGGCCCGTAGCTCCGAGCTCATCCAGGGCAAGAAGCTCCTCGCTGGTCGGCGGAGACCATGAGGGTCGAGGCCGGGGGCCCAGCCCGAGGGCCGCGTCACCCGCTGGCCGGTCGCTCCGCCAAAGGGCCTCCGGCGCGGCCGCCACCTCCTCGTTCGTCCGGCCGCTCTTGACTGAACGAGGGTGTTCTTCGGGGTTCCAACCGGGCCGGGCATGGTCGTCGTTCTTGTGGAGGAGCAGCCACTGCTCCTTGCCGGAGTCATCTCTGTCGCGACGAACAAGGACGAAACGCCCGAGCAGCTTCTCGCCGTCGAGGTCGAGGTGCAGCTCCCCTTGTTCGATGTCCCGGGCGGGGTGGTCGGTCCCCGACGACCGCCAGGTTCCCCGATCCCACACGATGACGTCTCCTCCGCCGTACTGCCCTTTGGGGATGACGCCCTCGAAGTCGATGTACTCGACGGGGTGGTCCTCGACGTGGACAGCCAGTTGACGCGCTGCAGGGTCAAGCGTCGGACCCTTGGGCACCGCCCAGCTGGCCAGTACCCCGTCCACCTCCAACCGGAAGTCGTAGTGCAGGCGGCGGGCCCGGTGTCGCTGCACCACGAAGCGCCCGGACGTCATCGTCGGCGACGATCCGGCCGGCTCCGAGGTCACGGTGAAATCGCGCTTGGTCCGATAGGTGTCGAGCCGCTCCCTGCTGTGGCTCATCACGCCGTGCCGTTGCTCATCCCCGAGGTGTGTACCTCATCGGCTCTTCCTTCCAACGTCCCCCATTAGGCTTGGGGTTCCCCCGCTCCGTCAGGACACGTCGCCGTGGAATTCCTCTTCTTGTTGCTGCTCGTCGGCGCCGGCGTGGCTGCCGTGATGTACTTCCGCAAGCAGAAGCAACGGGCCGAGGCAGAGCAACGGGAGCGGGCTCGGCCCCGTGATCCCTTCGCCCAAAGCCACGGGAACGAAGACCTCCTCTACGGCCTCAAGGTCGGCGACGTGGTGGGCTACCACGCCCGGGACTGGGTGGTCCGGGGAACGTTGCGATTCGACAGTGGGGGCTACACCTGGGCCGAGCACCTCATCAGCGATGCCCGTGACCAGCACTGGCTGTCCGTGGAGGATGACGAGGGCATCAGCGCCGCCCTGTGGCAGCGGGTGCCACGCACCGACGTCGACGGCGATCCCGGTGCCCGCTCCGTGACCCACGCAGATGTCGCCTACAAGCTGCACGAGGACGGCCAGGCCACCTACACCGCTGAGGGCACGACAGGAACCGCTCCCTCCGGCACCGCCCGTTACGTCGACTACCGCGGCCCCGACGACAAGCGCCTCAGCTTCGAGCAGTTCGGCCGGGACTGGGAGATCTCGGTCGGCCACACCGTCCTTCCCCGCGCCGTCGATGTCTTCCCCCGATCCGCATGAGGTCGGGCCTCCTGGAGCTGCCGGTCGCCTTTCGTGACGCCTGCGCCGCTGACCTCCGTCTGCACCTCGGTCTGCCTCCCCAGCCCGCGCTGGCGACACGTCGGGTCAGCGGGGACGGCTGGGCCGCCGACCTCCGCGTCCTCGGAGCCTCCCATCAGGTGGTGGTGGAGCACGACGGACGGACCATCTGCTCAGAGACGGTCGCCTGCCACCTGCCCGGCGAGGGCATCGCCCTGGAGGCCGTGCCGCTCGAGGGGCCTGAGTACGAGTTCCACGCCACGGTGGTGCGCCTGTCGCCTGTGGACTTCCGTCACCGCGTCGAGAACCTGATCGTCGAGCATGCCGGCGACGCTCGGGCCGTGTGTGCCCGCTTTCCCGGTGAGGACCTCGGCGTCACCGCCGTGCGCATCGATCCGGTGACGAGAGGAGCCGGGTCCTGGCTCTCCTGGCGCACCTGGCACACCTACCCCCGGACGGGCGACGTGGTCGCCACCTCTTCCCGAACTGCGCTGTGAGGGACCTCGCCCGCAGCTCCGACACGACCGGGCTCGGCCGCCGGAGGGCACTCGTCGTCGCCCTGGCGCTCGCCCTGGTGCTCTCCTCGTGTAGCGGCTCGAGTGGGCCCGGACGGGAAGAGGTCCGGGCCTTTCTCGACACGACGTACGAGGCCGACACCAACCGTGCCAATACGTGGCTCTCCGATCAGGACGTGGCCGCCACCGCCGATCGCATCTCGGAGCGCATCGACGCCCGGGATCGCTTCACCGAGCAGGAGGCCACGTTCATGCGCCAGGATGACTACATCGTCGCCGTGTTCCCGGAGGCGTCGGGGTCGCGGATCGAGTTCGACGACTACGAGAAGGTCCGCAACCGCTACCTGCCTATCATCGGCGGCTTCTGGGGACCCTCACCGTTCTCCTACGGGCCCCGTGGCACGCCGAGTGCGGGAGGCGGGGGGTTCCGGGGTGGCGGCCCAGGAGTCGGCAAGTAGTCGCGGCCGCCGTCCAACACGAGACCAGCACCGGACCAGAGGAGACAAGCCATGTACAGCGTCGGGATAGACCTCGGGATCAGCGCCGAGGATCTGCTCAGGGGGGTGGGCGAGGGAGCGGCGTGGGGAGCGATGGCGATCGTGTTGCTGGCGCTCGGCTACGGCGTGGTCGACCTGTTCACCCCGGGGCGGCTCGGTCAGCTCATCTACGTCGACCACAACGTCAACGCCGCCGTCGTGCTGGCGTCGGGCCTCGTCGCCATCGGGACGATCGTCACTACCTCGATCCTGACATCGCTGGACGGATTTCTCCCGGGTCTGGTCAGTGCGTTCGCCTACGGACTGCTCGGCATAGCCCTGCTGGCCGTGTCGTTCCTGGTCGCCGACCGCCTCACCCCAGGCGACCTGGGCGCCATCGTGACCGACGCCCGTCCCAATCCCGCCGCCTGGGTGGTGGCCGCCAACCACGTCGCCCTGGGCGCCATTCTGGCCGCCGCCATCTCGTGATCGGTCCGCTCTCCTCCGGGTTCTGATGGTCGATACGGAGCGCCAGCAGGCTGATGCGACCATCAGTTCGTCGACGCCTGACGTCAGTGGAGGCGACGCTCACTTCGCTCGGCCCGCACGCACCCGGCGGCTCGTTCTCCTCGCCGTGTTCGTCTGCGCCGCCTGCGGATTGGTCTACGAGCTCGCGCTCATCACCCTGGGCTCGTACCTGACCGGCAGCTCCATCGTTCAGACATCGCTGGTCATCGGTTTTGTGATGGCCGCCATGGGTCTCGGGGCTCTGGCTGCCAAGCCCCTGCTGCGCTGGCCGGTCCCGGCCTTCGCCGCCGTTGAGTTGAGCCTTGGACTCGTGGGCGCCCTCTCGGTTCCACTCCTCTATGCCGCGTTCGCGTGGCTCAACCTCTACACCCCCGTCATGCTGGTGACGGCCATGCTCATCGGCGGTCTCATCGGTGCCGAGATCCCCCTTCTCATGGCGCTGGTGCAAACGGTGCGCCGCCAGGAGCCAGCCGACGCCGTGGCCGACTTGTCAGCCGCCGACTATGGCGGTGCTCTTGTCGGCGGACTCGCCTTTCCGTTCGTGCTTCTCCCCGTGTTCGGTCTCCTCCAGGGCGCCCTGGTGGTGGGGGCACTCAACGTGGCCGTGGCCGGCATGCTCGCCGGCTGGCTGTTCCGCCGCTCGCTGACTCCGCGGGCCCGCCTGACCGTGACCGCTGGCGCCCTCGGCGGTCTGGCCGTCCTCGGAGGGGCGGCCGCCTACGCCGAGCCCTTCGAGGTGACGGCCCGACAGCGCCTGTACCGCGACCCCATCGTCCACGCCGAGCGCAGCCCCTACCAGGAGATCGTCCTCACCGCCCGACCGGTCGACCGGTGGAGTGCCCGGGACGTCCGTCTCTTCCTCGACGGCGATCTCCAGTTCTCCAGCCTCGACGAGCACCGCTACCACGAGAGCCTCGTGCATCCGGCCCTGGCCGGCGGACACCGGCGTGTGTTGGTGCTCGGCGGAGGCGACGGCCTCGCCCTTCGAGAGCTGTTGCACTACCCGGACGTCGATGAGGTGGTGCTGGTCGATCTGGATCCGGCGGTGGTCGATCTCGCCCGGACCGACGACTGGCTCGTTCAGCGGAACCAAGCTGCCTTCGACGACGGCCGGGTCGAGACGGTGGCCGCCGACGCCTTCGGCTGGGTGCGCGACTACCGGGGGGCACCCTTCGATGTGGTCCTGGTCGATCTCCCCGACCCCGACTCGACCGACACGGCCAAGCTCTACAGCGTCGAGTTCTACGGCCTCGTCGGCCGTCTGCTGGTGGAGGACGGGCGCATGGCCGTCCAGGCCGGGTCTCCCTTCTTCGCCCCCTCGTCGTACTGGTCGGTGGTGGCCGCCGTCGAGCAGGCCGGTCTGGGCGCCACTCCATACCACGTCGACGTCCCGTCGTTCGGGGACTGGGGTTTCGTCCTGGCCGGCCAGGGGCCCGAACCACCGAAGCTCCACCTCGACGACCGCGCCGCCGAGTTGCGCTTCCTCACGCCGGCCGTCCTCGACGCCAGCCAGGTCTTTCCGCCTGACCGGATTCCCGACGACGTCCGCGCCTCCACCCTGCTCGATCCGGTGATCCTCGACTATCAGCGCAAAGAGTGGACCGGATACTGAAAACCGATCGCCCAGCACTCAAGCCTGCCGCCTGATGCGCCGAGAAAACATCCAGGAGGCTGGCGGAGGCGTATGCCAAGCACGGCGGCAGCCCATATCCCACGTCGACTGAGCCTGTCGTCCCACCGGGCTACCCCCGAAATGCAAGAGCGAGAAGGAGGAATTCCCATGTCCCTGGGCTGGTTGGCACTGGCGGCGTTCGTCGCCACGATCGTGGCCATCATCGTCCGCATCGTCCAGGTCGCCCGGCACGCGAGCCGGACGGAGAAAATCCTTCTGGCCGGGCTCGCCGTTCCCTTGAGCTTGTTGCTGGGCGTCTCCACCGCTGCGGCGACGACGGTGTTCGCCAATCAGCGCCACTGGGCCCAAGGCTCCAGGAGTTTGGTCGTGGTCGACAAGACGGGCGACCACGACTGGCAGCACGCCACCGAGGAGGCGGTGGCGCTATGGAACGCCGCCGGCGCCGACCTGTCCTTGACCTGGGAGACGGGAACCGGAGGCTGCGGTTTTGACGGGACTCGTATCAGCGTATGCCTCGCCGACACCCGGGCCGACGGTCCCTTCGACGGCATGATGTACGACGTGGTCGACAACGGCCACATCCAGGGGGCCTATCTGGAGGTCTGCGACGACTGCGGCTTCGATCAGGCTCGCCGCACCGAAGTCGCCATCCATGAGCTCGGTCACGCCCTCGGCCTGGAGCACAGCGACGACCCCAACTCCATCATGTGGCACGAGGGTGGGACCGAGCTGGACGAGTCCTACCGTCTCCTCCGGGGAAGCCACGACCACGCCGAGCAGGCGGGATGGCAGCTGGTGCTCTTCGACCTCCTGGGCGGAGACCAGGAGTTCAACAACCTCCACTAGCCGCCCTCAGGCGCGCAGGTGTTGGGCCAGGTAGTGCGCTTCGCCGATTGACTCGATCAGGCTCAGCTGGGTCTCGAGGTACTCGGTGTGCTGCTCCTCTTCCACCAGCATTCTCCCCAGCAGCTCCTTGGTGCCGTTGTCGCCCGTGTCCCGAGCCAGCGCAATGCCCCGGTTGAAGCGTTCGATGGCCTCGTGCTCGACGGCCAGGTCGAGACGGAACTGCTCGGGGACCGTCTCACCCACCCGGACGGGGCCGAGGCGCTGGAGGTTCGGCATTCCCCCGAGATAGAGGATCCGTTCGGTCACCGACTCGGCATGCTTCATCTCGTCGATCGATTCCGCTCGGGTATGTTCGGCGAGACGTAGGTAGCCCCAGTTCTGCTGCATCTTGGCGTGGGCGAAGTACTGGTTGATGGCGGTCAACTCGGCAGTGAGGACCTCGTTGAGCAACTCGATGATGTCGGGGCGTCCTTGCATCGCGGCAATGGTAGACGGCGTCACGCCGCCGAACGGGGAGCCGCCGGCACTGCCACTGGGCCATTGGGGTCGGCCCCCACCGCGAGATCACCCAGCAGCAGCGCGATGGCCGGGCGACAACCGCCACAGACCGATCCGGCGCCGCACTGGCTGACGATGGCGTCGACATCGGCCGCTCCTCCGGCGACGGCGGCACGGACGAGGCCGTCGGAGATCGCTCGACAATGGCAGATGACCACATCTGTAAGGTTAGCCTACCAGCTGGTGGTTGCCAAGGCGACATCGTGATCGTGCGAACCGGCACGCCGCCGCCGAGTGGTCTCCGAACCACCCGTAGCCCCTCCATGCGCTGGGGCGGATGGTGGCTAGACGTCCAGGAACTTGGTGACCGCCACCCCGGCAGCCATGGCGCCGATGGCGGCACCCAGGACCAGCGTAAGGACGCCGGTGCTAGCCACCTGGGAGCCCAGGACCACGAACCCGTTGAACAGCGGGACGTGGCGGATGGCGTCCTGGGCGGCGTTGCGTACCAGGTAGACGATCCCGAAGGCCACCGATGCCCCGACCACGCCCTGCACCAGGCCCTCGATCATGAACGGCACGCGGATGAACCAGTTCGTGGCCCCGACCAGCTTCATCACCTCGATTTCGCGGCGCCGAGCGAAGATGGCGGTGCGGATGGTGTTGAAGATGAGCAGGGCGGCGGCAAAGCACAGCACCGCGGCCACGGCGAAGATCACGCTCTGGGTGATGCCCGAGACCCGTAACAGGGTGCGCACCGTCTCCTCGGCGAACACCACGTCTCGCACACCCGGCTCGCCGCGGAAGCGGTCACCGAGGGCGGTGATCACGTCGGCGTCGGCGACGCTCGGCTCGACCCGGAACGACGGCGGCAGCACCTCGGCGGTCACGGTCTCGATGTACTCGGGCTGTTCGGCGAAGAGCACCCTGAAGAGCTCGTACTGCTCCTCTTGAGAGACGAACTCCGAGCGCTCCACGTCGGGGCTGGCCGCCAGTTCTCGCTCGATGCGATCCCGCTGCTCAGGAGTGACCTGCTCGTTCAAGAAAATCTCGAACTCGATCCCGCCCTGCCAGCGCTGGGTCACGTTGTCGACCCCGTAGCCCAGCAGGAAGGCAGCACCGACGAGTGACAGGGACACCGCCACGGTGAGCATCGAGGCACCGGTCAGCACCAGGTTGCGCCGCAGGTTCTGCAGCGTCTCCCGGAGGGCGTACCCGAGTTTGCCGCCCATCAGGTGGGTGCTGCCCCTAGGCATAGACGCCTCTGGTCTGGTCTCGTACGATCGTTCCCCTGTCGAGCTCGACGACCCGCCGGCGCATCGTGTCGACGATGCTCTGATCATGGGTGGCCATGACCACCGTGGTGCCGGTTCGGTTGATGCGGTCGAGCAGACGCATGATGCCCACGGAGGTGGTGGGGTCGAGGTTTCCCGTCGGCTCGTCGGCCAGGAGGATGAGTGGGCGGTTCACGAACGCCCGGGCGATGGAGACCCGCTGCTGCTCCCCGCCGGAAAGCTCGTGCGGCAGATTCTTGAACTTCTTGCCCAGGCCGACCAGCTCGAGGATGGCCGGGACCTGCGACTGGATGACGTGACGGGGCCGACCGATGACCTCGAGGGCGAAGGCCACGTTCTCGTAGACGTTGCGGGTGGGCAGGAGCTTGAAGTCCTGGAAGATGCAGCCGATGTTGCGGCGCAGAAAGGGGATCTTCCACGGGCTGAGCTTGGCGATGTCCTTGCCCGCCACCCAGATCCTCCCCTCGTCCGGGCCCTCCTCCTTGTTCAGCAGGCGGATGAAGGTCGACTTGCCCGAACCCGAGGGACCGACCAGGAAGACGAACTCTCCTTTGCCGATGTCGGCTGAGGCCTCGCGCAGAGCGACGACATCGTTCTTGTAGCGCTTGCTGACGTTGTCGAGCCTGATCACAGGAACCTCGCTCCAGGGGCGTAGGTGTTTGTAGACAGTACCAAAGCCACGACTCTCCGGCGGGTCACGAGCCGTCTGGCGACCCGTCTCGTCCCCGTTCCCATCGGAGGTACGCCTCCATGAATGCGTCGAGGTCGCCGTTCAGCACGGCCGCCACGTTCCCGGTCTCCTCGCCGGTGCGCAGATCCTTGACGAGCTGGTAGGGGTGGAGGACGTAGGAGCGGATCTGGTTGCCCATGGCCGCCTGCGACGACGAGCCGGAAATGGCCTCCAGCTCCCGTTGGTGCTCGGCCCGTTGGTGTTCGGCCAGCTTGGCTCCCAGAATCTGCATGGCTCTGGCCTTGTTCTGGTGCTGGCTTCGCTGGTTCTGGCACGAGGTGATGATTCCGGTGGGCAGATGCGTGATGCGAACGGCCGAGTCGGTGACGTTGACGTGCTGGCCCCCCGCGCCCGACGACCGGTAGGTGTCGATGCGGAGATCCTTCTCGTCGATGTCCACCTCGGATGACGTGTCTTCCAGGAACGGGGTCACGTCGACGGAGGCGAAGCTGGTCTGTCGCCGGGAGGCGGCGTCGAAGGGCGACATTCGCACCAGGCGGTGGACGCCCTGCTCCCCCCGCAGCAGGCCGTAGGCGTAGCGGCCCCTGAAGGTGATGGTGGCCGACAACAGGCCGGCCTCTTTGCCCGGTGAGGCCTCGTCGACCTCGGTGGTGAGGCCCCTGCGTTCGGCCCAGCGCTGGTACATCAACACGAGCATCTCGGCCCAGTCCTGAGCGTCGGTGCCGCCCTCGCCGGCGTGGACCTCACAGATGGCGTCACGCTCGTCGTGCTCGCCGCCGAAGAGCGACCGCAACTCGAGTTCATCCAGCCGGCGGCCCAGGTCCTCCACGGCGGCGGCCACCTCCGCCTCGACCGAGGCGTCGTCCTCCTCCCGGGCCAACTGGTCGAGGGTCCGGGCATCTTCGAGGTCTCCGACTAGACGGTCGTAGAGCTCGATGTCACGCCGAAGGTGCTCTGACTCGGTGGTCACCCGGCGGGCCCGGGCGGGATCGTCCCACAGGTCGGGCTGGCTGACCTCGACCTCGAGCTCGGCGCCCCGTCGCCGCCCGGCCTCGATCGTCAGGTACGCCTCAGCCTCGGCAACCCGCTTGCCCAGCAGGGCCAACTCGTCAGAGAAATCTCGCACGCCGCCCCCGTGGCCTAACGGCCGTGGCAGTGCTTGAACTTCTTGCCACTGCCGCAGTGGCAGAGCTCGTTTCGCCCCAGCTTCTCCTCGGCCGACCTGATCACCGGCTCCATCGTGTCTGGCTCAGCGGGCTCTGGGGCCGCCTCGCCGGCGGCTCTGGCCTCGGCCACGGCCGCCGCCTGCATGCCCTTGGTGCCCTGGGCGGGGTCCTCGGGGGCGGAGTACTCGACGTTGCGGACCTCTTCAGCCTCCGGCGGAGGCTGATGCACCACCTGGAGGTGCATGACGTACTTGACGAAGTCGGCGGCGATCGAGTCGACCATGGCCGAGAACATCCCGAAACCCTCTCTCTGCCACTCCACCAGGGGGTCCTTCTGACCCATGGCCCGGAGGTGGATGCCGTCCTGGAGGTAATCCATCTCGTACAGATGCTCCCGCCAGCGGGTGTCGATGACGCGCAGCATGACCTGGCGCTCGACCTGGCGCATGGCGTCGGGGCCGAACTCCGCCTCGCGCTCTTCGTAGCTGGCCACCCCCTCCTCGACCACCGCCGTCACGATCTCCTCGACGTCCTCGCTGCGGGAGAGGTCCTCGGCGGTGAACCGGGTGGGGTAGTACTCGTTGAGCTGGGTGACCAGGCCCTCGATATCCCATTCCTCGGGCGCCGGCGACACGCACGCGTTGCGCACCGCCGCCTGGAGGGCGGAGCGAAGACTCTCGAGCGCCTCGTCGCGCAGGTCGTGGCCTTCGAGGATCTGGTTGCGACGCCGGTAGATCACCTTGCGCTGCTCGTTCATGACCTCGTCGTACTTCAGAAAGTTCTTGCGGATTTCGGCGTTGCGGGCCTCGACCGTGGTCTGCGCCCGCTCGATGGCCTTGGTGACCATCTTGGCCTCGATGGGCACGTCGTCGGGAAGGGCCCGGCCCATCACCCAGTTCATGGCGCCAGTGGCGAAGAGGCGCATGAGGTCGTCCTCGAGCGAGAGGTAGAACCGGCTCTCCCCCGGGTCACCCTGGCGACCGGAGCGGCCGCGGAGCTGGTTGTCGATGCGACGGCTTTCGTGACGCTCAGTGCCGAGGACATAGAGGCCGCCGAGCTGGCGGATCTTGTCGCCTTCGGCGTCGCACTCTGCCTTGTGGGTCTGGAGGAGCACCTCGTAGCGAGCCGTACCCTCCTCGCTCTCCGGGTCGAGGCCTTCGGCCCGGACCTGGCGGTTGGCCAGACCCTCGGGGTTGCCGCCGAGGATGATGTCGACCCCGCGGCCGGCCATGTTGGTGGCCACGGTCACCGCGTGCAGGCGGCCTGCCTGGACGACGATCTCGGCCTCCCGGCTGTGCTGCTTGGCGTTGAGGACCTCATGGGCGATGCCCCGCTTGGTCAACAGGCCGTCGAGGTGCTCCGACTTGGCCACCGACACGGTTCCCACGAGCACGGGCTGGCCAGCCTCGTAGCGCTCAGCGATGTCGTCGACCAGCGACTCGTACTTGGCCTCTTCGGACTTGTAGATCAGGTCGCCCTGATCCATCCGGATGATCGGCTCGTTGGTGGGGATGGGCACCACCGGCAGGTTGTAGGTGCTGGCGAACTCAGCCGCTTCGGTCACCGCCGTACCCGTCATGCCGGCGAGCTTCTCGTAGAGCCGGAAATAGTTCTGGAGGGTGATCGTGGCCAGGGTCTGGTTCTCCTCTTTGATCTTCACCCCCTCCTTGGCCTCGACCGCCTGGTGCAGTCCCTCCGACCACCGGCGCCCGTCGAGGATGCGCCCGGTGAACTCGTCGACGATCTTCACCTCACCCTGGGCGACGATGTAGTCCTTGTCGCGGTGGTACAGCTCCTTGGCCTTGAGGGCGACCTGGAGCTGGTGCACGAGATTGGCGGACAACTCGTCGTAGAGGTTGTCTACGCCCAGCGCCGCCTCCACCTTTTCGATTCCCTCGTCGAACGGAGCGACATTGCGCTTCTCCTCATCGACGTCGTAGTCGACGTCGCGCTTCAGGCCCCGGACGATGCTGGCGAACTTGTAGTAGAGCTTGGCTGCGTCGGCCACCCGACCGCTGATGATCAACGGTGTGCGGGCCTCGTCGATGAGGATGGAATCGATCTCGTCGACGATGGCGTACGGGTGGCCCCGCTGGACCTTGGCGTCGAGCGACAGCGCCATGTTGTCGCGCAGGTAGTCGAAGCCGAACTCGTTGTTGATGCCGTAGGTGACGTCGCAGCCGTAGTTGGCCCGCTTCTCGGCGCTGCCCTTGATCTGGGGGATGACCAAGCCGACGCTGAGACCGAGGCGGTTGTGGATGCGGCCCATCCACTCGGCGTGGAACCGGGCCAGGTAGTCGTTGACGGTGATGACGTGGACACCGCTACCGGTGAGGCCGTTGAGGTAGACCGGCAGGGTCGACACCAGGGTCTTGCCCTCACCGGTCTTCATCTCAGCCACCCAGCCGAAGTGCAAGGCCGCGCCGCCCATGAGCTGCACGTCGAAATGACGCTGGCCGATGGTGCGCCGGGCCGCCTCCCGTACCACGGCGAAGGCCTCGATCAGCAGGTCGTCGAGGTCCTCGCCGTTGTCGAGGCGCTGGCGGAATTCGGGGGTCTTGGCCGCCAGGGCATCGTCGGAGAGTGCCTCGATCTCGGGTTCGAGGGCGTTGATGTCGGGCACGAGCCCGGTGACGGCCTTGAGCTTGCGCCCCTCACCAGCCTTGAGGATGCGATCGAACATTCCCACAACGCGAGTCTAGGGGTGCGACGGCGACCGCCTTCCCGTGGGAAGCCGGCTTCCCTACCCCGCCTCGTCGATGAGGCCGACGTCGCCGGCACTGCGGTGGTACACCACGGCAGCCCGGCCGGTCTCGGCGTTCGAGAAGAAGTAAAAGGAGTGGCCTAGGAGCTCCATTTGCATGACCGCCTCTTCAGGAGTCATGGGCTTCATGGTGAAGCGCTTGGACTTGACGATGCGGTACCCGTCCCGGCTGGCGTCCTCGTCGCCACCCACCGGTGTCGAATACGGAACGTCGGTGTCGAGATCGACCAGGGCGAGGGGAGGAAATGCCTGATCATCGCGGCGGCGGGGATGGCTGCGGCCCACGAGTTTGGTCTTGAGCTTGTGGAGCTGGTGCTCGAGCTTGTTGACGGCAGCATCGACGGCGGCGAACGGGTCGGCGGCCGCGACCTTGGCCCGCACGTGGTGGCCGTGGCCATCCATGGTCACCTCGCAGACGTCCTTGTCGGAGATGCGGGGGTTTCGCTCTTCGAAGAAGTGAACCTCAGCCCGATCCATGCCGTCGAGGAACCGGCCGAGCCGACTGATCTTCTCGGTCGTCATGTCACGCAACGCCTCGGTCAGCTCGATGTTGCGACTGCTCACGCTCACGTCCACGGGCGGGCTCCTTGATCGGGAAACGGAAGCGGTGCTGTTGCGTACGGCTGACCTGGTCTTTGACCCCACACTCGCCTGCCGAGGAGGTGGCGCACGCCGGCGCCGGCGACCACAGGTGGCCCGGCGACACCTTGGCGGCGCACGCTTGGCTCCTTCTCGCACCCGAGCCGACAGCCGGCTCGTCGTGCGGCAGGACTTACCTCTAAGCCGCACCATGCTCGGCGACCACAGGTCGCCTTACGTGGGTCGTTTCGCCTGCGACTGGCATCGACTTGCAACCACAGACCCGTACGCAACACCTGCCACTCTAGGCCGCGCCGGGACGCGGCGTCCGGGCGGCGGCCAAGGCGGTCACCGCGGTCGCCCCGGCGTTTCGCAGGGCCAGGGCTGCAGCGTTGACCGTGGCGCCACTGGTGATGACGTCGTCCACCAGCCAACACCGAACGACCTGGCAGCGCCCGACAGGGAACGAACCTCGGGCCACCGTGGCGCTGGGCCAGTGGACGCCCGGTCTGGACCGGCCCGGGGAGGCGGACCAGGACGCGTCGACACGGCCGACGAAGGTGCCGGGCCACCTTGCGGGCCAGCAGCTCGGCCTGGTCGAAGCCCCGCTGGCGCCGTCGGGACGGCGTGGTGGGCGCCCACGTGACAATGTCCAAGCAGGTCGGATCGGCTACCAGCGAGGCCATCGCCCGGGCCAGGCCCGGGAGCGCACTGCGGGAATTGCGGTATTTCAGCCGGGCCACCAGCTCTCGGCCTGCACCCTCGTAGGCCAGCAGCACCAGGCAGGCGTCGACGCCGACCGGATCCGGGAGTGACGGCGCAGGTCGCATCTCCTCTGTGCACACCGGACACGGCGCCCGCCCCAGGGCACCGCACACCGGGCACGTCACCGCCAGCAGCACGCTCGAGACGCTACGCCGGGGGTACGACAGTCATATCTCGCCGGCGATGATCCGCCGGCGCCCGTTGGCACGGAGCTGCGCGACCTGCTCTTGCTGCGCGGCCTGGCGATTGCGCAGCGTCAGAGCCCCACACATCTCGCCGGCGATGATCCGCCGGCGACCGTTGGCACGGAGCTGGGCGAGCGGTCTTGCCTGCGCGACCTGGCGATTGCGCAGCGTCTAAGCGCCTGAATCGCCTCGCTTGGTGATGACGTGGTCGATCTGGCCGTAGGCCTTGGCCTCCTCGGCGGTGAACCACCGGTCGCGGTCGGAGTCGGCCTCGATCTGCTCGACGGTCTGGCCGGTGTGGAAGGCGATCCGCTCGGCCATGGTCCGGCGCGTGTAGGCCATCTGCTCGGCCTGGATGGCGATGTCGGCAGCCTGTCCACGGACTCCACCATGAGGCTGGTGCATCATGATCCGGGCGTGGGGGAGGCTGTAGCGCTTGCCGGGGGCGCCGGCGCACAGCAGGAACTGACCCATGGACGCAGCCAGGCCCATGCAGTAGGTGGCCACATCCGGGCGGATCAGCTCCATGGTGTCGTAGATGGCCATGCCCGACGTGACCACGCCTCCGGGGCTGTTGATGTACAGGCGGATGTCCTTGGTGTCGTCTTGGGATTCCAGGTACAGGAGTTGGGCGATCACCGTGTTGCCCACGGCGTCATCGATCTCCGTCCCCAGCAGGATGATGCGGTCCTGCAGAAGACGGTTGAACACTTCGGACTGGGGGGACCAGCCCGCCGACTCCTTGGCCGTCGGGACGAACGGACTGAGGCTGGGCTGCTCCATGGGGCGAGACTACCGCCGCCACCCTGCCGACTGTGATCCCGCGGCGTGGGTAGAGAGGTTCAGACGCGGGGGATCCTCAGTCCAGGACGGCTCACCGTCACCCCACGCCGTCGCGACGGGGGCCGACGTTCGAGGTGTCCGAGGTGGTGACGGCGTCGCCGAGGCGAGCTCGGGCCTCGGCCCAGTCGGCATCGAACAGCTCCTCTTCGATGCGCGACAGCGCCTTGGCCAGGATGGCCCCGGAGATGGGGGCCAACACCAGGTCTCCCCACCACATGTTCTCGAAGCTCTGCGAGAGATGGAAGCGTGGGGCCGCTCGGCCCGAGGCGGCGTCGTCCTCGGTCCCGTCGGGATCGGCGTGGTGGCTCCAGTAGGCCAGCAACCGCACGAAGGACTCGAAGGGAAGGCGGCCGGCCTCGCCCACCAGCATCTCCTCGTCTCGCTCCAGCGCCTCTTGGGTGGCCGGGGTGCGGGCCCGGCCAGGGCCGCCACCTGCGGCTCGCCCAGCTCGCCGGCCAGCCAGGCCTTCTCGGCCACGGGGAGGTGGCGCAGTGTCCGTCCGAGGCGCACCCGACGCCGGGCCGTCGACGAGGGAAGCCCGCAGCGCCGGGCCAGCCAGGCCGACGCCGACCGGGCCCGGTCGGCCTGCCATTGCCCTCCGGCGTCGAAGGCGGCACTGGCCCGGGTGGTGGCCGCCTCCATGCGGGCCAGGCAGCGGTGCAGCCTCTGGATCGACTCACCGTCGCTCACAGGGCCTTTGTCCGACCCGTCGGTGGCTGCTTGGCGTTGGTCAGCAGGTCGAGCAGCTCTCCAATCGTCGTCTCCCTGCCTTTCAATTCCTCACCGGTCGCCTCTCGTCCGGGCAGCACCAGCGTGTGTCGCATGGGTGAAAGATCGCCCTCGATCCGGTAGCGGTTACGACGACCTTCCTTCTCCTTCACCACGTACCCGGCCTCGGCAAGGTCAGCCACGATCCCGTACGCCGTGCGTTCGGTGATGTCGAGAGCGGCGGCGAGATCGCGTAAGCGGGTCTCGGGATCGTGGGCGATATAGAGGAGCACCTTGGCGTGATTGGTGAGGAATCCCCAAAGGGGCATGTCGTGAGCGTACCGCCGTATTCTAGAAAACGCTTTCTGGGCTGTCATAGTAGCGCCGGAGTAGCAGTATTGCGTCTGAGAAAGGGCTGCCGCTCCGGGACTGCTGCGAGCTTCGCCGGCGGCGGCGCCGCCTGGTACCGCTTCGCGCCGTGGGCCATCAGCAGAAACATTGCGCAAGGCCGGTGCCGACGGAGAGACTCGAACTCTCCTCTTGGCCATGACGAGTGATGCCGCCGAGTGCCGAAAACGGTGTTCTAGCTGGACTTTCTCGAAGTGGCCAGTCCGCCTGGTATCGAATGATGCCACGCTGTGACGACACGTTTGTGACCAAGTTGTGACCACGACCGGACTTGAGCGCGTTGATAAAGGGGCCAGCGGCATGAACGGGTAGCACCATGACCGCACGTGAAGCGTCCTCCTCTTTGGCGCCCGCAGCTGTCGCGCGCAACGACAGGAAGGTGAGCACGCCTTCAAGGTCGGCGGTGGAGACCCCGTGACACCCCGCTTTTCAGTTCGTCAGAGGCCGTTCGGCCGGTTATGCCCTGTGC
>DASZDM010000146.1:0-16486 GCA_035942015.1 Acidimicrobiales bacterium | reverse complement strand
GACCTGGACCGACTGTACTGCCGACTGCTTGCTGACGGCCACCGCTACTCGGGGGCGGGGCTGTCGGCACGGTCGGTGCGCTACGTCCACACCATCGTGCGTAAGGCTCTCGCCGACGCCGTGCGCAAGGGTCTCATCGTCGGCAACGTGGCCGACCTGGCGTCGCCACCCTCGGCCAGGGCGGCCAAGGCCCCCGAGGCGTCAACTTGGACCGTGGAGCAACTGCGTAAGTTCCTCGATGGCGTCACCGATCACGAGCATTTCGCTCTTTTCCGTACCGCCGGCATGACCGGCATGCGCCGCGGTGAGCTTCTCGGGGTGCGGTGGTCCGATGTCGACCTGGATGGCGGCACAATCCAGGTCCGCCACCAGCTGGGAACCGACGGCAAGCTCGCCGAGGTCAAGACTGAGCGCAGTCGGCGGATCGTGGATCTGGACCCGGAGACGGTGGCCGTGCTCCGCCAGCACCGCAAGGACCAGGCGGCCCGCCGGCTGCTACTCGGCGCTGGCTGGGCCGACGAAGACCTGGTGTTCACCGCTGTCGACGGCAGGGCTCTACGGCCGGACGCCGTGAGCAAGGCTTTCGCCGGGGCCGTCGCCCGCTCGGGTCTGCCTCGCATCCGGCTTCACGACCTCCGGCACAGCCGGGCCTCGCACCTGGCACAGGCCGGTGCCCATCCGATCGTCATCCAGACGCAGCTGGGCCACTCGTCGGCGACGTTCAGCCAGGAGGTCTACACGCACGTCGACCGCGGGCGCTCACGAGCGGCAGCCAGTGCCGTGGGCGCACTGATGGACGCACCATGACGGAGAGCGACCGGTTCTGGTGTCCGCGCGATCGCCGGTTCGGTGCGGCGTCGACGACCGACTGCAGGGGAGGCCCTGCGTCGCTAGGAGCGGCGGACATTCGGCTTACAGCCGCATCCTTGGGCTAGGCGGAGGCTTGCCTCCAGTGCGACTTCTACGCTGAGGGCGGCTGGGAGCGCCCACGGCTGGGAGGACAATGTGGCAAGCGGGCCGCCCCCCGGACACTGGGTGTGTGTCCCACCCGCCCTCTACGGTGGTGTTCGATGATCAGGTCTCCGTCGTACTCGCAGGTGGAGCGGGCCAGAGCAAGTTCGTGGAAGCGCTCGACCAGAACCATCCCAACAGGGGCGAGGGAAGCGGCCCAGTACGTGGGTAAGGGTGGTGAGCCTGGAGGCAAGCCATACGATTTCTGCCTTCCGGCTGACCATGCTGACGCCAATCTGCTGCCGGAAGTGCGCGAGGCGGCCCTTGTGCTCTTCAGCGATCTGGGCATCCCCTGGCACGCAGGAATCGGCTGCGGCCCGGGGAACCACCTGCTGTCGTCGCAGGTCCAGTGCGTGAACGCGCTGGGCCAGATGGTGAGCGACGCCGACCGGCTGAGGCGAGCATTCACGGATCTTCTCGGCACGGTCGAGGTTCTACAGATCGAGCCGGGCCGCTTTCTAACCTTCGAGTACATCGGGGCCACCGATCACCTCAACGAAGCGCCCGGTGGCGAGCGTGTCCGGGGCGCTCACTGCACCAGCTTCGACGCCGCATTCCTGCACCGGACAGAGGACAAACTCGTCGAGTTAGTCCTCCTCGAGTGGAAGTACACGGAGTCGTACCGTCCTCGGACGCCGGAGGCCACGAAGGATGCCATCCGATGGAAGCGCTATGGAGCGCTTTTCGAGTCACCTGATGGCCGGGTCCGCAGCGACGTGCTGGATTTCGTCGACCTGCTCGATGAGCCCTTCTACCAGCTCATGCGCCAACAGCTTCTGGCCCATGAACTCGAGAAGGAGCACGCCCACGGTGGACCGCGTCCGCGTCGTGCACGTGGCACCGGCGGCCAACACCGCCTACCAGAAGTCGTTGCATCGGCCGACGCATCGTGCGCTCGGTGACTCGGTCAGAGCGGTGTGGGCCACGCTGCTGCGGCACCCCGAGAAGTTCGTCTCCGTGGACAGCTCGATGTTCTTCGATCCGGAGATCACATCGTCCGAATACAACTGGCGATACGGCGACAACCTGGCTTGGGATCAGGCGGAGGTGCTGCGCCTGTGCAACGGAGACGTCGAGGCCCACTTGTACGCTCACATGGACTTCGACGGGGATGTACGGGTCGATGGCGATGGGGTCGAGCTCATCGTCGGTCGCCGGGGGACAGGACTGGAGTACCCGTTCTGCCTCCTCGAGCTCTACGACCTCGCCTGTGAGGTCGAAGCACAAGCCAAGGAAGACGAAGCATGAAAACCACAGCCGCCGACGCCCTGCGCTCGAGGCTTAAAGCCGACAGCGACGCCGACTGCGCGACCCTGGAGACGACGACCGACAAGACCCTGGCCATCGGCCAGGACGTCTGGCGGCTGTGGTGGCGCCGTCAGCTGACAACTGCAGTGGCGTCCGACGCCAGCCTCCACACCACTTGCGGAGCGCTTCTCGACGCCCTCGCACTACTCGAGTTCACCCTGAGAAGGCTGAGGGTGATACCAGCCCCACCCTCGACCTCACGGCCGTAAACGTTCTCGTCGACCGCCCGCTTCCGGGCGGCGTCACGTCGGAGACCGACCAGGCGCTGCGAAGCCTGCGTGACGCCACGCAAGGCGTTCGGGCACGCATCTGGTACCAGGGACCTAGCGGGGCGTGGGCAGAGGACTGCGAAGCCGCCCCCACCTGGCCGGACGGTGACCCCGACGTGGCCGGCTGGCGCGAGCAGTATCTCCTGCCCCGCCTCACCGCAAAGCCCAGCCCCTTGGCCCTCCCCCTCGTGGCGGGCGTCGACGACCCGTCGTTGCACCTTTACCCGTCGGCAATCAATGCTCACGCGTCGGATGTGTGGGCCCTGCGTCTGGACGGCCTCCAGATCGGCACGGCTTCTGCCACGAGCGCCAAGCTCACGATCGGAAAGCCTGGCAAAGGCGGCGACGGTCCGCAGCGAAGGGCGTTCACTGCGGTGTTCGGGGGCCCGTCGGTCGTCGTGTCAACGGCGAAGCGCCCACCGCCGGGCCAGCTGAGTGTCGACGAGGCCACCGATGGGATCCGCCGGCTGCTGCGCCGCTTCCGGGAGGTCGATGTGCGCGGTGCACCCATCTCGCATCGAGTGAAGGCTGGCATCAGGGTCATCGACGAGCACACGCTCGAGGCGCGCCTCTTGAACGGCCTCGCTCGCCTCGGTGACACCGATGGGGAGCTTGTCCTAGACGACGTCGAGGTTGCTCGAGGCAGCCAGTTCCCTACGCTTTGGGGTCACGGTGGCGATGCCCGCTACCTCGACGCTTTGGTCCGTCGTGGAGCGACGCCCGTCGCCGTGGAGCTCAAGGTGGCGACTGGCGGCCAGGGCCGCTACTACCGACGGTCCCTCGTTCAGGCGGTGCTGTATCGGCATTTCATTCGCAACGCGCCCGGACTCGAGAAGTGGTGGTTCCAAAGGGCTGGCCTCGACCGTATGGCCACGGAGGGGTGCATCGGAGTACCCATCCCTGGGCGCTGGACACAAAGGTTCTCTCGCGACCTCGAGCGGCTGAAGGGCATCGCTGAGATGGTAGGAGCCCAGGTTCATGTGCTCGACGACCGCGTGACGCCCGACTGGGTCGCCACTGAGGGGTTACCTGAACCGGCGCTGCACGAGGCCGAGCTTCTCAGCTGGCGGATGGCGGCCGCGCTGTCGAGCCGATGGCCGAAGTCGCTCGGGCGGATGGTGGAGCGCCATGAGTGCGGAGGCTTCTACGATCAGATACAGCTGCAGGACCTCGCCGACCGAACCCTGGCCTTGCCGTCCCCTCGACCGCGAATCGCGCTGAACAGACCTGGGTCTTTGTGGGTGTTCTCGCAGACCGGATCGGTGCGGTGGACGTGGCGGGAAATCTGGAGTTTCCTCGCACACGGCGGCGACCCCGGCGAGGCTGCCGTCATCGTGGGCGGCATCGCTGGGCTCGGGATGAAGGAGGTCGCCTCCGGACCGTGCTTTGCCGAGGTAGCCCTTGGTTTCGTGGAGGCAGCGCAGGAACGTGGATGGTCTTGGCGCTGCGCCTGGCCAGACAGCGGCGAGGTCTCGGGCTGGATCGAGCGCTACAAGACCCCCCTGGCCCGCTACAAGCGGAGCTCGGTGGGGGCTGCCCTACCCACCATCGCGCGCATCTGGGGCGCCGTCCGGGATGGTGAGGCAGCCGTCATCGTCGACCAACAGAATTTGTGTACCTGGGTATGGGTCGGCGGCGAAGTCCGGGAAGTCGGCGCAGGGGACCCACTCGAGCGGATCGCCACGGCGGCCGAGCTGGTGGTTGCCTGATCGGCCGGGCATCGCTGCAGCCTGCCAGGACGAGCGCCACCGTGCCAGGGGCCACGAGTGTGCGGGGCAGCAACGAGCATGTCGCAGCCTCGACCGCAAGTGCTGATGGGGACACATATACCGTTTTCTTCATAGCCCAGTGGCCGCTCCATAACGCGGCCGCTCGTTGCCGCAGGAGCCGCATCAAACGGCGCGTAGCGAGCGCAAGGAGGGCGATCCTTCCGGGGAGCCGCGCCTCGTGTTTACCGGGCGCGCAGGAAGTGCCGAAGCAGTGCGCTCCAGGTCCTGAGCGCGACGGCCGGCAGGTCCGCTTCAGGGTCCACGGCGCGAAGTCCGAGATCCTGCGCTGTTTGAGCGCTACATCGCGCTGCGAGCACGGAGCAGCGACCCGGCGGCAAGGAGGAGGGCGCATCCGACGACGGCGATCGCAACGCAGACGAGTGTCGGCATGTCGGTGATAAATGCAAGGCCTACGAACAACAGGGGGCCGAACATCGCACCGTCCAGGACCCAGTGCTGGGTGCTCCACCGAATAAGGCGATTCCTGTCGATGAACGAGACAACCGCCAGAGCGCCCCACCCGAACGCGCCCACGGCGGCCACCACCCATCCACGCTTACCGTAGAGAAGGATCGAGGACAGGATCGCCATGATGGGAAGGACCACCTTTTGCAAAAGGGAGGGGGGCCTCTCCAGGTGTCGGCGTAGACGGTCCATCACTGCAGAATGCCACGGCCGCAGCTGGCGGGCCGGTCGCCCGAGCGTTACCTCGCACTGATGATGTGCCGTAGTCGGGTGCACGCGGCGGGCTTGCGGCCGAGTGGGAGCGCGTTAACGAGCAGCACAACGACGGGTCCTCAACAACGAAGGGCTCGGCGACGTCCAGGCAGCGCTCTCCGGCGTGCCTCGGCCTGCGGTGTTCTGGGGCGTGTTCCGTCGCTCGGCGTGCCGGGGCGAGCCGGGTCGCCTCAGGCACTAGGTGGGAGGTCCGCCTCGCCGGGGGTGGAGGCCACATTCCGCAATCGGCACGACCGAGGTGCACCGGCAATCCCGTCACGATCGAGAGAACCACATGGGGAGTGCGGCCGAGGATGGCTCCGCCACATCCTCAAACGTCAAAAGGTTCTCCCTTCAGAGGCTGGGACTGACGCGGCCTTTGCGACTACACGTACTCGCGAAGGGCCTCGCGAAGAACCCGGGCATCAGCGGCTACCGCCTCATCGTCGCTCTCGTCGAGGCGGGACACGACCGCGGACGCCAGAGCTTGGACGCGACGCCACAGCGAGCGGTCCACGCCATACGGCGGTAGGCATGCCGCGGCGACGGCGGCAGCCTCCATCAGCTCGACCACCGCGGCGCTGTCACGAGGACGTTGTTGCAGACGGTCGGCGGCCACAAACAGCGTCTCCATGGCGGCGTGCGCCTCCTCGCCCCCGTCGTGGTCGTTGTCGTCGTCGATGCCGGCGTCGGTGGCCCCACCGTCGCTCGAGTCCTGGCTGATCCCGTCCAGCAAGCCGTCGACGCGCTCCTCGGCTGTCCCGGGGACGACGAGGACGTAGCCGTGCTCCCACCGGTAGGGAATCCCGATTTCGGTGAGGCCAGCGGTGGTCGCGACTCGGTCCTCCACCGGCGAGTCCTCCAGGGCGTATCCGCACTCGTCGGTGGAGGAAGGCAGCATCGGCGCCCGGTCGATGGCAACGCCGCATTCCGAGCACCGACGGCTCGTTTCCCACCACTCACCTTTGAACTCCAGCGCGAACTCGGCTCCGCAGCGCGGGCAGAGATCAACCGGCGACGGCGACTTCGCCGTCACGGCGCAAACCTCTCGGCCACATCGGCACCTCTTTCCCGGTCCAGCGCGTCCCTCCAGCCCGGCCGCGTGCACCGGGGCCCTGGACTTGAAATGGTTGCACAGGTCTACGCGCCCTCGGCCATACGGCACCGCTTCGTCGACATCGCTGAGGACCTCGAGGCCGTGGTCGTGTTCGCTCCGCCCGAGAGAGCACGTAACGTATCGAGCGCCCAAATCGGTGACGGTCCCGGTGCTTCTATGCCGTCCCCAGACTCGCATGAGGGTGCGACATCCGCGTGACGAGCGAGGGCGGCGACGAGGGTCGGCATGTCCTTGCAGCCCTTCACCCCGGCGGAAGCTGTGCTCGGCGTTGAGCATCCCCGCGCCGCCCGGCGCTTTACCATCTTGCCGTCGCGCCAGCACTTGACGTTGCGACTCGTACTGCGGCCGATCGAGATCATCGACTCGATCGGGTTGGTGGAGGTCAGCGTCCGAGCCAGGCGGTCGGCGCGCCGAGGGCGCCGGACGGTGAACATCTCATCGAGGCCCTCTCGCAAGCTCGCCGCCGCGTCCGGCCAGCGGTCTTCCAGGCTGCGGGGCTCGGTCTCCGGGGCACCGAAGCTGCCGGCCCGAAAGACTCCGCTGAAGGCCGTCCACCTCAGACGACGGCGTTACCTCGCGCCGCATCCGTGCCGAAGTGGGGCGTTGGAGCCGCTCCACCTCTTCCTCGTCGACTGGTAAGGGTGGCAAAGATTGGCCGCCCGCAGGGCTGACCCCGGCTGAGTGAGCCAAGGGAAAGCGTGGGGGTCTTCGCCGTCGTCTTCCTGGACGTATAGGCCTTGACTATCGAGGATCGATACATCATAGTCTGAGCATGGCACGTGAGAACCAGCCGAGGCCGCTGCCGGCGGCGTCGGTGCACATCGTCTTGGCACTGCTGCACGGCGAGAGCCACGGCTACGCCCTGATGCGGCGAGTCGAGGAGCTCAGCGACGGCGGGGTGCGGATGGGGCCCGGCACCCTGTACGGCACCTTGAACCGGCTCCTGGCCGACGGCCTCATCATCGAGACCACTGACGACAGGCCACGCGATGACACCGAACGCCGCCGCTATTACCGCCTAACCGCCGAGGGCGAACGGGTGGCGACATCGGAGCTCACCCGGCTCCGGACACTGGTGACCCGCCTCGACGGGCTCGGTGGCGTCGCAGGCGCACCGGCATGAGCCACGACCGCCACCTGTCGATCTACTGCGCGCTCACCGGTCTCTACCCCCGGTCCTTCCGTGACGACTACCGGGAGGATCTGGCCGTCCTGTTTTCCCACCAGATCAGCGACGAATCGCCCATCGGTGTATGGGCCCGCACCATCCGAGACCTTGCCGTCACCGTCCCAACTCTCCACTTGGAGGCCGCCATGCATCGTCCGCCCACCCCGGTCCTCGTTGGTATCTGCTCGGTCGTGGCGGCCAGCGCCCTCGCCTTGGCGCTGGTGCTCGGCACCGGCGGGCCCGCAGTCAGCATCGTGTTCCTGATGGTTGCCGTCGTCTCCGCAGCCGTGGGCGTCTCGGCCTGGCGTGCGCAGCGACCAATCCGTGAGCTCGATTCCATCGACGTCGTGTGGTGGAAGTTCCTGGTCGCCGGCGTGAGCCTGGTGGCCGCGACGTTCGCAGGCATGGCCATCCCGTGGCCGTCGGCGATGGACCTCGGCGACAACGCCTACTGGCTCGTCGTGATCTCCATGATGACCGGCTTCATGCTCGTCGGCCTTGGTGTCCTGCTCGGGATCAGCGCCCTGGTCCGTCATCACCGCCACGGTCCACCCGCAACCAGCTGATGCGGGCACCAGCTCAACCCCGGAAGACGGCACGTGCTAGGCAGAGTGCCGGCGGGTCGGCCGATGCACGCCACGTCGGGTCCTCGACGATCTTCCCAGCCTGAGGTCACTTCTCCACCACGCGCCGGGCCGTGATCGGGTCGCCGACGACAATGCGACCGATGTGCGCCGGGGTCTTGGGAGAAGCCATGACGAGCGCGCCCGGCGCCACCGTAGCGTCGGCGGCTCGGTCAACCGCTTGTGCGCTCGGCCTTTGCCGGCGTCCCCGCCGCCACGGCCGCCAGCTGGGCACGGTTGGCGACGTCAAGCTTCCGGAAGACGTGCGATAGGTGGGTTTCCACGGTGCGGCGTGAGATGTATAGCCGGGTGCCGATCTCGGGATTGCTCAGGCCTTCGACCACGAGTCCGACCACCTCACGCTCCTTGGGGCTGAGGGCGTCCCATCCGTGCGTGGCCCGGGCCCGGCCATGACGGCGGCGGGGGCTGCCGCAGGCGCGCAAGAGTGCGTCGATGCGAGCCAGGTCTCGGTCGGCGCCCGCCTCGACGTAGACGCCGCCCGCCTCGTCGAGCAGCTCGACGGCTTCATCACGCCGGCCGTGATCGACCAGCGCTCGGGCCGCGTCTTCGCAGGCGCCGGCGAACTCCAGTCGCCGGGGGGTGCGGCGGTAGCGCGCCACCGCCTCGACGAGGGCGTCGGGGTCGTTGTCGACCAAGCCCCGGGCTCGTAGAGCAACCGCGGTGGCGCTCACCGACGTGGAGCGCCCGGCCGCCTGCTCGATCTCCGCCGCGACCGCCCGCGCCCGATCGAGGTCCCCCTGCGCCTTGGCGAGTCGAACCAGGTCGGGCGCGTAGTTGCGGTACTGCAGGAGGTAGCGGATCGTCGCCGTCTGGTCCCACAACATCTCCAGCACGGCACGCGCCGCGCCCGGCTCGCCCCGTGCCTCGAACACGCCTGCCTGGGCCCAGGCGAGCAGGTCGACGCCGTACAGGTGCCCGCCGGCGGCGAGAAGCTGGTTGCCAGTCGCCAGGTGCTCGTCGGCGGCGCGCAGATCACCCTGGCTGACGGCGATACGGGCCGCCAGGGCGTGTGACAGGAGCGTCATCGCCTGGGCGCCGGTCTCGGCGGCCAGCGCCAGCCCGGCCTCGATCTCCGAGACGGCGCCGTCCCAGCGGCCGGCGAAGTAATGGCCGCAGGCGGTGCCGGCGTGAGCGAGGACCAGGAACGTCGTCTCGCCCCGGCGTTCAGCTCGTCGCCCGGCGACGCCGTAGGCGGCGAGGAACTCGTCGAACTGATCCAGGTAGGCGTGGGCGCTGCCCACCCAGAGGTGTGGGATGAGGAAGCCCATCGGCGCCACCCATTGGGCGTCGAGGATGTCCCGCGCGGAACGGGCGTGGTCGAGGGCATCGTCGTGGCGGCCCTCGGCCAGGGCGACCAGGCACAGGGACTGATGGGCCCAGCAGGCGAGCGCTGGATCCGACGTGCCCTTGGCGTCCACCAGGGCGCCCTCGGCCACCGCTCTCACCTCGGGGGCGGGGCGCCCCACCAACAGCGCCATTCCGGCGGCGGCACAGCGCAGCACCCATGCTTCGGCCGCCGGCGCCCCCCGCACGGCAGCGGCGGCTTCGAATTCGGGAACGGCGGCGGCCAGGTCTCCAGCCGCGGTGAGCACCGCGGCCAGGCCTCGCCGGGCCGCGAACTCGGTGGCGGGATCTCGGGTGCGGGCGAGCACGTCGCGGGCGAGGACGCGGGCCTCCTCGACCCGCCCCGCCCACGCCAGCGGTTCCAGCAGGGAGGTCTCGATGCGGGCTCGTCCGGCCCAGCCCTCGGGTGCAAGCGCAAGCGCCTGGCGAAAGAAGTCAACGGCGATGCCGTGGTCGAGCGCGAGTGCCTCGTGGGCGGCGCGTTCGAGCCACTCGACGGCGGCCACGTCGCCGGGTCGGGCGGCCAGCGCGAACTGGCGGGCTACCTGCAATGTGGGGGCGCCGGCGGCCGCCAGAGCCCGACCGGCCGCGGCGTGCAGATCGCGTCGGATTGCGGGGGCGATGTCGTCGTAGATCGCTTCGCGAATGAGGTCGTGGCGGAACGACAATGTCTCGCTTTCGCCGCTGAGCACGGCGGCGTAGACCGCCTCGTGTAGGTGGGCGGCGACCGACACGACGCTCTTCCCGGCGACTGCCGCCAGATCGGTGAGCATGAACTCGGAGCCGAGAAGGCTGGCCAGGCGCAAGGCCTCGACCGTTGGCGGGGCCATCGACGACAGCCGCCGCACCACCGCGTCACGGACGGTCGCGGGCAGCGCCTGTGCGTCGGTCTCAACCACGCCGGCGTCGACCCGCAGGGCGTCGTTGTGGTCGAGCGCTCGTAGCAGCTCGATGATGAAGAGGGGGTTGCCGGCTGCGCCGCCGAGCCGAGAGGTCAGAGAGGCGCCGGGTGCGGCGCCCGTCATGGACGCCACCAACGATCCCACGGCCACGTCGTCGAGGGGCGCGATCCGCAGGTGCTGTCCGTTCGTCCCGTCGAGCGTCTCCAGCAGCCGGTCGAGGAGCGGAGGTCGGGGGGAGGGCCGCAGCGTGACCGCCAGGGCAATCGGTAGCGGGTCCAATCGCCGAGCGAGGGTGACGATGCCCCGCAGGCTGAGCTCGTCGGCCCAGTGCAGATCTTCGGCCACCACCACGACCGGTCGACCGGCCGCCGCGTCCTCGACCGCGTCGACCACCGCCTCGACCACGGCGAAGCCCCGGCTGCCCTCTTGGGCGTCGAGGTTGCCGAACAGGGGTCCGACGGGCGCTTCGATGCGATCGGTGAATGCCAGCAGGATGCGCCCGGGCCGGTCCTGCTCCATCTCGTCCGCTCCGCCGTCGAGCACCAGGGCACCCGTAGAGGCGGCTTGAGTGCGGAGGACGTCGACGAGGTGGGTCTTGCCGATGCCGGCCTCACCCTCGAGCACCAGGGCACGGCCGCTGCCCTCGGAGAGAGCGGCGAGGAGCCAGTCCACCGCGGCCAGCTCAGCGGCGCGGCCGAAGACCGGCTTCGTGGGCCGGTTGCCATCGCTGGCGGCGACGGCGAAGAGGCGCCATTGGTCGGAAGAGCCTCTGAGCCGGCTGCGACCCCGATCGGTGAACCGGACTCCGGGCATGGAGCCGACGAGCTGTCGGACGACGTCGGACACGAGCACCTCGCCTCCGGCTGCTTTGGCCGCGATGCGAGCAGCAGCGTTGACCGCCTCGCCGAGCGAATCGTCGGAGCGCCCGGCTGCCTCGCCCGTGTTGACGCCAATGTGCAGCTGCGGATGCTTGCCAGTCAGGGCGCTCTGGACAGCGAGTGCGAACGACACCGCTTGGCGCGGTCCGGGGAACAGCACCATGAGCCCGTCGCCGAGTGACTTGACCCCTCGTCCACCGTACGGCTCGATGCGCTCGCGGACAGTCTGGAGCGCCGCCTCGATGGCGGCGGTCCCGGCCACCTCACCCAGCCCCGCCAGCAGCTCCGTCGACCGAACCGCGTCAAGGAACACCACGGTGACCAGTCCACCGTCCACCGAGGCAGCGTATGCAGCCGGCTGCGAGCCAAGGAAGGGCGGCGCCGGAAATACGGGACCTCACGGATGTGGGCAGCGGGAGCGTATCCGTACGGTGGCGCTCATGATCACGCTCGTTGGCAACCGCATCCGAGTCGGCATCCTTGCGACGCTCGCCGGGCCCCAGCTCCTGATCGGACTGTGGGCGGTGCTCGCCCCGCGGAACTGGTACGACACCTTCCCCGGCATCGATCCCCGCCTGGTGGCGGCCGAACCGCCGTTCAACGCCCATCTGGCGACCGACGCGGGCGCCGGCTTTCTCGCCACGGGCATCGCGCTCGCCCTCGCCGCTGTCTGGGGCCATCGGGCCGCTATCCAGATCGCACTGATCGCGTACGTGGGGTTCGCGCTGCCACATCTCGTGTACCACGCCGCCCACCCGGCACCGCTGCTCACCGGCGTCGAGGATCTGCTCAACGTGGCCATGCTGGCGAGCGGTCCCGCACTTGCAGGCTTCTTCGCCTGGCGCGCCCGCTTCGTACCGACGGCGGTGCACGCCCCACAGCCAGGCGCAGACTATCCGGGGCCGGAGCACTGGCGACGGCTCCGGACATCGCACGAAGTCAACCGTCGTCATGAACGAACTGAACCGGATGGCGGCCCCGCGACGACAGCACAGTCGACCCTAGAGAGGAGCAAGCCATGAACACCAGGTGGAGAGTCGGAGCAGTTGCGGCAACAGCGATTCTGGCCACCGTCACGGTGGCCGCGCTCATGGGAGGATCACGGGCCGGCGCGGCCCAGCCGTTGGCCAGGGCGGCGCTCACCAACGCGGCTGGCGCCGAGATTGGCGAGGTGACATTCAAGGGCAGGGGCACCTACGCCAACAGGGTCGAGGTGGAGCTCGACCTACCCGCCGATGCACCAAGGTTGGGCTCGTACCACGGGTTTCACGTGCACACCACCGGCGTCTGCACCGCCCCGCTGTTCGCCTCGGCCGGTGGGCACTGGAACCTCGTCCCCGGCGCCTCCCACGGCCACCACACGGGCGATCTCCCCAGCGTGCTGGTGTCGCCCGATGGACCGCCTACGCCGAGTTCGAGACGCACCGCTTCGACGTGACCCAGCTGTTCGACTCCGACGGCTCGGCTGTCGTCCTCCACGCCGGTCCTGACAACTTCGCCAATGTTCCCGTCGGGCCTGGCCGGTACCAGGATCCCGACAACTGGTTGAACGCACCCACCGGCACCGCGAACACCGGCGACGCCGGAGGCCGTTACGGATGCGGTATCGTCACCGCCTCCTAAGGTCGTGGGAGCCGACGGCGGCGCCGGTAGAGAGAACGCGCCGTGATTACGGCGTTGGTCTCGTAGCAGCAGGACCAGAGCAATGATCCGTACAACCGGGACGAGAAGAACTTCAACGGGCACGGCAAGAAGCCACCATCCCGGTGACACTTCCCCTACGACGCTCAAGACGATGATGTCACCGACGAAGACGAGCAGAAAGTAGGGCGAGCCTCAGCAAAGGGCGTTCACGGCCCATCGACCGCGCTTCCACCGGCTCATCATGCCGGCTCTTGTTCTGTTGCTTCACCCTTTGGTATGAGAGAATTCGCAGGTGCGGGAAGTCGTCCGTGAGCACGTCACCGTCGGACACGCGGACACGGTCGCTTGGAACCACCTCGCAAAGCTGAAGCAGTGGCCGACGTGGGCAGCCCACATCAAAAGCATGGATCCGACGCCGCCCGGCGACCTCACCGCATCGACAAGCGTCGTTCTGCACATGCGGGCCGGCCCCCGAACGACCATGACGGTCACCGAGTACGACCCCCCGCACCGATGGGTCTGGGAAGGCCGCTCCTTCATGACGGTGACTCGGTTCGAGCATCGCTTCGAGCGGATGGGCGATAACCAGACGCGGATCTGGTTCCTCGCCTGGGTCAGCGGACCGGTCGCCCGCCCCGTGGGATGGATGTTCGGCCGCATGATGAGGCGCTACTTGTCGCTGGCGCTGCCGAGGCTGAAGGCGGAGATCGAAAGCAATCCGGCCTAGCCTAAGCAAGCGGCCGACATCGGCAGTTTTCGAGAGCCTCGTGCCGAAAACACCCCTTTGCCGAGTTGCCTGTCTGCCAAGCACATCGTCACCGAGGACGGCCGGTTCCCGGCGGTCGCCTGCTTCGAAAGACCGTCCGACTAGACGCGGACGGTGACCTGCCGGTGCGGTTGTCGGGCGAAACGAGCGTGGCGGTGATGTGCTCGTGGGAGCCTGGATGACCAAGTTGGGGCCGAAGGAGGTTGGCGGACCGGGATACCGGCCGGGCGACCCTCGCCCGCTCGCGGCGAGGGGTGACGGGCTCACGGGGAAGGCCACCACTAACCTGCCGTCTACCAGCCCGGGCCGCGCCACGGCGGGTGGAAATGCCGTCGGCGGGAAGCCGGTGTCCCCAAGTGACAGCCGTTCCGGAATTCCACACTGTCCCGAAACGGGGCGTCCGGCCGTGCTCGCGGAGATCGGAACCCTCGCCTTGGCACGCCATGAGCGGGTGGACGGGTCTGGCTACCACCGGGGGACCCTCGTCGATGAGCGTCTATCGAATCTGCTTGCGGCGGCGGACGCCTACCACGCCATGTGCGAAGACCGGCCGTATCGGCCAGCCATGGCCACGAAGGAAGCCGCCGATCAGCGCCGGACCGAAGCGCGAAGCGGTCGCTTCGATGGCGCTGCGGTAGACGCGGTCCTGGGGGCTGCCGGTCATCGCCCGCGCAAGGGGCTAACTTCACCGGCAAGGCTGACGGCGCGGGAGGTCGAGGTGCTGGCGTTGCTGGCGGGGGCGCATCGAACAAACAGATCGCCCGCCAGTTGGGTATGGCGCCCAAGACGGCGGGCAGCCTCAACGAGCACATTTACACCAAGCTCGGTGTGTCGGCGCGCGCCGCCGCCGCCCTCTTCGCCATCCAGCACGGCCTGGTGCCCGCGCTGCGGCCGCTGGAGATCAGGTGAGCGGACCACTCGGCGGATTCGACCCGAAGCAGACCTACGACGCTGCGTCAACGGACTACGACGACGCCGGTCGTGACTACTGGGCCTATCTCGCCCTGCGGGTCGACCGACTCGGGCTCGTCAGCGGCGAACGTGTCGTCGATGTGCCCTGCGGCACTGGGTTTGGCCTCGTGGCGGCGGCCGAGCGGGTCGGTCCAACCGGACGCGTCGTCGGGCTGGACTACGCGGAGCAGATGCTGAGGGTCGCCGAGCGTCGCGTCGCCGCGGCGGGGCTCGAGAACGTCGAGTTGCGCTCGGGGGACATGACCGTCATCGACCGGCCGGAGGAGCCGTTCGACGCACTGGTCTGCGCGCTCGGTGTCTTCTTCGTCGACGACATGAGGGGGCTGGTCCAGTCGTTCGTGGAGCTCGTCCGCCCGGAAAGGGGTCGGGTGGCGGTGAGTGTGTTCGGCGAGCAGTTCGTCGAGCCGATGCGGTCGGTCTTCGTGGACGCCGTTAACGCCGTCGTGCCCGGCTTCGACGTCCTCCAGCCATGGTGCCGGACCGACCGGGAAAACGTGTTGCGCTCGCTGTTCGATGGCATCGGCGTCGTCGAGTTGACGGTGAGCACCGAAACGGACCGCCTTGCGCTTCGGTCCGCCGACGATTGGTGGCGCATCGTGATGGGATCGGGGCTGCGCCGAACGGTGACCGAGATCGGTGAAGGGGCCGCAGCCCTCGTGCACCGTCGCTGCGACGACTTCATCGAGGGTCACGGCCTCACCGAGGTGGTGTCGCTCAGCCGCTACGCGGTCGCGCGGCGGGCCTGAACGTTCCTCACACGCGAGCGCCGGCGGTCGTGGGGTCGATTATCCGGCAGGCCTCGGCGACGCGGTCGACCGGGAAGTCACATCGGCGACCGTGTTCCCGGAGGAGATCCTCGTTGTCGGCCTCGTAGACGCAGTACACCTTGTCGAAAGTGACGTAGCTGTGCAGCCACGTGAAACCGCCGATCTCGACGATCGTCTGATTCGAGAGGGTCGAGGCTTCGGCCCACTCGCGGTCGGTAATGGAACCGGCGCCAGGGATGTTGCGCTCGATGACGTAGGTAGGCATCGTCTTTTCCTTTCTGGTTTGGGCTGACGAACTCGTCAGCGGTTTTGGGTGACGTCGAGGGTGAGGAAGAGGCCTGGGCGGCCGGCGTACTCGCCGGTCGCAGCCTCGGACGGTCCCGGTCTTGTGGGCGTAGACGCCGGTCCCCCCCGTGGCCGCCACGGTCGCGGTGCCGTCCTCGACCTCGGAGTACCAGAGAGAACCGGAGTCCTGGACCGTGCCGCCGTCGAGGGTGAGCTCCGAGTGGACCATGAACAGGAAGTCCCCGTCCCCAACCGTCTCGATCACCGTGATCTCCTTCGTGACCCGACCGATTTCGGCACCGGTCACGGGGTCAAGGAGTCGGTGGTGCTCGAGGAACTGGTCGCCGGGACCGAAGCCTGGCTCGCCGTTGTCAATTTCGGTGGTCCCCCCTCGTCCCACGGCTCGAACGCCACGATGTGGATGGCCGTCTGCTTGGAAGGCTTATCGGAGCGGAAGGCAGTGGCCGTCGCGGTGGAGACACCGGCGAACACCGCCGGGACCACAGCCGCCGTGCCGACCACCAGAACGACGATGACGGCGCCGAACCCAACCCCAATGTTCGTGTGTGTGTGTGTGCTCATGCCGGCGTTGTACGTCAAGCGCCGATCGGCGACATCGGGCATTCACCCGAGATTTGTCGCATCAAGCGTGACGGAGCATGACTACAGAGTCCGCGATCTGCTCGGCTGGCGCGGGCACTGCCATGTCCCAGACCGCGCGGCGCGGTCGAGCCGCGCCGGTGTCCCCGAACGCCGGGCCTGGGGGACACCGCCAAGCGCGAGATAACCGGCGATATGTAGGTGATGATGTCAAGAAGAAGTTTGGCGGGGCGGACGATCATGGGTCGGCGACTCCTTCCAGGATGCGGTCGAAGAGCGCCGCTCGGCCAGCTTGCCGGTTGCGGCTGGCGTGGTTGCGTTGCCG
>DASZDM010000145.1:0-2961 GCA_035942015.1 Acidimicrobiales bacterium | reverse complement strand
CCTACGAGGGAGCTTCAAGGACCCGACGGTCCCGACCTCGTAGGGCCGCTCTCTCATCCAGCGTACGGCCCTGTCGGAGGCCGTACGCTGGACTGAGAGCCAGGCGAGTCCGACTGTAGGATGGTCCCGCCACTATATGTGATGTGGTGAAGGAGCGGGGCCTCCGCTCCCCGTGACGGTTCCGAGTGCTGAACTCGGGGTCGACACAAACCAACCCCTCGACGAAGAGGAGGAGGCCCCTATGGAACGACAGTACGTCGGGATCGACCTTCACCGTCGCCGTTCGGTGATCTACCGCATGAACGCGGCGGGCGAGAAGCTGGAGTGCGTGCGCATCGACAACGACCCGATGCGCCTGGCTGCCGAGGTGGCCAAGGCCGGCCCCGGCGCCCACGTGGTCGTCGAGGCCACCTACGGGTGGTACTGGGCCGTGGACGTGCTCCAGGAGATGGGAGCGGTGGTGCACCTCGCCCATCCCCAGGGCAACGACTGGGGACGTCGTCGGGTCAAGAACGACGAGCGCGACGCCCGGGACCTAGCCGACCTGTTGCGCCTCGGGCGCCTGGCCGAGGCCTGGATCGCCCCAGCCGAGATCCGGGAGCTGCGGGAGATGGTGCGCTTCCGGGCCAAGCTGTCCAACCTGCGCACGGGCTTGAAGGCCCAGGTGCATGCGGTCATGGCCAAGAACGGCGTGCTGCCTGAGCTCGCCAACATGTGGGGACCGGGCGGCGCCGCCCAGCTCGACGCCTTGGAGCTGCCTGACGCCTACACCGACCGCCTGGAGGTGCTGCGGGACCTGATCTCGGTGTACGACCGGGAGATCACGAGCTTGGACCGTGACATCCACCTGGCGCTGCGTCACCACCGCGGCTACCAGGCCATCCAGGCCATCCACGGGGTCGGGCGAGTGTTCGCCGCGGTGTTCGTGGCTGAGATCGGCGACGTCACCCGGTTCCCCTCGGCCGAGGCACTGTGCTCGTGGGCGGGGCTCACTCCCCAGCACCGAGAGTCCGACACCAAGGTCGCCCGGGGCCGCATCACCAAGCAAGGCTCCAAGCTGGTGCGCTGGGCGGCCATCGAGGCCGTGGCCCGCCACCACGGCGGCGACCACCTCATGGGGTCGTTCCGAGCCATCGCCGAGCGGCGGGGCACCAAGAAGGCCCAGGTGGCCATCGCCCGCAAGGTCCTCACGCTCGTCTACTACGGCCTGCGCGACGGCGAGATCCGCTGTCTGCGAGACCGGGAGGCGGCGTGAGGCTCGGACCGCGACCGGGCGCGAGCTCGACTAGCGGCAGGACCCTGCGTCCCGCAGCGAGTCGGCTAAGTGACTGAGCCCGCCTGGTCGTGGCCGGAACGCACCATGCGCGTGGACATCGGCGAAGACATGCCTCGGCAGCCGAGCCTGCCCTCCCTCACCACCTCACCTCGAGGGAGCCTGGTGCGACATCCGCGGTCCTCGTGACTGCGTCGACAACCTGAGCGATCCTGCGCCACTCGCCGCCGGCGTCCAAGGTCGTACGTCCTCGCTTCGCTGCGGGCGCTCCACCTTGACCCCTCGTCTCGTGGGCGCGCGTCCGCATTCAGGTCATCGACGCCGGAAACCGGCCGAAGAGCGGCCTGGCCCTCTTGACACGGCCCCGCTCCTTCAGACATGCCGCTAGTCGCGCCGGAGCGCTTGGCCCTGGTCTCCCACCGCAGGGGTTGTCCCACACCGATCGCCCGTTTGTGTTGACCTCGTCTTCCGGACCTCGGGCACATGTACAGGGTGACAGCAGACGTCCGCCGCCCCATTTCCACCGGGTGACGTTGCCTCCTCTCGGGAATGGAAGTCGTCTGCCATGAGAGCCAGCCAGACCGTCGCCATGCCAGCACCTCCGCGACGGCGGAAGACCTTGTCAGCCGTCCCCTCGGTCAGACACCGAGTAGCCGGCAGCGGCTGTCCCCGGCGGGTTGAACACCCCCGGCTCGGCGTGCGGGTTGGGCACGCATACCTCGCCCTCGAGCCCGTCGGGATCGCGGAAGAACAAGCTCAAGATTCTGCCGAAGTCCGTCACGAACCCGTCGGTGGCACCGCGCTCGATGAGACGACTACGGATGGCATCGAAGGCGTCCAGTGAGGCGGCCTGGAGCCCAAGGTGATCGATGCGACCCCGACCGAACATCGGCGTCTGTCGCTGCGCCTCGCTGTTGTCCCGTACCTCGAAGACCGTTCAGCTCGGCGAATGGGCCGATGTCGACGAAAGTGAGGAGGACGCCCTCGCCCGCCGGCATCTGGCCGCTGACGGTCGCATGGAAGACTTCTTGGTAGAAAGCGACCAGACGTTCGGTGTCGTTGGTCAGGATGGCCACGTGGTTCACCCCGTCGAGCAGCATGCCGGGCAGCGTACGACGGTGCATGCTGGTCTGCATGGCCGGCCTTGTTGGACTCCACCACGCTGCTCTCACTGTTAGCGACGTTGAGCACAGCGCCCGCTGGTACCAGGACGTTTTGGGCATGGAGGAAGTCTTCTCGGAGGATGGTGATATTCGCCGGGCCGTGATCATGCGCATCCCCGGTGCCGGGGCGGTGTTCGCCGTCGTGCAGCACATCGGTGCCGAGCAGCCCGGCTTCGATCCTCGAAGGAACGGCCTCGACCACCTCGCCTTCACCGTGGCGAACAGAGCCGACATGGAGGCTTGGGCGGCGGCGCTATCCGAGCACGGCGTCGCCTACGACGGTCCCTTCGACGTGCCGCCCGGTGCCATCCTCAACTTCAAGGACCCGGACGGCATCGCTCTCTCGCTGTTCTGGGAGCGGTGACGTGCTCCACGCCAACCGATGTGCCTGATGGAGGATGGAGGGCGACGCTGAGCTGGTGCTCGTAGCGTCTTCGGGTCCCGAGCTGGCTGGCTCTTGAAGTGCCTGCTGCTCGGCATGGTCGGGTTGGCTTGCGAACGAAGCGCCGGCCGGTTCGGGGTCCG
>DASZDM010000144.1:0-13128 GCA_035942015.1 Acidimicrobiales bacterium | reverse complement strand
CGCCTGGCCCGCATGGTCGGCGTCACCGAACAGCTCTCCGTGCGCCTCACCCGCATCCACTCTCCGGTAGGCGTCAGTGACGTGCGCATCCGCCAGCTGGGGGGCAGCGTGGCCGGCTTCGGCGGCGCCGCCCTGGTGGTGGCCGCCCTCGGCCCTCCGGTGCCCGTGTCGCTCCTCCTGGTTCTGGCCGGCCCGGCCCTGGCCTTTCTGGTTCAGGAGCAGCGGGTTGCGAAGGCGTCCCAGGAGTGGCAGCGGCGGCTGTTCCTGGAGCTTCCGGTCGTGGCCGAGCAGTTGGCCCTGCTGCTGTCGGCCGGATACTCCCTCACCTCGGCGCTCGACCGCCTGGCCCGTCGCAGCGCCGGAGCGTGCGGAGCCGATCTGCGCCGCGTGTGTGCCCGCCTCCGCCAAGGTCTGTCAGAGGCCGAGGCTCTTCGGGAGTGGGCGGCGGTGGCCAACGTGGCTGCCCTCGACCGACTGGTTGCGGTGTTGGCCTTGAATCGAGAGACGAGCGACCTCGGGCGCTTGCTCGCCGAAGAAGCTCGGGCCATCCGCCGGGATGTGCATCGGGAGCTGATCGAGGCGGCTGAGCGCCGCAGCCAGCAGGTCTGGATCCCGGTGACGGTGGCGACCCTCGTGCCCGGGGTCATTTTCATGGGCATTCCCTTCGTGGAGGCGCTCCGGCGTTTCGGCGGGTGAAAGTTCACCATCACACTCGAGCAAGAAGGAGAGAGATCTCATGACCGTTTTTGACCAGACGTGGCTCAGCTACCGGTTGCTCTGGGCCCGAAGCCGCACCCACTTGGCCGGTCAGGCCGGCGAAGGGGTGATCTCCACGGCGATCGCCGTATTGATCATGGCCCTCCTCGGCGCAGCGATGTGGGCGTTGTTTCAGACGGTGTTCAACGATGCCGGTGAGCGGATCCAGGACAACGTCGAGCAGATCCAGTAACGCCGAAGCCGGCACGGGGCTCATCGGATCGATCGTCGGGGTCACTGTTTTCCTGGTCCTTTTGCTCTTTGCCGTGCACCTGGTCCTCAACCTCTACGGCACCTCGCTCGTGACCGCAGCTGCCTTCGACGCGGCCCGGTTGCGAGCCGGAGGTGGCGGCGAACTCGTGAGCGAGGCCGACGCCGAGCGCCACGTCTCAGAGCTCCTCGACGGCTACGGCGATGAAGGTCACCTCGAGTTGTCATGGAGCTATCCCGATACCGACGGCGACGGTGCTGCCGACATCGTCGCTCTCAGGGTCCTGGCCATACAGCCGACGGATCTACTGGCCGGAATCCGGTTCCCGTTCCAGCGGATCGACCGCACCATCTCCGTGCGCATGGAACGCCTACGGTGAGCTTGCGGGCCCCGTCACCGACCCTCCGGCCGGGTCCTGTCACCGGCGGGACTCCTTCCCACCCGGCTCCGCCGGGCGGGCCCCTTCCGCCGGCGCCACCCGGCCTCCCTGGTGCCACCTGTGCCGCGCATGGGAGGAACCGGCCTTTCGCCGGTGCTGTCACATTTTGGCGGGATGAGCGGGGTTTCGTCGGTGGATTCGAGGCATTGCCGTTCGGTTTTCTGGTGTTCGTGATCGGGATAGCGCTGCTCGTCAACGCCTGGGGTGTGATCGACGCCAAGCTGGCGGCCTCAGCAGCGGCACGTGAGGCCGCCCGTGCCTTCGTGGAGTCAGACGGTCCAGCGGTGGGCAATGCGCTGGCCGAAGCGCGGCAGGCGGCCACCGACGCCATCGACGGCCACAAGGTCGACCCCGGTACCTGGGCCATCCGCACCGAGGGTCCCACCGACCTCCGGCGCTGTGCACGGGTGGAGTTCGTGGTGAGCTACGAGGTGCCGACATTCCGCCTGCCCTGGATCGGCGGCTTCGGGGGCAGTGTCATCACCGCCACGGGCCGCCACAGTGAAGTGGTCGATCCGTACCGTGACGGGTTGGCGGTGCCCGTCGATCCGATCCCCGACTGCCGTGGGTGAGGGCTCGGCGCACGGGCTCCCGTCGAGCGGGGGCAGCGTCCTCGTGCTGATGCCGGCGGCGGTGCTCATCTTCTTGATGCTCGGCGTCCTCGCCGTCGACGCCGCCGCCGTCTTCCTCGTCCAGCGACAGCTGGCCAACGCCGCTGTCGCCGCCGCCAACGATGCGGTGGCAGCCGTGGACGTCGATGAGTTCTACGGCGGAGGCTCCTTCCAATTGGATCGCCTCAGGGTGCAACAGGTTGTCGATGAGACCATCCAGCGCCTCGGACTGGACGGGCTGGACCGTCTGGAGGCGGTGGCGGTCGTGGACGGTGGCACTGTCGAGGTCACCATCGCTGCAGAAGTGGATCACCTCTTCTCCGGTGCCGTTCCCGGCACGCCTTCCACCGCCGACGTGGCTGCCACCGCCGTGGCCGACGCCACACGTCGGTAGCCGGCTGGGCGGTTGATAGGCATGCTGGCGTCATGTAAGTGCATGGAGATGCACGAGAGGCTAGGGTAAAGGACGTGAGCCGGTCAGCAGGGCCAGATCGAACGTTGTCATGTCGCCGGTCGGTCGGATGGCTCCTGTGGGTAGGACTGCTCCTGTCGATCGCGCTGGGCGGTCGGGGGCTCGGCGGGTCCGTGCTGGCGCCGCCGCCGTTGGGCGATCCCGGGTGGTGGTCGAGCTGGGCCGTTGGGCGGACACCGCTGCAGGCCAGTTTCGCGGTGCTCGCCTGGGTCGTGGTGGCCCTGGCCTGGTACCTGCTGGCGGTGTCGCTGCTCGGCGCCGGGGCACGGCTCTGGGGTGCCCGGCGCCTCGTGTCGGTGGTCGACCTGGTCACCGTGCCGGTGATCCGTCGAAGTCTCCACGCCGCTCTCGGGGTGGGCCTGGTGGGTACGAGCATGGCCGGTGTCGCCGGTGCGACGGCGATCGCCCGACCGGCCCCGTCGGGAGCGATGCCGTTCGAGCTGGTGGCGGCCACGGTCGCGACAGAGGCTGGTTCCGAGCCAACGACCGTGCCCGACGACGGTGCCGACGACCAGCCGCCGGTGATGCAGCTGTTGCCCGACGAGGTGCCGGGTGCCGATCCCATCCCAGCCGTGCCCACCGGAGGGCTCACCGAGTCCGAATGGGAGGTACGCCCCGGGGATCACCTGTGGTCGGTGGCCGAACACGTGCTGGAGCGCGGCGGTGACGACAGCATCAGCGACAGCGCAGTGGCGGAGTACTGGTGGCGCCTGATCGTGGCCAACACCGACCGCCTCGCCGATCCGGGGAATCCGGACCTGATCTTCCCGGGCCAGATCCTCTCGCTGCCCACCCCGTTGCCGGCGGGAGAGGGCGCGCTACCGTGAGCGGCCGTGGAGAACTGCCTGTTCTGTCGCATCGTCGCCGGCGAGGTTCCTGCCGACGTGGTGGCCCGCACGTCGGGCACCGTCGCCTTTCGCGACATCAATCCCCAGGCCCCCGTGCATGTGCTGGTGGTGCCGACCGAACACATCGACGATGCCGCGGCATTGGACACCAGCCACGCCGCCATGCTGGCCGAGCTGCACACCACGGCGGGCTCGGTGGCGGAGAGCGAGGGGGTGGCGGCGACGGGGTACCGCCTGGTGTTCAACGTGGGGGATGACGCCGGCAACACCGTGCCCCACCTGCACCTCCACGTGCTCGGCGGGCGCGCCCTGGCCTGGCCTCCGGGATAATTCCGGCGAAGCCGGAAGGGACCGGTACGCTCGTAGGGCCAGTGACTGCTGATCCCGCGTCTCTCGACGACCTCCCCCCGGGCGCCATCCGCCCCGACGGTGCGGTCTCCGGCCATGCCGGCGGCGTCAAGATTCTGGTGCCCGGCAATCACCTCATGGGCGGCCTGCTGGGCCAACGTGACGAGTTCCTGCGCCTCATCGAGATGGCGTTCGCCGGTGCCGACATCCACGTGCGGGGAAACGAGATCAACATCGTCGGCGTCGACGCCGAGCGGGTCGGCAAGCTGTTCGACGAGTTGGTCGTGCTCCTCGAGCTGGGCCAGACCCTCGATGCGGCCAAGGTCGGCCGCACCATCGAGATGGTCAAGGCCGACGAGCGGCCCACCGACGTGCTCACCGCCGAGGTGCTCAAGACCGCCAGTGGGCGCACGGTACGGCCCAAGACGAGCGGCCAGAAGCGCTACATCGACGCCATCCGCGACAACGTGGTCACCTTCGGCATCGGCCCCGCCGGCACGGGCAAGAGCTGGTTGGCCGTCGCCATGGCCGTCCAGGCACTGCAGCTACGCCAGGTCAACCGCATCATCCCCACCCGCCCGGCAGTGTAGGCGGGGGAGCGCCTGGGGTTCCTGCCCGGCGACCTCAACGCCAAGATCGACCCGTACCTGCGCCCGCTGTTCGATGCCCTCTACGACATGGTGGAGCCCGAGGGAGCGCAGCGCCTGCTCGACCGGGCAACGGTGGAGGTGGCACCGCTGGCGTTCATGCGGGGCCGCACCCTCAACGGCAGCTTCATCATCCTCGACGAAGCTCAGAACAGCACGCGGGAGCAGATGAAGATGTTCCTCACCCGCATTGGCTTCGGCTCCAAGGCGGTGATCACCGGCGACGTCACCCAAGTCGACGTCCCGAGCGGTCGCTCCGGACTGGTCGGGCTGGAGGGCGTCCTCTCAGGAATCCCCGGCCTGGCGTTCGTGCACCTCACCAACAAAGACGTCGTACGCCACCGCATCGTCCAGGACATCGTCGACGCCTACGAGCGGGCGGCCACGGAGGCGGTGCCTGGAGAAGGTGCTCAGGGGTGAGTACCGCTGACCCTTCCAGACCGAAACCCTGGCCCGGGCCACGACCCGGGCCTCCCCAAGCGGGTCCGAGTGTGGAGGTCGCCGACGAGCAGGAGGCCGTGGTCGTCGACGTGGGCCAGCTGACGACGTTGGCCGAGGCGGTGCTGATCGATCGAGGCATACGCGCCGGGATCCTGTCGCTCAGCTTCGTCGACCTGGACACAATGGCCGATCTCAACGAGCGCTTCCTCGGAGGCGCCGGTCCTACCGACGTGCTCGCCTTTCCCCTTGACGCCGGGATCGGCGTCGAGGCGCTTGGTGACATGCCGGTGCTGCTGGGTGACGTGGTCGTCTGTCCGGCAGTGGCCGAAGGAAATGCCACGGCGCGCTCGGTGTCCACCGACGACGAACTGGCGCTGTTGGTGGTCCACGGTGTCCTCCACGTCCTCGGGATGGACCACGCCGAGGCGGATGAGGCGGCAGCGATGCAGGATCTCGAACGACATCTGCTGGCCCGGATGCACCGGAGGGATGGGCCGTGAGCAGCCCTGAAGTCCTCGCCGGCATCGCCGTGGTGGTCCTCGTCGCCGCCAGTGCCTTCCTGGCGCTGGCCGAGACCAGCCTCACCCACCTGCCCCGTTCCAAGGCCCTGGCCCTGGAGGAGGAGGGCCGCCGAGGCGCCGCCAGCCTGGCCCGCCTGCTGGCCCACCGGGAGTGGGTGCTCAATCCGGTGCTGTTGTTGGTCGTGGTGTGCCACCTCGGCGCCGCGACGCTGGTGGGCCTGCTGGCCGAGACATACTTCGGCCCGGTGGGCATCGCCGTGGCCACCCTGGTGCTGGCCGTGGTCATTTTCGTGTGCGCCGAGGCGGCCCCCAAGACCTACGCCCTGCAGCACACGGAGCGGTCAGCCCTGCTTGTGGCACCGATGGCGAACCTGTTGGCTCGCCTCCCACCCGTGCGCATCATCACCCGGGCCCTCATCGGGCTGTCCAACCTGGTGCTGCCGGGCAAGGGCCGCCGAGCCGGTCCGGTGGTGTCCGAAGAGGAGCTGCTGGCGCTGGCCGACGTGGCCGTGGAGGCCGACGTCATCGAGGTGGAGGAGCGGGCCCTGATCCGCTCGATCATCGACTTCGGCGACACGGTCGCCCGGGAGGTGATGGTGCCCCGTCCCGACATGGTCAGTGTCAGCGCCGACGCCACCGTGGCCCAGGCCATGGAGACGGTGATCGCCAACGGGTACAGCCGCATCCCCTTGCGGGAGGACGGGATCGACGACATCGTCGGTCTGGTGTACGCCAAAGACCTGATGCGGGCGTCGCGCGAGGGGCGGACGGCGGCTGCCACCCGCACACTCGCCCGCACCGCCCGCTTCGTGCCCGAGTCGAAGCGGGTGGCCGAGCTCATGCGCGAGATGCAGGCCGACAAGTTCCACATGGCCATCGTGGTCGACGAGTACGGCTCCACCGCCGGCCTGGTGACCCTCGAGGACCTCATCGAGGAGCTGGTGGGCGAGATCGTCGACGAGTTCGACGTGGAGGACCCGCTCCTCGAGCCGCTTCCCGGTGGCGACGTACGCGTCGCTGCCCGCATGGCGCTCGACGAGCTCAACGACCTCCTGCACCTCGAGCTGCCCGAGGGGGACTGGGACACGGTGGGGGGGCTTGTCTTCGACCTGCTCGGGCATGTCCCGAGCGAGGGGGAGACCGTCGCCGTCAACGGGCATCTGCTGCGGGCCGAGCGGGTGCAGGGTCGACGCATCGGCCGCATCCGCATCACGCGCTCGGCCGAGCCCGAACCCGCCGACGCCGCCTCCTAGACCCGGACATGGCCGGGCGCTCAGGTTTCGTGACCCTCGTGGGCCGGCCCAATGTCGGCAAGTCGACCCTGTTGAACCGGCTGGTGGGTACCAAGGTGAGCATCGTCTCGGACAAGGTCCAGACGACTCGGATCCCCGTCCGGGGCATCCTGCATCGCGGCGACGATCAGGTCGTGTTCGTGGATACGCCGGGGATCCATCGCCCTCGTGGGCCTCTCGGCCCGCGTCTGGCCGATGTGGCGACCGAAGCGATGGCCGGGGTCGACCTCGTGTGCCTGGTGCTGGACGCCAGCGCCACGCTGGGTCCGGGAGATCGGGCCGTCGCCGCCCAGGCCCCCCCTGATCCCGTGGTCGTGGTCAACAAGGTTGACCGGGTTGCACCGGCCCAGCTTCTTCAGCGCCTGGGTGCGGCCACGGAGCTCGGTGGGCGTGAGTACTTCCCGGTCTCGGCCCGCACCGGCGAGGGCGTGGAGGCCCTGGTCCAGGGACTGGTGGAGCTCCTCCCCGAGGGGCCGGCGTACTACCCCGCCGAAACGGTGAGAGACGTGCCCGAAGCCGTCTGGGTGGCCGAGCTCGTCCGCGAGCAGCTGCTGGCCGTGTTGCGCGAGGAGCTTCCCCACGCCGTTGCCACCCGGGTGACGGAATGGGAGTGGCCACGGATCCGCTGCGAGATCCTGGTGCAGCGGGCGTCGCAGAAGGGCATCGTCATCGGTCGGGGAGGGCAGGTGCTCAAGGCGGTGGGCTCGGCCGTCCGGGCCCAGCTCGCTCCCGGGGCGTACCTGGAACTGATGGTCAAAGTCGACAGGGACTGGCCCCGCCGGCCCGACATCGTGCTCCCTTAGGGTCCGTCGCCGGACCCTAAGACCGCTGCCGCGCGCAGCTTCAGATAGGGCGAAGCAGGGCGGCGATCAACGCATCGGCGATCCAACCGCCGTAGCGCTCCGGCGACCAGCCCCGTTTCATGACCAGCAGCTCGTACACCTCGGCGGAGTTGTACATCCAGAGGACGTCCCGGGCCTCTTCGACCGACACGCCCGGACGCAGGTGACCTCCGTCGTGGAGGTGGCGGGCGAAGGCGGTCATGCCCGATAGGCGTTCGGTCGACATCTCCTCCCACACGGCGGCCGCCGCCGGGTCACTGGCTGCTGCCGCCCGGACCAGGAGTTGGACCGGTACGGATCGCAACGACGTCTCGCTCAGGTGCTCGCCGTACATGCCGAGCTTACGGCGGGGATCACCCTCAGCTTCCATGCGCCGGATGCTCTCTCGCTGCATGAGCGGCACCGGCTCGTCGTCGCCCACGATCGAGACGTCGAAGACCGACTTGAGCAGTCCAGCCTTGTTCCCGAACGCCTTGTAGACCGTCTCCACCGAAACCGCCGCCTCAGTGGCGATGGCGGCCATCGTGGTAGGGGCGTACCCCTGCTCGAGAAAGAGCCGGCGGGCCGCCTCGAGCACCGTCCAGCGGGTCCGCTGGGCCTGCTCCTGGCGGCCTCGGGCGTCGTACCGGCGACGCGGCTTGACAGCGCCGGACATTCCCTACATAGTCCTGTATTGATTACCTGACATCGTAACCAAGCTACCAGAAGGGGAAGTCCACCATGTCCTACGCCTGTCAATACGACGTCCCGACTGACGAAGGCCTCTACCAGCAGGTCAAGTCGGTGATCGGTGAAAAGCCACCCGCCGGCCTGGTCGCGCATCTCGTCGTCGGCCACGAGGGCGGCCTGCGTCACACCACGGTCTGGGAATCACAGGCCGATTGGGAGCGCTTCCGGACCGAGCGGGTGCAACCTGCCGTCGAGAAGGTGTTGACGGCGGCGGGCTTCGCCGAGGTCCCACCCCGACCTGTCGAGGTGGAGTTGCACGTGGTCGATCTTCAGTTCGGTTGACGGCCATCTGGATGGGGGGCGGTTGAGCCGTCGAGGTGAGGCTCAACCGTCCGGCGGGCCCCACCCGCTGCGGACGTTTCGGGCGAAGATCGTGGCGGCGAGCAGCGTGGTCCACAGCGTCGTCTCGGGTCCGTTGGTGACGCCCCACCCCGCTTGGATGTCGGCGAGCCACGCCACGTAGGCGTAGGTCACCATCACCGGAAGGGCGGTCAGCAGTGCCACCTGGGGTCGACGGGTGAGGCCGTAGGCCACCAGGGCGGCGCCGGCGGCGACCATCAGCACGACGGGGATGTAGGCGGCGGCCAGGGCGATGGCCGGCGGTAGGCCGCTGCCACCCCGGAACCCCGTCCACACCGGTGCGACGTGGCCGACCACCGCCGCCATGCCCGTCCACAGCGCCACCGAGACCCAGGCCCCGATGGCCTGGTTGGAGAAGATGCCGACGCTGCTGAAGGTGTTGGCTCCGGGCGTGGCGGCCAGGGTGAGGTGCCACGCCACGGTGGTCGCCGCCAGCGTGGCCAGGGCCGGTGCGGCGAAGGCCCGCAACGTCGCCCGTCGTCGATCCCCGCGTTCCTGTTCGTCGGAGGCCGCATCGACCAGGCGGGCCATGCCCGGGTGGTCGAGCTGGCGGCGGAGCCGGCGCCGGGAACGGAGGTAGGCAAAGGGCACGGAGCCGGCCAGGTAGCCGAGGAGGACGAGTGGTCCGGCCAGGAGCCCGATGACCGTGGCGCTCCGTGGGATCCAGTCCAGCACCGGGCACTGTCTACCCGAGCGGGTGCTCGGGCAGTAGGTTCGGCCGGTGGACCTCCACGGCATCGACCCCCGGCGGGTGCCCACGCACGTGGGCTGTGTCATGGACGGCAACGGTCGATGGGCCCAGAAGCGGGGCCTTCCCCGTATCGAAGGCCACGCCGCCGGTGAGGAGGCGCTGTTCGAAGCCGTCGAGGGGGCCCTCGACCTCGGGCTGGGGTGGCTGACCGTCTACGCCTTCTCCACCGAGAACTGGAAGCGCCCGGCCGACGAGGTCCGCTATCTGATGCAGTTCAACGAGGGCATCCTGACCCGCCGGCGCAATGAGCTGCACGACCGGGGCGTGCGCATCCGCTTCGTGGGCCGGAGGGACTGGCGAGTCCCCAGGCGCCTGATGCGACGCATGGACGAGGCGCTCGAGCTTACGTCGGGCAACTCGACCATGACCCTCACCATCGCCTTCAACTACGGAGGGCGGGCAGAGATCGTCGACGCCGTGCGGGCCCTGGTGACCGCGGGCACCCCGGCGGCGAAGATCGACGAGCGGGCCATCCGCCGCCATCTCTACGACCCGACCATGCCCGACCCTGACCTGGTCGTGCGCACCTCGGGAGAGCACCGAATCTCCAACTTCCTGCTGTGGGAGCTGGCCTACAGCGAACTGGTCTTCACCGACGTGCTGTGGCCTGACTTCCGCCGGGAGCACCTCTTCGAGGCGGTCCGGGAGTTCCAACGGCGCGATCGCCGCTACGGCGGCGTCGAGTAGCGCCAGGACGGCCGGCGCCATGGCTCTGTATCGGGAGCGGGGGATCGTGCTGCGGACGATCAAGCTCGGGGAGGCCGACCGCATCGTGACCTTGGTCACCGAGGGCCACGGCAAGCTCCGGGCCGTGGCCAAGGGGGTGCGGCGCACCAAGAGCCGCTTCGGGGCTCGCCTCGAGCCCCTCAGCCATGTCGCCCTGCTGTGCTACGAGGGTCGCAACCTCGACACCATCACCCAGGCCGAGGCACTCGAGCACTTTCGACCGGTGCGCGAGGATCTCGACCGCCTGGGTGGGGCGATGTGCCTGCTCGAAGCGGTCGACGCCGTCGTGCAGGAGGGAGAGGACGATCCCCGCCTCTACCAGATGCTGCTGGGCGCCCTTCGCACGCTGGCCTCGGGACCGGCGCCACTGCTGGCGCCGGCGTTCACGTGGAAGCTGCTGGCCCAACAGGGGTTCAGCCCGGTGCTCGACGCCTGCGCCCGCTGTGGGGCCGACGGCGACCTCGTCGCCTTCGACGTGGGTGAGGGGGGCACCTTGTGCCGGGGTTGCCGGACGGGCACCCGCGTCACCCCCGACGCCCTGGTCCTGTTGCGACGCATCCTCGGTGGCGATTTGGTGAACGTCTTGGCCGAGGGGTGGTCGCCCGCCGGCGCTGAGCTGGACCACCTGGCCAACCGGGCGCTCGAGCATCAACTGGAGCGCCGCCTCCGGGCCCCGGGCGTTCTGGACCGCACCTGACGGCATCCCTCCGAAGTCCAGGTGGTCGACGGCGGCCGGGATGCCCACCGTGGACCTACCGGAACGAGGTGAGCGCTCAAAAGCTGCCGGGGTTGTTCTCCAGAGCAGGACAGTCGATGGTGTAGTAGGCGTTGACGGCCTCGTCGTCGGCGGCCCTGGTCAGGGTGGTGGTCTGCGAGGCGACCTCGATCAGGGTGTTGCCGTCCACCCGGTAGCCGGTCTCGGTGGCGGTGTAGCGCTCGCCGTCGGAACTTTTGGCGCTGAGGCGAACCAGGGGAGGGCCGTCACCGCCCGGGGCACAGCGCAAGCCGTCGCCGTGGGTGATGCCACCGCTGACCGGAAGCTCGACGTCCTGGCCCGATTCGAACGACACTCGGGTCAGGGCACACTCGACGAACTGGAAGAGCCCGACGATGACGACCGAGGCACCGGCATCGGTGAGTGCGACGACGGTCTCACCGTCGCCGCCGAGGTCGACGCCGCCAAGCACCGACAGGGGAGCCGGCCCCTCGACCTGGCCGGCGCTGGCATCGACCGCCGACGTTCCGCCGGCGGCCAACTCAACACCGATCCGGCGGTCACCGTCGGCACGCCGGTAGGCCGCGACCCGGTCCTCGGCCCCGTCACCGTCGACATCGACGTCCACCTGGGACACGTCGGTGGCTCCGTCGGGAGGGATGGCGTCGGTGCCCGGACAGCCACCGCCGGCAAAGGTGGTTGACGGTGAGGGAGCCGTCGAGGTGGGGTCGGCCGGCATCTCTGTCGACGACGGAGCCGGGTCGGCCTCCTCGCGGCTGTCCTCGTCGGCACAGCCAGCCAGCATGCTCAGCGTCACCACCATCGCCGCGAGGAACCTCGGCCGCCCGAATGGATGCATGTGAAACCCCTCCCTGGTCGCAGCCCGCGTGGGTCCGTCGGGGCCACCCTCTACAGTCACCAGCATGCCGGACGAGTTCGATCAGGTGGTGAACCTGTGCAAGCGCCGGGGCTTCGTCTTCCCGTCGGCCGAGATCTACGGCGGCTTCCGCTCCACCTACGACTACGGCCCCGTGGGTGTCTTGGCCCTGCGCAACGTGAAGCAGGCGTGGTGGCGCTCCATGGTGCAGCTCCGGAGCGACGTCGTGGGCCTGGACGCGGCCATCCTCTCCCCGCCGGCCATCTGGGAGGCGTCGGGCCATCTGCGGAACTTCACCGACCCCCTCGTCGACTGCAAGCAGTGCCGGGAGCGCTTCCGCCTCGATCAACTGGAGGATCCGGGCACCTGCCCGAAGTGCAAGGCCTCCGACAGCTTCACCGAGGCACGGCAGTTCAACCTGATGTTCAAGACCCACGCCGGCCCGGTGGAGAGCGACAGTGCGGTGGCGTACCTGCGCCCCGAGACGGCCCAGGGCATGTTCGTCAACTTCAAGAACGTGCTGGAGACGTCCCGAAAGAAGCCTCCCTTCGGGATCGCCCAGGTGGGCAAGTCGTTCCGCAACGAGATCACTCCGGGGAACTTCATCTTTCGTACCCGGGAGTTCGAGCAGATGGAGATGGAGTACTTCGTGCCACCCGACGAGGCCCCCAGGTGGTTCGAGTACTGGTGCGACGAGCGCTTTCGCTGGTATCGCGACCTCGGCATCCCGGCCGACCGCCTGCGCCTGCGGCCCCACGACGCCGAGGAGCTGAGTCACTACTCCAGCGCCACCTCCGACGTGGAGTTCCTCTACCCCTGGGGCTGGGGCGAGCTCGAAGGCATCGCCAACCGGGGCGACTACGACCTGACCCAGCACGCAGCGGCGTCGGGCGAGAAGCTGGAGTACTTCGACCAGGCCAGCGGTAGCCGGTACGTCCCCCACGTAATCGAGCCGGCGGCCGGGGCGACCCGGGCCATGATGGCTTTCCTGCTGGCGGCCTACGACACCGACGAGATCAACGGCGAGGCGCGGACGGTGTTGCGTCTTCACCCCAGCCTGGCTCCCTACCAGGTGGCGGTGCTGCCGCTTTCGCGCAAGGACACCCTGACCCCCCTGGCGGCCGAAGTCCTGGCTCGGGTGCAGCCGCGATGGATGTGCGACTACGACGAGACGCAGGCCATCGGCCGGCGCTACCGGCGCCAGGACGAGATCGGCACGCCGTGGTGCGTCACCGTCGACTTCGACAGCCTGGACGACAAGGCGGTGACCATCCGTGACCGCGACAGCCTCGACCAGGTGCGGGTTCCGATCGACGCCCTGGTCGACGAGCTGGCCGACCGCCTGGGGTAGACCCCGGGCAGCGTTTCGGATGCCGGTGCGAGCCGCGGAGGGGCCAGGCTCTAGTCTCGTCCCGTGACCTACGTGTATGCCTTCGACCACAAGCACCGCCAGCCCCCGATGACATTGAAGGATCTGCTCGGGGGCAAGGGGGCCAACCTGGCGGAGATGACCTCGGTGCTCGATCTGCCCGTGCCGCCGGG
>DASZDM010000143.1:0-4215 GCA_035942015.1 Acidimicrobiales bacterium | reverse complement strand
CCCAGAACCCGGAGGTCGAAGCCTGATTCGTAGCGCAGCTGGTAGATCCACACCGCCGGGCGGAGCAACCATTGCTGCGACGACAGGTACGCCAGCTCCGGCAGGCAACGACCGGGCACCGAGGCGTAGTGGAGCACGAGCGGGTCGGCGAGCACGTCCGCCGCCTTCTCCAACCCGAAGTGGCACATCAGCCGGAAGCCGTCGCCGTTGTCTGCCAGGCCGATGTCTTGACCCCAGAACAGCTGGAGCAGGGCTGCGAGTACTCCCAGCAGGCCGAGGGATACCGCCACGATCGGTTCCCCCAGGCGCCGATGCGGTCGCCCAGTGCGGAGACGTGAGTTTGGTGACGTGACGTCGTGCTCCCGCATCTGGTCGTTGGTCCCCGGAAGTGGCTGCCGGGCGGGCACCGGGAACACGCCGCGACTCTACCGTCGCCGCGCAGGCCACAAGGCCGGAAACTGCCGATCGAGGGGTTTGTCGCGCTCCCGAGCATCAACTACGTTCTGCCTGAAATGGCACCCCGCGGCGGTGGTGCAGGGCTGTGGCCCGCGTCCGGGCAAACTCGTCCTGTCGCTCATCTTCGCCCTCGCCACGGTGCCGACCGCCCTGTGGGCTGGCTGGAGCCTGTTCGGGCGTCGGGCGGGGTGGATGTGCGCTCTCGTCGCCAGCGTGAACCCGTTCATCGCCTACTACGCCAACGAGACGCGCATGTACTCGCTCGTGGTGCTCCTCACGCTCTTCGTCGTCGCAACCTTCGCCCATGGCTTCGTGCTCGGTCGCCGAGGGCACCCATCGGGTTTGCCGCGTCGCTCGTGCTGCTGCTCTACACCCACAACTGGGGCCTGCTGGTGGGCGTGGGGTGTGCCGTCGCCTTCCTCCTCGTCGTCGTGTTGCTCATTTCGCCAGTGGAACCGAGCGGCGGAGGAGGCTGCGCGACGGCGCCCTGGCGTTCGCGGCCGTCGGCCTGCTGTACCTGCCGTGGTTGCCAACGCTGCTGTACCAGCATGCAGCGCAGCTCCAGCCCTGGGCCGAGAAGCCCACCCTGTTCCTCATCCGCAACGAGGTGGCGGCACTGGTCGGGGGCGTGGAGGGCGCCGTGGCGCTCGGCGTCGGGGCGGGAGTGGGGTTGGCGACGATGCTGCGCTGGCCGTGGAACCGTGAAGGGCTGGCCCTGTTCGGGATGGCCGTCGTGCCGATCGTCGTCGTCGCCGACGCCTGGGCCACCTCCCTCTTCGCCTACCGGTACCTCGCCGTCGTCGTGGCCCCCCTGGTACTTCTCGCCGGGGCCGGGCTGGCCAGGGGCGGTCGGACGGGAGTGGCGGCACTCGCCGTGGTCGCGTTCTTGACCGCGCCCATCGCGGTCAGAACACCGCCCTATCAGAAGAGCAACGCCAAGGCGGCGGCGCAGGTTGCTTCCGCCCTGCAGCCGGGCGACGTGGTGCTCTCCCCGGACCCGCAGTTTCCGCCCCTTCTGTCCCACTACCTTCCGACGGGCCTCCGCTACTTCACCACCGCCGGCCCTGTGCCTGACGAGAGAGTCGTCGACTGGCGGGACATCGTGGAGCGACTACAAGTCGGCGAGCCCACGCGCACCCTGCCGGCCGTGCTCGACGAGCTTCCTCCCGGCGCGCACGCCGTTCTTCTGTGCCCTCCCACCGGTTCCCCCGACATCGCCACGCTGAGACAGCGGGTGGCAAGCCCCTTCCAGTCAGACGCCGTTTCCCCTACGGCCGTCGGTGGCCTCGGAGGAGCAGACCGGAGCGACGGGTCGTCGGCCGACGAGGCCATCGGACCCGAGGAGATCACGCTGTTCCACCGGCTGATCGGCCGCCGCTGCGACGAGACCGCCTTGCTCCTGCTGGAGCACCCTCGACTTCGCCTGGACCAGAAGATCGAGCCCTTGACCGGGATCACTTGGACTCCGATCGAGGGATTGTTGCTGACGAAGGTGGGCTGAGCCATCTCGGACCGACTCGCGCATTGGTAAGCACTGCCTCCGTTCCGTGTGGTTCTCCAGCGCCTTCCGAGGGTCAAGGCCGATGGCGACGAAGCCACAACGTGGCCTCGCAGGCAACCAATGGCGTTCCGCTTTGGTGCCCGTTGGGACCGCGGGACGAGGGGCCGGACCAGCGGGCGACGGCGTCTCGCTCCGGCCAGGAGGACCCGCGGGACCGATCACGGGGGGCTCCCCCCATGGTTGACCATGGTGCGCTCTCACCGCTCGCCTTGGTCGCCCGCAGGCGCCGGTTCCGGTATGCAGGATTGGTCACGCCGGCGCCCACGACGGGCGTTCCCGGTGATCGACGACGAGGCGAAGACCGTCGCTGACGGAACGACCCGGACCGGCTACAACAACCTCCTTTACGCGGAGGTGTCCGAGGGGTACCTCGACGACGCGGTGCGCACACTCCGTACGCGTCCCGACGCCGACGCCCGGGCGTGGCCACCGCGACGGAGTTGTTCTGTCGACCGCCCAGCGACTCCTGCTGGCCTTCCTCTGGTCGACCGTCGCTTACATCGTCTGCGTGAGGAACCTCCTCGAGGTCGGAGAGACCGATCGCTTCCGCCCGTACACCGAACCGCTGGTCTTTCTTGTTGCTGCTCGTCGCCCTGGCCGTGCGCTGGCCGGCTCAGCGACGGGAGCAGGCGAGCTGCCAGGAAGACGGTGAAGTGCTGGGCTTCCACCATTCGATGGCGATGAGGCCGATTGGCAAGAACGCCTGGCTCCGCCGCCGGACGCAGGACGGCGCTAGGGTCTCCACAGGATCGACAAGGGAGCGGGTGGTCGTGGCCAAGGTGCTGGTGACGGGGGCAGCGGGGTTCGTGGGTCGGCACCTGGTGCGTCGCCTCCTCGAACGTGGCGACGAGGTGCACGCAGTGGACAGCCTGGCACCGCTGACTGGAGCGATCGACCCGGCGGCCGGCTGGCCCTTCTTCGAGCCCCGCGACCATCGGCAGTTCAACTTCACGCCGGTTGACTGCCGCCAGTTCTTCCAGGAGCGCGTCGACGACGACTTCGACTACGCGTTCCACCTCGCGGCCATCGTGGGCGGGCGCGCCGTGATCGAGGCGAACCCGCTCGCCGTGGCAGACGACTTGGGAATCGACGCCGCCTACTGGCAGTGGGCAGCCAGGACCCGCCCGGCCAAGTCGGTGTGCTTCAGCTCCAGCGCCGCCTACCCCATCGGCCTCCAGCGGCCCGAGCACTACGTGCTCCTCAAAGAGGAGCTCATCAGCTTCGAAGGCGATGCGCCGACGTTCGGCGTGCCGGACCTCTCCTATGGGTGGGCCAAGCTGACGCATGAGTACCTCGGACGGCTCGCCTACCAACGTCATGGGCTCCGGTCGGTCACCTACCGACCCTTCTCCGGCTACGGCGAGGACCAGGACCTCACCTATCCCTTCCCGAGCATCTGCCTGCGCGCCATACAGCATCGGCGGGCACCCGAGCTGGTGGTGTGGGGAAGCGGCGAGCAGATGCGTGACTTCATCCACATAGACGACTGCGTCCGAGGCGTTTTGCTGACGATGGACCAGATCGATGACGGCAGCGCTCTCAACCTGTCGACCGGCATCTTCACCAGCATGAAGGCGTTGGCGGCCCAGGCGGCAGCGGCCTGCGGCTACGAGCCACGGGTCGTCGGCATGTCGGACAAGCCCGAGGGCGTCTTCGCCCGGGGCGGGGACACCACCAAGCAACGTGCCTTCGGCTTCTCCCCGTGCATCACGCTCAAGGAAGGCATCAACCGGACGCTCGAGCACCTCGAGGCCACCCAAGCCTGATGACCACGGCCGCGCCCGCGGTCAGAAGTGGCTGCGGTACCGGTCGAAGGCGGCGCGCGACTCGGGAGGAAGGAAGCGGAGTAGGGCCTCGGGGTCGTCGGCCACCGCCTCGACGATGGCCAGGTTGTTCTCGTAACCGAGATATTCCCGCTTCATGTCGACCACGAGGTCGTGCGGGTTCCGCTCCTGGAACACCGAAGGCTTGCCGTAGACGACCCGCGCCCCTTTGGCCTGGAGGTAGTAGGAGGCCCAGATGTCGTCCATGCGACCGACGTGGGGGAACAGGAAGTAGTCGGGGAGCCAGCGAGCGGAGAGAAAGGGGGTCTGCGAATTGAACGGGCCGATGACGTCAGAGGCCATGGGGAAGCAGTTGGGATCGAACCGGCAGTCGGGAGCGAACTGCATCCGGCAGATGGCGTCGATGTCGGGGTC
>DASZDM010000142.1:0-2505 GCA_035942015.1 Acidimicrobiales bacterium | reverse complement strand
TTGAAGCAGGCCGAGATCGACTCGGGCGGCCGTCCTGGGACATCCACCGAGGACGCCCAGCGCATCGCCGAGCTCGAGCGGGAGAACCGTGAGCTCCGCCGGGCCAACGACATCCTCAAGGCCGCATCTGTTTTCTTCGCGTTTCTGTAACGATCAGCAGTGCCTGGTGGGTTGGCTCGTTTCTTTGCTGCCTTCGTGGCTTGTCTGCGATTCGCCGCCCACCAGGCGCGTCAGACCGACCGGGGTGACTTGATAGGAGCCTGGTCACAACCTCGAGAAAGGCGTGTCCATCGGCCGGCCTGACGACCCCCAAGACGCCAATCAAGGAGGCAAGGACCAATGGTGATCGTTGGAGTCGACGCGCACAAGAGCACACACACGCTCGTCGCCGTGGACGAGGTCGGCCGCAAGCTCGGCGAGCGGACGGTTGCCGCCACGTCGGAGGGCCACTTCGACGCGTTGGAGTGGGCGGAGCGGTGGCCGGAGCGAAGGTTCGCGCTCGAGGACTGCCGCCACGTCACCCGGCGGCTCGAGTCCGACCTGCTCGCCGCGGGCCAGGCGGTGGTGCGCGTCCCGACGCGGCTCATGGCCGGCGAACGACGCGCCGGACGCGAGCGGGGCAAGTCCGACCCGATCGACGCCCAAGCCGTCGCCCGGGCAGCGCTCAGAGAGCCCGACCTCCCCGTGGCGCAACTCGACGGCGAGTCGCGCCAGCTCCGCCTCCTCGTCGATCACCGAGAAGACCTGGTCAGGGAGCGAACGCGCATCCAGTGCAGGCTGCGCTGGCACCTGCATGAGCTGTTCCCGGGCTTCGTGATCGCGCCGAAGGCCCTTCGTCGGCTCCACGTCCTCGACGACCTGGAGCGCCGTCTGGCCGGCGTCAACGGCACCGTCGCAGCCATCGCTGCCGAGCTCGTCGTCCGGACGCGAGAGCTGACCGTTCGGGCCAACGAGATCGAGGCGGAGATCAGGGTGATCGTCCGTCGACTCGCGCCGGTGCTGCTCGCCCTGTCGGGATGCGGCGTCCTGTCGGCCGCCAAGATCGTGGGCGAAGTCGCCGGAGCTTCCCGGTTCCGCTCCCCGGCGGCCTTCGCCCGGTGGAACGGAACGGCGCCCATCCCGGTGTCGTCGGGCAGGACCGACCGGCAGCGGCTCAACCGTGGCGGCAACCGCCAGGTGAACGCCGCCCTCCACCGCATCGGCGTGACCCAGTGGCGAGGCGTTGGCACGATCGGCCGGGTCTACGTGGAGCGGCGCATGGCCGCCGGAGACACCAAGACCGAGGCACTCCGCATGCTGCGTCGACGCCTCTCCGACGAGGTCTTCCGCCGGCTGCTGGTGGACGAGGCGTTCTTTGCGGCGCAGGCAGATCTCGCCGAACGAGCTGCTTGAGCATCGAACTCCAGTTCGCCCCCTTGACATAGGAGCATCCGGGAGACCCGGTGAACCGGATGCGGTTCGTCGAGGCGGAGAAGGCTGAGCAGCACAACGTCGCCAAGGCGTGCGAGCTGCTCGAGGTCTCCAGGTCCGCCTTCTATGACTGGGCGCAGCACCGTCCCTCGCGTCGCCAGCTCGCCGACGACGCCCTCGCGAGCGCATCCAGGCCATCTACGACGAGAGCCGTGGCACCTACGGCTGGCCGAGGGTCCACAAGGCCCTGCGCCGGGAGGGCGTGTGCGCCAGCCGCAAGCGGGTAGCCCGCATCATGCGCCAGAAGGGCCTGGTGGGGCGCTGCCGGCGGCGGTGGACCAAGACGACGATCTCTGACCCCGAGACCGCCGCCGTCGACCTGCTCAAGCGGGTGTTCGGCCCCGAGACCGTCGAGCTCGACCGGGTGTACGTGAGCGACATCACCTACATCTGGACCTGGGAGGGCTGGCTCTACCTGGCCACGGTGATCGACCTGGCCTCCCGGCGGGTGGTGGGCTGGTCGATGGCCGACCACATGCGCACCGAGCTGGTGGCCGACGCCCTGCGCATGGCCCTCGCCGCCCGACATCCGGCGCCGGGGCTGATCTTCCACTCCGATCGCGGAACGCAGTACACCTCGGCGGCGTTCACCGAACTGCTGTCCGAACATGAGATGGTCCAGTCGCTGTCGCGGCCCCGCCAGTGCTGGGACTGCGATGATCATGGGGTCCCGCTCCGGTTGGCCTGACCCTTGCTATGACCGGCCTCGTGCCCTCGCGTTGACATGTCGTCCGAAGGAGCGGGACATCGAAATCAAAAGGCTGCTCGCCAGCCGAGCGGGCAGTGACCTAATAGGAGCCTGATCTCACCAGGTCCCCTCGCAGTCCTGTCCTCCCCGCCCGACCGGCGAGTGGCTGTCGACCTGTGAGGAGATCAACAACATGTCCAGCATCGCGCTCGGCCGGAGGCGACGTCGTCGTCGGCGTCGACACCCACAAAGATGAACACGTCGCTGTTGCCCTCGACGGCCTCGGCGGGCAACTAGCCCATCTCGCCATCCCCGCCAACCCGGGCGGCTACGCGGAGCTGCTCACC
>DASZDM010000141.1:0-2732 GCA_035942015.1 Acidimicrobiales bacterium | reverse complement strand
GTGGCTGCGAGTGCCGCCCAAGCGCCGCAAGCGGGCCCGTGTGGGCACCTACACCACGCCCGCCGACCGCCTGGCTGCCGCCCACCCCGACCACGTGTGGGCACTGGACTTCCAGTTCGACGTCACCGCCACCGGGCGGGTGATCAAGATCCTCCACGTCGTCGACGAGTTCACCCGGGAGTCGCTGTCGGACCGGGTGGGTGGCTCCATCGACGCTGACGCCACCGTGGCCACGCTCGACGCCATCGTCGCCGCTCGAGGTCGTCACCCCCGCTTCATCCGCTGCGACAATGGTCCTGAGCTCACCGCCAACGCCCTGCGCGACTGGTGTCGCTTCAGCGGCGCCGGCACCGCCTACATCGAACCCGGCTCACCCTGGCAGAACCCATGGGACGAGTCCTACGGCTCTCGGATGCGCGACGAGCTGCTGGCCATCGAGCAGTTCGACACGCTGTTGGAGGCCCAGGTCCTCATCGCCGACTGGCGCAGCCAGTACAACGAGTACCGTCCCCACTCCGCCCTCGGGATGCTGACCCCGGCCGCCTTCGCTCGGCAGTGGCGGACCAATCAACCACAGCTCACATAGCGGGTGGACCGATCATCGGGGTCCGGTCAGGTCCTCATCGTCTTCGGGGTCCTCGTTGTGCTGTGCCTTGTGGCCTGGGTCCTCCTCCCCCACTTCATCGAGATACCGGGGCTCTAGAGTTGCCTCGGTTTCCCCGCAGCCGTTTCTCGTCAGCGCTTCAAGTCAGGGCGCAAAGCGTCCGACTTGACCGCTTCTTGAAGTTGCTACTTATGTTCCTAATCCTCTTCGTCGTCGTAACGACGGCTTGGCTCCTTGTCTTCAGCACCGTCGAGATCAGGATGTGAAGTCGGACGAGCCGATGCGGACTGGAGGACCATCAAGCCACGAGGCCAGACTTTGGCTGAGCTGAGCTCGGGGAGAGTTGCAACAGGACCCTGCCCACGCCGAATGCCGGGTCGTCGGCGTCCGAGGCCAGCGCGTAGGAACCTTCGGTCCTCGTCACCCTCGCCGCCGAGCCGCTGGCCACGGCCGCTCGAAGCCCGCGCGAGCGGCACCTATGAGCGGAGAGCGACACCCGGATGTCAGGTCCGGCATGATGAGACGATGACTGACCTCCACCTAGCTTCGGCTCGCAGAACAGTGATGCCGCTCGCAGCGGGAGTTGTGGCGATGGTCGCTGGGCTTGTTGGACCCGATTGGCTTTCAGGCGCCCTCGCGTTGGCTGGTGCCTTCTTGGCCGGAGTGCTCAACCCGTACGAGCCCGTCCGAGCCGGGCTTCTCGCGGTTGCCGTACCCGCCCTCGCCGGGCTGATCAGGGTTCTTCTCGATGAGCCGTCAGCTCTCGGGGTACTCGTTGTAGCCGCTGTCGGCGGCGCTCTTCTTGCCCTTGTCGCATCTCATTTCGCTGCCGGTGTCCAGCAGCGTTGGCTGCGGTCGCACCCAACGTGAAGGACTCGCGGGAGGAGGCTGCAGCAGGCGATGGCCTGCCGGACCGCGGTGCACCCGAGGCCCAGACCGAGGAGCAGTCACCGGGCTTCTGGCGTAGGGCGTGGTGGCTCATCCGAGAAGCCGTAACCAGTTTGCCGTGGCCGTAACAGGCAGGTGGTGAACAGCCCTTGCAGCCTGCTGACGGTGGGACCCGTCACGCTTCGGTCGATCGTCCGTCCCGAATGCCGGCTCGTCGGCGGTCGAGGCCGGCGCTAAGAAGCGTTCGGTTCTCCTGCCCTCGATGCCGAGCCGTCGGCTGCCGTCACTGGAGGCCCGGGCGACCGGCACGTCGGGACGGCTCCTGCTCAGTCGAAGGGCGGCCGGTGACCGTCAAGGTAGTTCGCAAGGATTGACCGGAACTCCTCCGCCGATTGTTCAACATCGGCATCGGTCTCGACGGGGCGCGGGAAGTTGTCGAACCCGCTTCTCGCCGTACCAGCAGGCGCCTAATGGGACCCCTCTGTCAAGCGCAGGCAGCGGCGTAAGCGATCTGGGTCGCGGCCACGATGTGCAGCGCCTGGTTGAGCCGGCGGTTGACCGCCACTTGACGGCGTGGGCCGGACTGCCGCCACTGCCTTTGTCGTGGGGCGCGGGGACCGCAACCAGTGCGCCAGCACTCCCGCTACCGGCGTCTCGCCCTCACGACGATAAAGGCGACCACTGCCAAGAGAATCAGTAGAGCGATGAAGCCAGCCGACCAATAGAAAACGACCTCGGAGAGCGCAGCAGCATCTTCACCGTCGCCGCAAGGCTGAGGCGTGGGGCAATCAGCGAATCGGACCATCGGCGCCTTCCTAAGTGTACTGCGGCTTGCGTTGGTAGTAGCGCCGTCCGGCACAGTCGTGAGCGATCTGCATCACGGCCACGATGTGCAAGGCGTGGTTGATCCGGCGGTTGCCCTTCAAGTTGACGCCGTGGGCGGGACTGCCGGCATGCGTGGAGAGGAGCGCAGGATACCTTGAGGAGTATGCCGATCCTCCCGGTCGCATTCGCAGCAGGAGACGAAGGCCCCTGGCGCGTTCGGAGCGTTTCGGCGGTGGTGGGCGCGTCCCTTCCCACGGTCGCGCGCTTGGCGGTCCTCGAAGGAGCGCGCTCCGCTCCTCCGGGCGCCACCTGGGCACTTCTCGGGGTCGTCGGCCACGAACGGTACGTCGAGGCAGGCGAGCACAAGGAACTAGCTGCTCGTTCGCCGAGGCTCGGGCGGCCCGCGGCAGCGAGG
>DASZDM010000140.1:0-20041 GCA_035942015.1 Acidimicrobiales bacterium | reverse complement strand
ACGGAGCGGTGTCCCTCGGCCTCGACGGCGAGGTGGGCGACGCGGACTTCCTCCACCTCATGGCCGGCCTCGAACCGGGCTCTGGCGAGCCGCTCGGTCGTCGTTACGGGCAAGAGTCGGTCCGCGGCTTTGACGTGACCGCCTCGGCGCCCAAGTCCGTCTCTGTGCTCTTCGCCCTGGGCGACGACGCCACCCGCAGTGCGTCCTCGGCGCTCACGACGCCGCAGTGGTGGCCATGGTGAACTGGATCGAGACCCATGCCCACACCCGCTACCGCATCAACGGCGAGGTGGCCACCCTGGACGCCGACGGCATCGCCGTGGCGTGCTTTCGGCAGCACACCAGCCGTGCGCTCGATCCCCAGCTGCACACGCACGTTGTCATCGCCAACCGGGTGGCGGCCGATGACGGGCGCTGGCTGGCGCTGGACGCCCGCACTATCAAGCTGGACCAGCGGACCCTGTCAGCCGTGTACCACGCCAGCCTGCGGGCCGAGCTGACTCGGTCCCTTGGCGTGGCCTGGGAGGAGCCGGCCAACGGCATCGCTGAGATGAGCGACGTCCCAGAGGAGGTCCGAACCGAGTTCTCCTCTCGCACCCGAGCGGTCCGGGCTCGGATCGAAGAGAAGCTCGAGCACTTCACCGAGCAGCTCCAGCGTGAGCCGACGCCTCGCGAGCGCTGGCGCCTCGAGCGCGAGGCCGTCACCGACAGCCGGCCGGCCAAGTCCCATGGCGACGATGCCCAGTCGCTCCACCAGGCGTGGGGCGAGCGGGGGAGGGCCATCGGCTACGCCCCAGAGCGACTGGCGGCCACATTGGGGCCAACGCCCGCCGGCAGGGCTCTCGACGACGCCACCGCTGAGCGCGTCGTCACCCAAGCGCTCGAGGCGCTGGCTGACCGGCAGTCGGCATGGCGGCCGGCCGAGTTGGTCCGGGAGCTCGCCGCCGCGGTCCCCACCGACGTCGCCGTACCCGCCGAAACGCTGGTGCCGTGGCTTGACGGCCTTGCCGAAGGGGTCGTGGCCGAGCGCCTCATCGAGCTTTCACCGCCCGTCCCCGACGGCGTCGCCCTGCGCCGAGACGGCCGTCCCATCACCGAGTCGGTGGCGCAGCGGATCCTCACGACACCGGAGATCCTCGTCCAGGAGGAGCGCCTGGTCGGATGGGCCGAGCGGCGACTGGCCCGAGGCGGCCACGACCTTCGCGTGGAGGGGGACGAGGAGCTGTCCGGCCCGCAGCGCGAAGTGGCGTCCGCGGTGGCGGGGAGCCGTGAGCTGGTGCTGGTCGCAGGCCCAGCCGGTGCCGGCAAGACCACCGCACTGGGCCCTGCCATCGACCAGCTGCGGGCCGAGGGCCGGGCGGTGTTCGGCGTGGCGCCCTCTGCCGCCGCCGCCGAGGTCCTGGCCCACGACGCCGGGCTGGTCTCGGACACCCTCGACAAGCTTCTGATCGAGCATCGCCTGCCGCGCCCGCCCGACCACCGCTTCGACCTCCCCGCCGGGGCCACGGTGGTGGTTGATGAGGCGGCCATGGTCCCCACCCCCCGCCTGGCTGAGCTTGCCGAACTCGCCGATCACCGGGGCTGGCGGCTGGCTCTCGTGGGTGACCCGCTGCAGTTCTCGGCGGTTGGGCGCTCGGGCATGTTCGGCCACCTGATCGACTGCTACGGGGCAATCGAGCTCGACCGTGTCCACCGCTTCGCCCACGCCTGGGAGCGGGAGGCGAGTCTGCAGCTGCGTCGGGGGAACCCCGAGGTGTTGGCCCTCTACGACCACCACGGCCGCATCCACGGCGGGAGCTGCCGACAGATGGAGCGGGCGGTGGTGGACGCCTGGTGGGAGGCCCGATCCCGAGGCGAGGCGGCGGCGATGATGGCGCCGACCAACGAAACGGTCGTCGCTCTCAACCACCGGGCGCAGGCGATGCGGGCCCAAGCCGGGGAGGTCGATTTCGCCGGCCCCTCGGTCGAGGCGGGCAGCTACCAACTGCACGTCGGTGATGCTGTCGCCACCCGACGTAACCACCGCGAGCTGCGTACCGACCGCGGGCTGATGGTGAAGAACCGGGACCAGTGGGAGGCTCGCGCGGTCCACCACGACGGTGCGCTGAGTGTCACCGGTCGCACCGGCACGGTCCGCCTCCCCGCCGACTATGTGGCTGAGCAGGTCGAGCTGGCCTACGCCCAGACCAGCCACGCCAATCAGGGCCGCACCGTCGACCGCTCCTTCCTCTTCCTCGATGGGCCCGCCGACACCCGCGGCGTCTACGTGCCCATGACCAGAGGTCGGTACGCCAACGAGGCCTTCGTGGTCGTCGACGGTGAGGAAACGGCCCGAGACGTCCTGGCCCAGGCCCTGACTCGCAGCTGGATCGACGAGCCGGCCATCGCCCGCCGAGTGGAGCTGCAGCGCTCAGCGCCCGACGGCGACGCACGACCGCCGGAGCTTCCACTACAGGCGGCACGGGTGAGAGAGCTCCTGGAGCGGGAGCACGAGATCGCCCGGACGCTGTCGCGTGCCGAGTCCGGCGTGCGGATGTACAGCCAGCAGCTGGAGCGGGCCATCGCCCGGCGTGCCGAGCTGGCCCAGCGTCTGGCGGTCAACGAGGAGCAGCGTGACCGGTCCCAGGAGGTGCTCGACGAGCTGGATCGTCCCCTGGTGCGGCGCTTGCACCGCTCCGAGATCGGGCGCGCTCGAGGCGACCTCAACCAAGCCCAGGGAAGCATCAAGCGCTCCGCCGCCGAGCTGGCCGAGACCGAGAGGGATCTTCCGGAAATCCGGGCGTCGCTCGCCCAGGCTCGGGCCGCCGCGCTGGACCGGCCCGGCCTCGAACGCGAGCGCCACGGCATCAGGCGGGAGCTCCATCAAGACCGCTCCGTTCGGGCCGTGTACCTCGCGGATGACCCACCCCGCCACGTGGTCGATCGTCTGGGGCCACGCCCTGAACGCGGCGCCGTGTCTGACATCTGGGATGAGGCGGCCGCCCGGCTCGACCAGCACACCGTCGCCTTCGACATCAGCGGCAGCTACTCCCATTTCGGAGGCGGGCCGCACGTGGAGGAGCAGGCGTCGCGGTCCCCGACCTGGGACGGCACGGCGATCGCCGTCAACGACCGGGCGGTGGCGCAGGCCTGCGAAGCACTCGACCGGAGCCTTGGACGAGCCCCCGCCATCGAGCCGCCGGGGCTGGAGTTGGGGCTGTAGGGTCGAATCTGCCCGCTGCGTTTGGTGCTCCTGCGGAACCAACATATGGCCATCGACACTGGAACGGACCTCAGTTGGCAGGGCGTACATGGACCCCTTTCGTCAAAGCGGATGACCGCCCGGTGAGCATCCGGCGCCCCATGGCTGTCGCCACGACTGCGGCTGCACACCTCGCCGCTCACACGTTGAACAGGCGCCGCCGCCGGCTCCGGTCACAGCTGCCCGGTACCCTGAAGTCGGACGGCGCCGACGCGCTCCGCCGGGCCTCCCGGCGCGACCCGGCTGCAGCGCCAGCATGTAAGGCGTACTGACCGCAAGAAGGAGCACGTTGACGGAACGCACCAGTCCGACGTCTCGATGGCACACGCCCACGATCTGTCGGAGCGCGCCTGCGGGGTATGGGTCGTGACGACGATCGAGAGCGAGCGGGCCGTGGCGGTGCCGGAGCAGGGCAACCTGGTCCGTGTCCGCGACCGGTTCTGGGTCGTGCAGGGTGTATGTGCGTCGACGGTGCTACCGGATGCGTCCAGCTCGGCAGGTTCGACCTTTCACCACCGGGTCGACCTGGTCCCGATCGACGACAAGGCAGCACCGCGCCGTTGACCGTGTTCTGGGAGACCGAGCCCGGGACCGAGGTCCGACCACAGGCTGCGCTTCCGGACCCGTCAAGCGGTGTGGATGAACCGCAGACGTTCGCGGCGTTCCTTGACGCTGCCCGGTGGGGTGCGATCGCCTCGGCCGACCCCGCGGCGTTCCAGTCGCCATTCCGAGCCGGGATCGACATCGAGGACTACCAACTACTCCCGCTGGTCGAGGCCCTCCGTATGCCGAGGGTCGCCCTCCTGATCGCGGACGACGTTGGTCTAGGCAAGACCGTCGAGGCCGGCCTGATCGCCCAGGAGCTGGTGCTGCGCAGCCAGGCCCAGAAAATCCTCGTGGTGTGCCCGCCGAGCCTTTGCCGGAAGTGGCAGCGGGAAATGCGCGAGCAATTCGGACTGAACTTCGGCGTGGTCGACACTGACTACGTCCACCGCCTCCGCCGCGAGCGCGGCGTCGGCGTGAATCCCTTCCGCTCCCACCCCCGGCTCATCGTGTCGATGGAGTGGGTGAAGTTCGAGTCGCAGATGCGGTGGTTCGACGAGTTCCTTCCTCCGGACCCGAACGTCTACCCCCGGGCCTTCGATCTGCTGATCGTGGACGAGGCCCACCGGATCGCTCCCGCAGCGGTGGGTAACTACGCCCGCGACTCGCTGCGCACAAGAGCCATCCGGCGGCTCGCCCCACACTTCGAGCACCGGTTGTTCCTCACCGCTACACCGCACAACGGGTACCCCGAGTCGTTCCAGGCGCTCCTCGAAATGCTCGACCCCAACCGCTTCGCGAAGGGGGTCCCGCCGGCTGACAGCGATCGCGACGCGGTCATGGTGCGCCGGCTGAAGTCGCACCTGCGCACGATGCTCCCGGACGGCGACAAGCGGTTCCCGCTGCGCCAGATCCACGCCATCGAGGTCGACTTCCCGCGGGAAGAGCGCGACTTGTTCGACCTGCTCGAACAGTACACCCAGCTGCGTATGAGCGCCGCTAGCACCCCGGCCGAGCGTGCCGCTTCCCGCTTCGTCACCCTGCTGCTGAAGAAGCGGCTGCTGTCCTCGCCAGCGGCGTTCAAGCACACCCTGGACCAGCACATCCACACGTTCAACGTCGCCGCCGGCCGGCGAATGACGGAGCGGGCGTTGCTCGACGCGGAAGCGGCGCTCGAGGACGACCCTGACGACACCGACGCCGTTTCAGCGCAGGAGCAGGAGGCGCTGGCACTTGCAGCGGCCGGGCTCCCCGGCGTCGACCGCACAGAAGAGGAGACTCTGCTCGCCGATATCCGTGCACGCACCATCGCTGTCGACGCCGGCAAGCCGATCCTCGACCAGCTGCGGGTGCGGGCCGACGACCGCTGGCGTCGTACCGACGCCAAGACCGAACGACTCATGGAGTGGATCGGCGAGATCTGCTACCCCGACGCCGACTGGAACGACGAGCGGGTCATCGTCTTCACCGAGTACCGGGCCACGCTGAACTACCTCGACGAGATGCTGCACGCCGCGCGGCCAGCCCGACCTCCGATGGAGGGCCGCATCGAGATCTTCCACGGGGACCTGGACACCGACGAGCGTGAGCGCATCATCCGGGAGTTCAACTACAATCCGCGCAAGACCAAGGTGCGGGTCCTGCTGGCCACGGATGCCGCCTCCGAGGGCATTGACCTCCACCGCGCTTGCCACCGCCTGGTGCACGTCGAGGTTCCCTTCAATCCGAACCGCATGGAGCAGCGCAACGGCCGCATCGACCGCTACGGCCAGAGGTCGAAGACGGTCGACATCTTCCACTTCGCGGGCGCCACCGACGACGAAGGTCACAAGCTCGGCTACGACCACACGTTCCTGCTCAAGGTCGCCCAGAAGATCGAGGACATCCGTGACGATCTGGGCTCGGTCTCCTCCGTACTGGCCGAGCGCATCGAGGCCCGGATGCTGCGCCACGGTGATGACAACCTCGACGTCGAGGCCATCGTCGCCGCACGCCGTGACCACGCGAGGATTGACCTCGAGGCGCTCAAGCAGCGCTTCTCGGCCGACATCGCCCGCGTGCGCGAGCAGTACCGCACCAGCGTCGAGGAGCTCGACCTCACCCCTCACAGCGTGCGCCGCGCCGCCGAGGTCGCGCTCCGGATCGAAGGGCAGCCACCCCTGCGCCCCGCCGAGCTCGAACGACTCGACGGCAGCGTGCCGGTGCTGGTGGTCGGGGATCTCGGCGGCACCTGGGGCGAGACCCTGCTCGGCCTCCACAACGAGGTCGAGGACTTCCGCCTGCCGGTCACCTTCGACCCGGCGATCGCTCATGGCCACGACGACGTGGCCTACCTCCACGTCGGACACCCCTTCGTCGCACGCTGCCTGCGCACCTTGCGCTCCCAGGTCTGGGGCGCCGCGGTCGATCGCAAGATCAACCGGGTGGCGGTCCGCTACGCCGACGTCGACGAGCCCGTCGCCGTCGCCCACGCACGCGTCGTGGTCAACGGTGCCGACGGGTCCACGCTCGACGAGGTGATCGAGCCCGCAGCGGTACGGGTCGCCGGACGGCATGGCCGCCTCAACGTCGGCGACACCCGCACCGCAGTCGCCGTGGCCACGACGGTCGAGCCGCCCGCCCACGTCCGGGAGCGCCATCTCGCCCAGTGGTCCCGGGTGCGGCCGGCGCTCGAGGAAGCGCTTCGTGTCCGCGCCGAGGAGGTACGAGAACAGCGCAGCCGGCGCATGGACGCCAAGCGCGAAAGCGAAGAGAGGCGCCTGCGCGGCACCCTGGCCGATCTCCGCACCAGCATCCAGCGGCGCCTCGACGAGCTCGAACGGTCCGAGAACGTCGCCCAGCTGCGCCTCTTCAACATCGACGAGCGCCGCCAGTTCGACGCCGACGTCCGCGCCCTGCGAGCCCGGGCCGACCAGCTGGCCGCCGACGTCGACCAGGAGGTCGAGATCCTGCGTCGCCGCTACGCCGTTCGCGACGTCAACTGGTTCCCCGTCGCCGTCGAGCTTCTCGTGCCGAACGGAGAGCGGTAGTGGCCACCCGGCGGCGGGTCGTCGAACAGCACGAGGACTGGCTGAACCTCGTCGACCCCGAAGCGCCCTGGCTCTCTCTACCGGTGGTCAAGCGCGTGTTCCCCAACGGGCTCGACCCCACCCCCTCCGAGGTGCGGGCAGAGCACAAGGCACGCTGGTACGGCGACGACGAGCTGACGGCCGCCCGTACCGCAGCTGACCGCAGCGACTACCTCACCTGGCTGCTCGCCGACGTGCTCGGCTGGGGCACCGACTACGTCACGGGCGACGCGCTGCCCGACGACCTCGCAGCAGGCGTCGAGCGGCACGACGTGACCATCCGGCCCACGGGTGCCTACCGACCCGCCGGCTCCGCACCGGTCGGCCTGTTCGACGAGACCAATCCCGGTCCCGGCAGCGACGCCGCCGTGCGACTGCTCGTGTTCGCTCTCCCCGCCGGCACCGACCCAACTGCCCGGCCGCCCGGCGACACGTGGCCCGCCACGTGGGTCCAGCGGGCCGCACTGGCGTGTCGGCACAACCACGTTCCTCTCGCTCTCGTCACTGACGGCGACCACCTCACGCTCGTCCACGCCCCCGAGGGCGGCGCCACCGGCTGGGGCACCTGGCGGGCCTCGGAGTTCGCCACCGAGCCCGTCCTTCTCGACTCGTTCATCTCTGTGCTGCAGGCCAGGCGCTTCGTCGCTGTCGCGGACAAGGACACGCCTGCAGCGCTCTTCGTCGAGTCCGCCGCCAGCCAGGCCGAGGTCACCGACCAGCTCGGCCTCCAGGTGCGGCGCGCCACCGAGTTGCTAGTTAACGCGATCTCGCGTGCCGACCGCCACCGAGGCGGCACCCTGCTCACGGGTGTCGATCCCAAGGAGGCCTACGAAGCGGCAGTCACCGTCATGATGCGGACGGTCTTCCTCCTCGTCGCCGAGGAGAACGACCTCCTCCCCGTCGACAACCCGCACTACCAGCAGCTCTACGCGATCCGGACGCTGCGGGAGTCGCTCCAACAGGAGCAATTCGAGAACCCCGACGCCCTCGAGACCCGCACCACCGCATGGCACCGACTGCTCGCCACCGGCCGCGCCGTGCACAGCGGCGTCCACCACAATGAACTCGCCGTACCCGCCTACGGCGGGGCCCTGTTCGATCCCGACCGGTTCCCCTTCCTTGAGGGCCGCACCGCGCAGAGCACCTGGCGTGACACGCCCGGAACTCCCATCCCCATCACCGACCTCGATGTCCTTGCCATCCTCGACGCCCTGCTCGTGCTCCGCTTTGCCTCCGCCGGCGGCGTCACCGACACGCGGCGCCTGTCCTACCGACACGTCCATGTCGAGCAGATCGGCCACATCTACGAGCGCCTGCTCGACCACGGCGCCGTCCCAGCAGGGGAAGTCGTCGTCGCGCTGCGCGGCAAGCCCGGCGAAGAACCAGAGGTCGCTCTCGCCGACCTCGAAGTCAAGCAGCTCAGCGGCAGCGGCAGCCTCGTCGCCTGGCTGTCCGACAAGGCCGCCGAGGACGCCGGCCGCAAGCTCGGGACCAAGAGGCAGGTGGAGCGCCTGCTGGCAGGACCGATCGATCCGCACCAGCGGGCGTCGCTCCTCCAGGCCTGCCAGAGCGACGAGGTCCTCGCCGCCCGCATCGAACCGTTTGCCAACCTCCTCCGACTCGACCTGCGCGACCGACCTCTCGTCTTTCTCCCCGGCGACGTCTACGTCACCGAGACCGGCTCCCGACGCGACAGCGGCACCGCCTACACCACGAAGGAGCTCGCCGACGAGGTCGCCGAGCACGCGCTGGCTCCCCTCTGCTACCAGCCTGGACCGCAGGACACGCCGGACACGAACGAGTGGCGCATCCGCCCCTCGGTAGACATCCTCGACCTCAAGGTCTGCGACCCCGCCGTCGGTTCCGGTGCCATCCTTGTCGCCGCGTGCCGCTACCTTGCCATCCGACTCGTCGAGGCATGGGGAGCCGAGGGCAACCCCCGCGCTGCTGACACCGCCACCGCCGCCGACGACCCCAACCGCCTTGACGTCGTCATCGTCGCCCGCCGGCTCGTCGCTGAGCACTGCTGCTACGGCGTCGACCGCAACCCGATGGCCGTCGAGATGGCGAAGCTCTCGATGTGGCTCACCACCGTGGGCAAGGACCGTCCCTTCACCTTCCTCGACCACGCCATCAAGTCCGGCGACAGCCTCCTCGGCATCTGGGACCTCGACCAGCTCCGCCACCTCCACTACGACCCGGCGACGGGGCGAACGAGACCGACGCCCATCCCCGGCTTCTCCGGCGGCGGCCAGGCCATGAGCGCGATCCAAAAGCTGATCGACGAGGCGCTCGACATGCGCGGAGAGATGCACAGCATCGACACCATCCGACCTGCCGACGTCGAGCGAAAGCACAAGCTCCACCGAGAGAGCGAGATAAGGCTCGCCATCCTCGCAGCGATCGCCGATGTCCTCGCGGGCGCCGCCCTCACCACCGCCGGCGAACGCGACCCCGCCACCGCCCTTACCGCCCGCATCGAAGCCGACGCCGCCGTCATCGTCGACCTCCTCCAGGCACTGGAGAGCCGGGACGAGGCCGACCGGCTCGCCGCAGTTCACGCCCGCGCCGCGCTTCGTCTGAACGCCGGCCGACCCGACACGGCACCGCCCCGCGTGGCTCTCCACTGGCCGATCGCCTTCCCCGAGGTGTTCGACAAGGCAGCGGGCCGTCAAGGCTTCGACGCCATGGTAGGCAACCCGCCGTTCATCGGCGGTCAGAAGATCACCGGTGCCGCCGGCACCGACTACCGCAACCACCTCATCGCCTGGATCGCCAACGGCGCCAAGGGCTCAGCCGACCTCGTCGCCTATTTCTTCCTCGACGGAACCAAGGTCGCCCGCTCCTTCGGTTACCTCGCCACCAACACCATCGCCCAAGGCGACACCAGCGAGGTCGGGCTCACGCAGATCATCGACACAGGCTGGACCATCCACCGCGCGGTGTCGTCCACCACCTGGCCCGGCGACGCCACCCTCGAGATCGCCAAGGTGTGGGCCACCTCGTCTCCCTGGTTAGGGGAGCGCAACCTCGACGGACGGCCCGTCGTCGGGATCGACGAGATGCTCTACCCCCAATCGCGATCCGGCTGGCGCAAGCAGCGGCTGGCAGCCAACGCCGGGAAGTCGTTTCAGGGTTCGATAGTGCTGGGGATGGGCTTTACCATGAGCCCGGAGGAGGCGCAGGCGCTCATCGACAAGGATCCACGGAACGCGGATGTGTTGTTCCCGTACCTCGGTGGTGAAGACCTCAACCAGTCACCGACCCAGACCGCCCCCCGCTGGATCATCAACTTCTTCGACTGGTCCGAGGAGAGGTCACGCCAGTACCCAGACTGCTTCGCCATTGTCGAGGAGCGAATCAAGCCCGAACGGGCAAAGGTCAAGGATGCCGCCGCTCGATTCTGGTGGCGCTATCTGCGTCCTCGACCCGAGCTATATCAGAAGATCGCCTCGCTCGAGGTCGTTCTTGCCCTCTGTCAAACGAGCAAGCTTCAACTCCCAGCCCTTGTGCCAACGAAGCAGGTATTCGCTCATAAGCTCGTCGTCTTCGCCCTTGGCGACATGTCCTCTTTCAGCGTGCTTTCCAGTGGTTTCCACTGGCGGTGGGTGCTCAGGCATGGCAGCACCATGCGGAAGGATCCCGTTTACACCCCGTCGGACGTGTTCGACACGTTCCCGCTTCCCCCCGCGTATGGAGCGGTCGCGGCAACAGGCAACGACTTAAACGAACACCGCGCCTCCCTCCTCAGAGAGCGTGAACTCGGGCTCACCGACGTGTACAACCTGCTTCACGACCCCGGATGTTCGGACGCGGAGGTGGAGGCCTTGCGTCGTCTGCATGTCCGCCTCGACTACGCCGTGCGTGACGCCTACGGCTGGCAAAACGTCGGCGACCTTGAGCACGGCTTCCACCAAGTTCGAGGGCAGGGCGTCAGGTTCACGTTCGCGCCGGAGGTCACGGACGAGATCCTCGACCGGCTGCTCGAGCTGAACAAGGAGCGGTACGAGGCCGAGGTCGCCGCCGGGCTGCACCAGCCGAGCAAGGCGGCTGCTCGCGTCTCTGCAGGGCAGGGCTCTCTGCTGGAGGAGGAGGAAGTGTGACCACCTTGAGCCTGCCGAGCCCGTGGGATCTGCGGGCCGACCTCGTCTCCCGCGTGACCAGGGCGCTGCTGGGACCGCTCGAGGGAGAACACGAGGTGATCCGCGGCTACCAACGCAAGGACGGCACCTGGTCGCCCCCGGGCCGGGTACGGGACCGGTACCTCGTCGGCATGCTGGCACCGAAGGGCACGGTGGCCGGGGACCCTGAGCGGGACGACGATGTGGGACCAGAAGAGGGGGACGGGCCCGGCGGAGGCCTGCAGGACGGACGGACTCCTGGCCTCGTCATGGCCCAGTCGTCCCTGGGGCTGTCGGTCGTGATCGACAGCTCGGTGGACCGACTGGTCGCTAGATGTCGGTGGGGCCAGTATTTCCGTGAGTTTGAGGACCACGAGGACGGCTCCCGGGCGTCGGTGTGGGCGCGCCACCCGCAGGACGTCACCGTCCACCTGCCACTTGCGTCTGGTGAGCTCGGACCGCTGGCGGTCAACGGTGAAGGGGTCGTGCTCCGCGGTCGGGTGACGCGGTCAGAGAAGGGGCCGTGGCTGGTGACCGTGTTCCTGTCCAACGAGCAGGAGCAGGTCGACCGGAACAAGGACAGCCGCTGGCTGTACCAGGCTGAGCTGGGCCTGCTTGCTGACAGCACCGCACCGGCGTTCCTAGGACGGAACGAGGTGGTCGAGCAGGCGGTGGCCGGGCCTGCGTCGGAGCGTGCTGAGGTCGCCCAGCTCGACCTGCAGTACCGGGACATCGTCGAGTTCGCCGTCGGGCACGGTATTGGCACCGAGGCAGTGGTCAACAAGGAGAACCCGCGGCGGGCAGATGAGATCCGCAGCCGCGCGATTCCGGCCTACGAGGTGTGGCGCACTGAGGCGCCAAAGCCTGAGGCCGTTCCCCAGCTGACAGATCTCGTCACCGACATGAAGGTGCTGGCTGAGCTGGTCCCGGACAAGCTGCGGACGGCGCTTTCACCGTTGGCCGGCGGCTACCGGAGCTGGCTCGACGGCGAACTGGCGCGGATTGAGGACTCGGAGGCACGTCTCGAAGGTCACGAAGCGACCGTCCGGGACGTTGTCGCCAAGGCGAAGGAGGTCGCCGACGCCATCGCCGTCGGCATCGAGCTGGTGTGCACCGACCCGGACGCGTTGGACGCGTTCCGGTTCGCCAACCAGGCGATGTGGAAGCAGCGCGTCCACACCGTGGCCATCGACGAGCGCCGCGCGAAGACTGGCCTGGGGCTGCGAGACGCCATCAACGCCGCCGACGTCCCGGAGAACCGGTCATGGCGGCCGTTCCAGCTCGCCTTCATCCTCCTCTGCCTTCCGTCGCTCACCGACCCGGGCCATCGGGAGCGGCGGGGAGACACTGCGCTGGCTGACCTGCTGTTCTTCCCCACTGGTGGCGGCAAAACGGAGGCCTACCTCGGGCTCGTTGCCTACACCCTGGCGATGCGCCGGCTCCAGGGCGTCGTCGGGGAGGGCGAGGACGCCGTCGACGGCCGTGACGGCGTCGCCGTACTCATGCGGTACACACTGCGGCTGCTGACGGCCCAGCAGTTCCAGCGGGCCGCCACGCTCATTTGCGGTGCTGAGCTGCTTCGCCAGCACCGAGCAAAGGGCGACGAGCGCTACGCCGGAGTGCCCTTCCGGCTCGGCATGTGGGTCGGCGGATCGGTTGCGCCGAACAAGGCCGCCGACGCCGAGAAGTTCGTCGAGGACGCCAAGCTCGGTGGCTACGGCGGCGGCCAGTCGACGCCCTTGCAGCTGACGAGTTGCCCCTGGTGCGGCCGCGAAATCGACGCCAAGGACGACACCCGGTACGACGCCGGTCAGGCCCGGTTCCGGGTCTTCTGCGGCGACGCCAAGGAGTGCCCGTTCACGGAACGGCACACCGCTGGTGAGGGCCTCCCGGTTGTCACGACCGACGAGGAGATCTACCGGCTGACTCCCGCCTTCGTCATCGCCACGATCGACAAGTTCGCCCAGCTGCCCTGGAACGGCGCCACCTCGACGTTGTTCGGGCAGGTCGAGGGACGCTGCGAGCGCCACGGGTACCGGAACGCAGATCTCGATCGCTCGCATCGCTCCCACTGGGAGGAGCGCGATTCTCATCAGCCGCTGGGCGATCTGCCCTCAGCGCGGACATTGCCGTCCCTGCGGCTCCGGCCCCCAGACCTGATCCTCCAGGATGAGATGCACCTCGTCACCGGTCCCCTCGGGACGATGGCCGGCCTCTACGAGACAGCCGTGGATCGGATGGCCACCTGGTCCGTCGCCGGTCAACCGGTGCGGCCCAAGGTCGTGGCATCCACGGCCACCATCCGCCGTGCCCGCCAGCAGTCGTGGTCGGTATTCTGGCGAAACCTGCGGGTGTTCCCGCCACCGGTGCTCGACGTCCGCCGTTCCTTCTTCGCCGAGCAGGTCCCGCCCACGCCGGCGACGCCGGGGCGGCTGTACCTCGGCGTCTGCGCCCATGGGGAGCGGCTCAAGCAGGTTGAGCTCCAGGTCTTCGCCACGGTCATGGCTGCAGCCAAAGCGATCTGGGACGAGCTCGGCGACGAGGGGCTTCGCGCGGACCCGTGGATGACCACTGTCGGCTACTTCAACGCCGTGCGGGAGCTGGCGGGCATGCGCCGGATGGCCGAGGACGAGCTTCGCACCAAGCTGCGTCGCAGCCGTTTCACCACGGGCCTCGCCAACCGCACAACCGTCGACCTGGAAGAGCTGACCTCGCGTGTCTCCTCCGACGACATCAAGCAGATCCTCCGGCGGCTCTTCATCACACATGACCCCAAGCGCGGCAAGGAGGACGAGCGGCCGGTCGACCTTTTGCTGGCCACCAACATGATCTCCGTCGGCGTCGACGTGCCGCGCTTCGGCTCGATGATCGTGGTCGGTCAGCCCAAGGCCACAGCGGAGTACATCCAGGCCACCTCCCGCGTGGGTCGTGACCCGCGGGGCCCGGGCCTGGTTATCACGCTTTACAACTGGGCGCGGCCTCGCGATCTGTCGCACTACGAGACCTTCGAGCACTACCACGCCACCTTTTACCGCCACGTCGAGCCGCTCTCGGTCACACCGTTCTCCGAGCGAGCTCTGGACAAGGGGCTCACGGGGGTGCTCGTGTCGGCTGTCCGCCACGGTGACGATGACTGGAACCCGAACCCGGCCGCTCGTTCGTTCGCCCGACCGGATCCCCGTATCGCCGCGCATGTGGCCGCCATCGCCGAGCGGGCGGCTTCGATCACCGGCAATATCGCGGTCGGCACCCTGGTGAAGGAGATGGCCGACAAGCGCCTCGACGCCTGGGACCGCGAGTCTGCCCTGCGGCCTGACCTCTCCTACGCCCGGCGCACAGCTGACGACGTGGCGCTCCTTGCCAAGCCAGAGGCAGGTGAGTGGGGCATCTGGACCTGTCCGAACTCGCTGCGCGACACCGAGGTCCAGGCCAACCTCCAGATCGTCGAGGACGACCCCACCTACGAGTCGGGGAGCCAGCCGCCCGTCGTGTTAGGCCTGCCCGTCCAGGGGGAACGACCGACCGTCGCTGACGACGAGGACGTGGAGGAAGCCATCGAAGCCGAAGCCGCCGAAGCCGAGGCGTCGGAGGGAACTCACCCGTGAGCCCGCCCAGGTCGCAGAGAGGCAAGTACCGGTCCCGGCGGGTCGGCGCCATCCGCCCGTCACAGATGATCCACACCTACGGCCCCGGCGCGGTGGTGGACCTTCCCAGGCTGTCAGTCGTCCTCGGAGGAACGGACAACTGGGACATCGGCCATGGTGAACGAATCCTCGAGCCCCGACTCATCGGCGCCGTCCGGACCGTCCCCGGCTGCCACCTGGTTGCCGAGTTTCGTACACCACCGTGGGAGGACGACACAGGGAGCCCGTTCGACGAGTGGGCGAGGGTCGGAGTGCCGGTCCATCCCTTTCCGCGCTGGCTGCGCTGCACGGGATGCGATCTCCTGTCCCCGGTCGACCGCAAGCGCTTCCAGCTCGACGTCCCCGTGTACCGCCCGGACAAGGCCCGCTACTTCCACGACAAGTGCAAGGGCCGCCGACCCTCCGCCGTGCCCGCTCGCTTCCACGTCGCTTGCCCGGCGGGCCACCTCGACGACTTCCCGTGGGAGGAGTACGTCCACGCTGGCGGCGTCTGCACCGGCGGGCCGATCCTCGAGCTGAAGGAAGCCGGGAAGGCCAACCGTGCCACCGACGTGCGCGTTATCTGTAAGACCTGCGGCGCCGAACGGCTGGTGCAGGACGCCTTCGGCCCTCACGCAGCCGACCACCTGCCCCGCTGTCGGGGGCGGCACCTGCACCTCCAGCGGTTCGACACCGCCTGCACCGAACCGACTCGGGCGCTGCTCCTGGGCGCGTCCAATGCGTGGTTCGCCGTCTACCGGTCGGCGCTGACGATCCCGACTGTCACCGGGGAGATTGAGCAGAAGGTCGCCGAGCACTGGGACGATCTTCGCGACATCGACGACCGCGCGGAGTTCGATTTCGTCGTCAAGCGCTTGGTGAAGGGAACAGGCGAGAAGGCGCTGCGCTGGCTCCTACAGTTCGACGCCGACGACGTGTGGACGGCGATTGTCGACCGGCGTGCGGGCCACCAAGGCGACACCGGGATCGGGGACCTCCGGGGCCCGGAGTGGGAGGCCTTCACTGCCGCCGTGCCGCCGAAGTCCGACGATTTCCGTGTCCGCCCCCTCGAAGTACCCACCGGGTTCAAGAAGACCCTCGACCATCCCATCGCGGTCGACCGTCTCCGCGAGGTTCAGGCGCTGTGCGGTTTCACGCGGATCGACAGCCCTGCCGACATCGAAGCCAAACACGTTGCCCCGCTGAGCCGGAGCCCCCAGCCGTGGCTCCCCGCTGCCGAAGTCCGAGGTGAAGGCATCCTCATCCGACTCCCGGAGTCACGAGCCGAGCAGTGGGAGACCGACTACGCGGCTGGCGACCGCTACCGCGACCTCCGGCGGGCGACCCGGAACTGGCGATCCCGCAGAGGACTCGATCCTGCAACAGGAATGCCGCCTGCCCGTTTCGTGCTCCTCCATACGCTCGCCCACCTGCTGCTCCACCAGGTGGCACTCGAGTGCGGCTACTCGACGGCATCGATCCGCGAGCGGCTCTACTGCCGTGCGCCCGGCGATCCTCTCGGCCCGCCGATGGCCGGAGTGCTCCTCTACACCGCCTCCCCCGACTCGGAGGGCACGCTCGGCGGGCTCGTCTCGCTCTCGGAACCGTCACGGCTCGCAGCACTATTCCGTGACGCCGTCGCCAGGGCGAAGCTGTGCTCGACCGACCCCATGTGCGCCGATCACCGAGCCGGCGACCTCGGCGACACACTCCACAACGCCGCCTGCCACGCGTGCCTGTTCGCCCCTGAGACCTCCTGCGAAGCGGGGAACCGGTACCTCGACCGGGGGGCGGTGGTGCCTGTTCTCGGTCAGCACGGAGGCACCTGGTTCGCATGACAGACCCGGTCGGTGACGCCGCTGCCGCTGCCGCGCTCGAGGTGCCCGCCAACCACGTCGCGGCCGGTGCCGCGGCCGTCGAGGGTTTCCCGACGTGGGCGCCAGGGGCGCAGACGGCGCTGATCGACGCGTCCCCGGCCGGCCACTATCGGGAGCACGCCCAGCTGATCGCTCGCGCGTGGTCCACGACGCCGTCTCTGCCGGGTGCCGCCGTAGCCGGCGCCATGCGGGCAGCCGCCACCGCGGTCGCTGCGGTGAGGGCCGAGCATTCGGCCAGACTGGTCTGGACCGGCCCTCCGACCGAAGCCCTGGGCCTCCGATCGACCAGAGCCGTCCTCCATACCCTTGTGGCCAACGCCGCCGACAGCCTCGTCCTCGTCGCCTTCGCCACCTACGACGTCGATGACCTGGCGACCGCCCTTGCGCAGGCGGCGGCACGAGGTGTCGACGTTACCCTGATTCTCGAGACCCCGGAGGACCCCGGGGGGCCGCTCCACATCGACCCGCCTCACCCATTCGCGCCTCTCCGGACCTGTGCGCGCTTCTACCGGTGGCCAGCGGAGAGTCGACAGGCGGCGTTCGCCGCTGCGGCAAGACTCCACGCCAAGTGCGTTATCGCCGACTGTCGCTCAGCGCTCGTCACGAGCGCCAATCTCACGAGCGCGGGCATCAACGACAACATCGAGCTCGGCGTCCTCCTCGACGCCGGGCCGCTGCCGGAGCGCCTCCACCGCCACTTCGCCCAGCTCATCGAGGCGGAAGCGCTGCAGCTCGTGCAGTAGCGGACGCGGCCGGCAAGGCCGTTCGGACGATCTGACGGACCTGATTCTATTTGTGATCTCACCCCGTTGAGTGGTCCAGCTGGACGCTCGCCAAATCGCCTCGTCGTAAGCGCTCTACCAAACTTGCGCCTTGGTCTGCCCCGGCTTATGTCGGCGCGGGCGGTGGCTCGATAAGCGAACCTGGCTCGCGACCAAGCACGCTCACGAGCCGCGAACGAAGACGCTCGCGTCGGGCTTCGAAGAACGTTCGGAAACCGTCGAGACCATCTGGGAGGTCGAGCATGTCGTTCTGCTCGAGGTAGCCACGTAGCGCTGTTGCGCCGGGATATTTCTCGGCGGCCCACATGAGTGGGAGCTGCTCACTCTTGCCGATGTTTTCGGGGCCAGGGAGCAACTGGAGGTTCGCCAGACCATCGCGGGCGTGCCTGATGATGTATTCCACGTCCGGCTCGGAGTAGCCGACCTCCCGCAGCCGGTCCCTCCGCAACTTAGCTTGCGGGAAGATGTGGTCGACGTGATGTGGACGCGAAGGATCGACGTTGCCGTACACGATCGAGAGCAAGGCAAAGGTGTCCGGCTGCCCGTATCTGGAGTTGACGAGTTCATCCACGGTCGCCGCATCGAACCGCAGCGACTTGCCCATGCCTGCCATCGCGTCTTCGAGCGCGTTCGTCGGAAACGCAGTTTCGCCGTGTTCATCGATTACACGACGGAGCCTGCCGAGCAGCGTGTCGAGTCCGGACCCGAAGATCCCCGGCATGAGTAGAGCACGAATCGTCCAATCCCGAACTCGCTGCCTGTCCTGCGCCGCTCCGTTCGACGAGAGGTAGCGGTCATCCAGGGAACGACGATGGAGATAGTAGGCAACGGGGATAAGGATCATTCGCGCGTCAATGCTGTCGCGTGAGAGTCCGAAGCTCGACAGGAGCTCGCTGGCTAGCCGTAGACGCCGCGTGATGGTTTCCCATTCCGACTCGAGCTTGCGCATGTTCTCGCGGTTGAAGGTTTCTGCGCGGAAGCCGACGTCCGAGATCCCGGCGATGACCAGTCCCGCCTTAAGGATGTGGTCACGACTGAAGTCGAAGCCAGGCGGGGTCGCGTTGACTTGACGCACAGTGGCGGGGATCTCCTCGCGTGCGTCTCCCTTCCACTGAGCCGTCGCGATGCTCATCAGGAGGTCGGACTTCGAGAGCGGCTGGCCTTGGCTATTGACGCGGATGAAGATGTCGAGGACACGGTCCAAGCTCTGGCCGGTCTCGGTGTAGTAGCTCAGATGACGTTTCTCAAAGATTGCCTGCCACAACTGATAAAGTGTCGCGAAAGCGTGGGGATGATCTGCGAGATCCCGCTCGCGCAGGTACGAGTTAACCGCCATCCCGGCATTCGGAAACCCAAGAATCTCGCCCACTCGAAACCAGTGCAAGCCGCCCGCGGCGCTCTCAACCTGAGCCCGCTCCGGCTCGAGGAACTCGAACCGATAGACCTGGTCCTCATACCGATCTTCAGAGAGCCGAGGCTCGGCGCAAATGTCGACGTACAAGAACTTCTTCGGGTAGCTCTGCGGCCTTCCGACGTGGCGCCACTTCGCTTTCGCCGCATGGCTGCCGCGAAGCCCAACGTTGAGCGCGGTCAGTCGCTGCTGTCCGTCGAGTATGGCGACGCGTTCCTCGGCCGGAAGGTTGTCGTGCGGGGCGCACCCAGGGTTGTCGAACTCGTGGTAATTGAGCACGAAGTCGTACCACCGGTACTCATGAGCGTGTTCTCGCGTGACCCTCCAGTAAAGGAGCGAGTTGATCGGGTAATCGCGCATGAGTGAGTCGAACAGCGCGCAGATCCGGTCCGTGCCCCAAATGAACTCTCGCTGAATCGCAGGCAGAACGTAGTACCTGCGCTGGATTGCGTCGAGTGCGCTGTGGACCGTCTCGTCGCTGTAGTTCGGCATGCGCGAAGGGTACCGTCAGCCGCGCCGCCGCTTACTCGTGTGTGCCTGGGGCTGCGCGCGGTGGCCTGAGATGCGCGGAAGCGCGCTCGTAGGCCAGCTGAACGGCTGTTCGCCGGCGGCTCATCGCCATGCCCGCCCGGCTGGTCAACCACGGCACGCTCATCCTGCGGTGCCCGCTCCGCTGGCCTGGCGACACTGGTTCATGCGGCGCCTCGCCGTGCTGCGCGCACTCCAGCCGGCCCCCGGCTGAGCCCACTCCAGCGGGCGGCGCACCGCAGAAGATCACCAGGCGCTGACAACCCGACCAGTCGCCACGCCCGTGGCTCGACGCGTTCCAGAATCGACATGCACGCGCACGGGGATGACGCAGTCACGTTGGCGCTGATCACGGCCTCAGCCAGGAGCCGATCGGTGGATCCAGGCTAGGCGACGGCTTCCGAGAGTGCACCGGCGACGTACTCGACGGCGTCGAGCAGTGCTGCACGGGCTCGGACGTAGAGCGGGTCAGGCACGCCAGGCATTCTCGTTCCTGCGCATCGAATGGAGGAGGTCATTTCCTTCCGAGGGATCCCGTCCCCGCCCCGTGAGGAGGTCGACGGCGAGCTGCGATGCAGCGACTATCCGTACGTCGTCCCGGATCGTGGAGCGATCGAAGACGACCCGGGTCGCAAGGTTCGGCCAGCACGACGTTGGAGCCAGTGTCAGTCGGACGAACGCGAAGGCGCGCTGCCGCTCGGGCGATGTCGTCGGTGTAGATCGCCGCTTGGCGAGCAGGAGTGATTGGTGCGAACCGTTGGGTGCCGAGCGCTCCGGTGGCGGCGTAGGTCCACTTGGCGTCAGAGAGTTTTGACGCGATGGCGTCAAGCCCGCGCGGCTCAAGGAA
>DASZDM010000139.1:0-6246 GCA_035942015.1 Acidimicrobiales bacterium | reverse complement strand
GGTGCGGGGACCGGATGTCGCCGTCACCGCCGACGGATTCGTCGCCTACCCCACGGGCGTGGAGTTCCACATGACCGTGCGCACCCGGCAGCCGGACTACGAGCTGGATCCGTTCTTCCGCCGCCCCCTGTCCCGCCATGGTGACGCCCCGTCGGACGTGCTGCGGCTCGGCTTCCAGTTCTCCGATGGGTCTAAGGCCACCTACGGAGGTTCCGACCTTTCCGCTCGAGCGACGACGGCACTCCCGATGGGCCCGTACTCAGCCTCGGGCGTGGTGGAGGCGGCGGTCGCACCTGGCGGGCGGCGTTGTGGCTCTGGCCCCTCCCACCGGAAGGGCCGCTGGCCTTGGTGGTGGAGTGGCCCTCGAGGGAGGTGCCCGAGACGCGGGTGGCCCTGTCCGCCGATCCACTCAGGGCGGCCGCAGCGAACGCCACCGTGCTGTGGCCTGACGACCGGCGTGAGGCACCGCCCAGCGGCCCTGCCTGCTTCGCGCGGTGACCATGGCCACAAACCCGTATGAGGTCGGGCGGATGGCGACGCTCAGCCCGGGCGCCGACGAAGGCGTTGATCGGGCCAGGCCCCTACACCTAGAACCTCCCGCCTGCTGACAGCGAATTGCGCAAGACACCGGACGGCCGACCCTCCAGGTGGGCGGCGGCCTCACCTGTAGCCGACATCGCCAGCATCGAGGCTTCGCTCGGCGAGTTCGGGCCCGCCGGGGCGCGACCTGCGCCGAACGTCCCTCGCCACACTCCCGGGACGGCGCGAGGATGGTCGCCGGTGAGCATGCCCAATCCCCTTCTTCGGTCCGAGCGCCCGTGCCCGATCCAGCGCCGGGGGGAAGCGGACCGAAGAGGGACCTGTTCCTGGCCCCGCTCCCGGTTGCCGACGAGCAGCTCCATCCGGCGCCGGAGGAGCCGTCCCCCGAGCCCGTCGGGGCGACGACGGTCGAGCCGGCCCGGGCCCGGGCCCGGAGAGCCGCGCTGCTCGCCGGTGCGGTGGCGCTCGTGGCCGCGCTCGTCCTCCTCGGGGATCGAGACGAAGGCGGCAACGGGGAACGTGAGGCCATCGCCACCACAACCACTGCTCGGCGGCCGGCGACCACGACGACCACGCCATTCGGCGAGCGGCCGGCCATGGGTCAACTCCTGCCCGAGCCCATCGGTGCGGCGCTGGTGGTGGTGACAGAGTCGCAGATCCTGGTGGCCGACCTGGACACCGGCGCCGTGCGCTCGGTAGCCGTGGCGGCCCGCGACGGCTACCACGGCGCCTGGCCAGTGGGGGGCGCCGCCGTCGTGCAGACCTCGGGCGGTGCGATCGCCGTGTCGGCGGCGCCAGACGATGATTCCGTCGTGCTCACCGAAGATCGTGCAGCTGACTGGCCTGTTGCCTCGGACCGGCCCGGTCACGTCTGGTTGATGACCCACGTCGAGGACAAGGTGGAGGGGCGGGAGCTGAGCGTGGAGGGTCACGAGACAGGCCGACGGTTCCTCATGCCGGCGCCCAACGCGGGCTCTTCCATGGTCGCCGTCCACGGTGGGCTGGTCATCGAGGCGCTCGGTAGCCTCACCTTCTACGATCCCGACACCGGCGAGGCACGGGCCATCGGCCACGGGTTTCCGCTGGCCGGCTCCGGTCACACACTGGCCAGGCTGTCGTGCGAGGCCCTGCGCTGCGGGCTCCACCTGACCGATGTCCGCACCGGCAGCGACGTGGAGGTACCACCGGCGGCCGAGATCACCTTCGAGCCGTTGTCCCCGGCAGCGTTCTCACCCGACGGCCGGTGGCTGGCCGTTGCCGTGAGGATGGTGACCGAAGGGCGCCACCGCATGGCCCTGGTCGACGTGGCCAACGGTGAGGTCGTCGCCTTTCACCCCGCCGTCGTGGGCCACGGCATTGCCTTCACCTTCTCGCTCGACAGCCGCTGGCTGTTCCTGCTCTACGCCGGCGACGTCGTAGCCCACCGGCTGGGCACGGACGAGACGCTGACCCGAGGGTCTCCACCCGGGAGGCGCCATTGCCCTGGCTGCGGTCGCCATCGGGGAGTGACCCCCGGGATTCAGATCCGGTGGCAGCGGGCGGACATGAGGCAGAAGGCGGCGTAGAGGAGGTGCCCTCAGTAACGGCGCGAAAGTGGCCAACAATTCATCCACCAAACCGGGTTACAAGCAGCGAAGGGGGTCGTCCACAACGCAGAGCGCGCCGGCGACCTCGGAAGCGCTGGGCAACGCCGCCCGGGGGCGTGCGGCGGGACGAGGCCCATGAGTCCCAACTCATGTCAAGGCAAGCCGCCGGTAGTCGGTGTTTCCTTTGCCGCCGCCGCTGCTCCTCCGGAGGGGCGAGGGTGGCGTGGCTCGCGATCGCCTGCGCCGTCTGGAGGTCGGCGATTGTCACCTGGGCCTTCCCTGCGCCATTTCGCGTGCATAACGAAGAAGCCAATGACCATCAGCGCTAGAAGCGTGAGGAGGGGCGCGGTGATGACGGTAACGACGGGTGGGATGCCCACCGCTGCCAAGGAGATCATGACCGCCGGCGTCAGTGCTACCCATATGACGATGCCGAGCGGCCCGCGCGGAACAAACGCCGAGAACGGAGCCCGCTGCGCCTCCATGCGATCCACTCTAAGTCCGACTCGCTCAGGCGGCAGCGGCGTACGGCCCAACTCTTCTTGAGTCCCTGGGATCGACGTAGCGCTCGAGCACCGCCAGGGCGCTCTTGGTGTACTGCCGGTGCCCAGGGCAGCGCCACACGACGGCCCAGCAGCTGGACGAGGCAGTCGAGACGCTGGGCGGTGGCCGTCCGGCGTTTTACCAGGCTCGAGCGCATCCGCACCGCTCGCACCCCAACCCGTGTACCTCCGTACAACGGGGAGAGCATGCGTCGCAGGAGTATGCGGCTCCACCGGCATACTGCCGCATATTTCATCGGATGCAGGCACCCGTGGACCAGCCATCGAGCAGGACCGGCCGCCTGTGCACCGATCTCATCGGTGCCGGTGAGAGGCGCGTGTTGAGGAAAGCCGGCGACATCGCGGGAGTTTGGGCCCGCTCGCGAGCGGCGCCGGCTCCGTCGGGCCAAGGATTGCAGCGCTTGCCATTGGTTGCTCAGCGCATGACGAGGAGCCGCAGCGTGAGGTCGCTAGGCACAGCACCGTCTTCCGGACCGAAGGTTGCGAGGACCGAGCGGACGCCCGTGTCAAACTCGGTGTCGGTGAGGGACCGCAGCATCGAGTCGACGTGGCGGATGCGATGCACGCGATCAACCCAGGCGTCGAGGTGGAAGCGCCACGGCTCAACGACATCGACCACCCGGTCCACGATGAAGCCTGCTGACTCGAACGCGGAGGAGACCGAGGTCGTTGAGGGAAATGACCGGGCGGACCGTTCGATCCCCGGGAAGAACGCGAGCAGCCCCGTGACGTCGATGTCACTGAAGAACCCTCGGATCAATGCCCGACCGCCGGGGGCGATGACGCGGCGCACCTCGGCCGCAGCAGCCGTCAGGTCGTCGAATTGGTGCACGACCGTCGACAGCCACGCGCAGCCGAAGGAGCCGCCGGCGAGCGGGAGGGCCTCGGCGACGCCGGCCACGTAGGGATGGTCCTGGCCCACGCCCGCCGCGGCTGCCTCGGTGCGCATCGCGGCGGACGGTTCGACGGCGACCACGGGCCCGTGGCTCCACCGCGATAGCAGTGCGAGGAACCCGCCTGGACCGGCACCGATATCGAGCACGCGGGCCGGCGCCGGTGGATCAACGTCTTCGATGACCTCATGCCACGCCGCGAGCACCGCGGCCGGAGGCGTGCGAGCGGTCCTGTAGTCACCGGCACGGTCCCGATAGTCGACTCCAGCCACAGTGACGACCGTAGTTCCGCCCCGGTCGACCAGGCCCGTAGCGCCCGCGCTATCTGCGGCAGGTAGGCGAAGGCCGCCGCGGGACGAGGCACGAGCCCGGCCTCGGTGTCTTCGTACAGGGGCACGACGTCCAGCGTTGGCAAGGCCGGCGTGTGAAGCGACTAGAAAGGTGACAATGGCGGCGCCACCGAAATGGCAGTCGAACGGGCCCTGACGTTCCGCGAAGCAAAGCCCCCAGACTCGAGAGGCGGTCGTGCTTGTCATGCACCCCCCAGTGGGATCATGCCGGCGCCGACGCGATGGTGGCGTGAACGAAAACTTCGACGGCACCACGCCGCCCAGTGCGGGGGGCCGGCGTTGTCCCAACCGGTGTCCACCCACAGCGCCGGAGGACGACCGAAACAACGTCAACGGCGGTCTGCACGTCTTCCGGGCGATGGACCAGCGTAGGCCGGCGCAACTCGAAGGTGGGCTTCACGAGCACCAGGAGCTGGGCGTCGGGAGTGAACTCCAGCGAGGAGAGCTGGGGCAGTGCATCAGCCAGGGGGAGGTAAGAAAGGTCCATGGTGACGGCGCCCAGCCGCTCGGGGACGAGTTCGGCGTTGAGCTCCCCGAGGTTGTAGCCCTCGAGGTTCACTACGCGAGGGTCGGCGCGCAGGCGTCCCAGCAGCTGGCCAACACCGGCATCGACGGCATACACACGTCGTGTCCCGGCATTCAGCAGTGCGGCGGTGAAGCCACCGGCGGAGGCCCCGACATCGAGGGCCACCCGCCCGGCGACCGGTACCTCCAGAGCTCCAAGGGCATGGGCAAGCTTGACCTCGCCTCGCAATCGCCGCTCTGGCAGGAGCCGCACGGCAGCGTCGCGGCGAACGCGGGCGGCTGGGTTGGTGATGAGCCGGCCGTCGACGAGCACACGCCCGGAGGTGATGGCCGCATGGACGTCGATCCCGCGGTGCTGGGTCGCCAGCACGCACGTAAGCGCCACGAATGGGGCGCGATAGCGCCTCGGCAAGGTAGGACTCCCTTCGCTCGATCCGGACAGGAACGAGCGGGGGAGGAGGCGCACGGGCGCGACGCAATCGCCGGGGGTACCGGCGGCGGGGCGAGCGACCGAAGGTCGCCGGCCAGCGAGGGTCGTCTCAGACCTAACGGAAGGGCATTACGCCACCAGCGTCGTCTCGTACGGGCTTCGAGTCAACTGACAAAGGCCGGACGATGGCCCGCCTGACCTACGGCACCTGCTACGCCGCCTTCTACGGTGGCGGGCCGCCGGTCGAGGTGCCGTTCCTCGCCCGGCTCGTCCGGTCCTTCAATCTCGAGGGCCAGCTCCGCGTGCTCGACCTCGGCTGCGGCACCGGCCACCTCCTCAAACCGCTGGCCGCTCTCGGGTGGGAGGTAGTCGGGATGGATCCGCAGCCCGAGAACCTCGCCGAGGCTCGCCGCGTCGCAGCTGGGACGCTGGGCGTCGAGGTGGTCGCTGGCGGCTTCGGCGACCTTGAAGCGGTCGAGACCTTCGACCTCGTCGTGGCCGTCGGAGGCCCCTGGTGGTATCTCCTCACTGCCGATGAGCGCGCTGATGCGCTTTCCCGGGTTGCCCGCTCCCTACGTCCCGGGGGCGTGGTCGTGCCTGGAAGGTGCGAACTTCGAGTGGATCCTCAGCCACTACCGGGAGCCGCAACCGTCGGAGGCTGCCGTGGACGGCATCCGAGTCCGCCGAGCCCCGCGACATGACATCGACCGGCTTCGCGGCACATGGACGCACACCGATACGTTCAGCACGCCCGCCGGCGAGGAGCTGACCATGGTCCATCGTCTGGCGATCGTCCCCGTCGACGAGGTCCTGGCTGCCCTCCGTGGCGCCGGTTTCCAGCACGTCATGTCCTACAAGAACTGGGCGTCGACGGCACCAGAGCCACCTGACGGTTCCCGGATCATCGCTGTCGGCTGCCGTGCCGCTGGAAAGACGATGGCACCAGGTGAGACCGGGCGCTGACAGCACGTGTCGCAACCACTGACGCCGGGCTGTCGTTCGTACTGACACGCCGTGTCGTTCCTGTCGTGCCGCGGTCGAAATGACAGCACTCATGCGCAGCGCCATGTCAGCGGCCGTGCGCAGCCAACTGTCAGCAAGCAAGAACGGGCAGCTGCTCAGCTGGCCTTGGTCGCAGCCCACGCCTTCAAGGCACGAAGGGCGGCCTCCAACTCGTCGGCTTGTTCGGCGAGGGCGTAGCTGACTGAGATCGGTGGACCGGCGTCGACGTGGCGCACGATGATGCCCGCTGCTTCCAACTCCCGGAGCCGCTCGGTCAGCATCCTCCGGGAAACGCCAGGGATGTCCGCCGCCAGCTGGGCGAAGCGCTGAGGGCCGTCGAGGAGGCGAACCAGGACC
>DASZDM010000138.1:0-7977 GCA_035942015.1 Acidimicrobiales bacterium | reverse complement strand
AGCAGCTCGGTCACGTCAGACTGGGTGAGGGTCACCGGGTTCTCCTTTGCGGCTCGACTTGGCGGTCAAGCCAAAGATCACCCGGTGGCCCACCTCAGCGGTGGACCCCGGCTTCTACACCACTCCCTGGGACGTCAACCTCCTGGTCAGGGTTACGCTGACATCGCGCTGACAACACCGGGCTACTCCTCCCCCTCGGTCACCCACTTCTCCACCTGGAGCGGTAGGAGGTAGTCCATGAGTTCCTCTTGGAGCGGCGTGAAGCCCCGGAAGTGCTCCTCGTTCTCTTCTAGCCACGCCCCGAGATCCTCAACGGACGAGAAGAAGTGTTCGGTGTCAGTTTCGTGCACGTAGAGGCAGACCTGGCCTTGGACCAAGGTGACAATGAAGCGACAAGCTCCGGCTAGGCCGAAGCACCAAGCAGCCGTCGGGTGAGGAGTGTTGGCAACCTCGAAGCGCCAACCGTTTCGTCGACTCAGCAGCGAGCGCAGCTCTCGCCAGGTCCCCAGGTTGTTCAACCCTCCGCCGAACTCATCGCACTGCGCCAAGTACTCGTCCATGGCCGCCTCCCCGTTAGGTCCTGGCGATCAGAACTCACTCTTGCGTCTGGGCCGATCCCAGATGAGAAAACCGAGTGGCCCGGGCGGTGCCGCAAACACCCCCGGGCCTGGCCGACACCCCAGGAGGTGCCGATGATGTCCGACGCTACGCGTCCGCCCGAGGCTGACAACGGATCAACTGCTCCCCAGGAGCCCATCGAGGAACGGCTGGCTCGCCTCGAGGCCTAGCGTTGCGAGCTCGAGGAACGGAGCCTCGCCGAGCGTCGTCGCATTGATGACGTAGCCGACGCTATGCGGGTAGTGGCTGCTGCTCTAGACGCCGCCGGAAACACCATCCGTGGCACCACGAGAGAGCCTGCGGCGGTGGGACATGAGTGACGACCAGCGCGACGAGCACTGGGACGCTCTGATGAGCCACTGGCCACATCTCGACGACGAGAGCAAAGAGCTCATACTCGAAGAGGTCCGCGCAAGGGCCCTGAGAACAGACGACAACTGACCTTGTTCCAAAATGGAACACCTGCGGCCCCCGGCTCCGGCTGGGGGCCGTTGCGCGTGCGGTACCAAGAAGTAAGGGGACAGGCTCGGTGCTCAACCTGCCCCCTGACGGGAGGCTCGCTCCCCCCCTGCGAGACCGCCCGTCGAGTTCACGATGACACATCCGGCGAGGCCTTCCACCGCGGTGGAAGGCAGGGGGGGCCTGTTCCGCGCGGTGGAAGGTTCGCTAAGTCCACCGCGACGGACATTTGGCGGCAAATCCACCGCGATGGACTTGCCAGGCACCTTTGAGGGTGCAACCACAGAGACACGATGGTCGTTCTCAGTGGCCGGGCGGGTCAGCTCCCTCGGAGGATGTCCGTTCTCAAAGGGCCGTTCGGCCTATCAGGAGTCCTAGTCAGCTGCCGATCCTCTCGGTAACAACGGAGGCCCCCAGGGGCCGAGACCCCAAGGAGAACCTTCCGATGATGACCCAGCTCCACCTCATGGTCAGCTACCTCCAGGCCCGATTCAACTCCGACGAGAAGGGCGCCGCCCTGGTCGAGTACGCCTTGCTCGTCGCCCTCATCGCCGTCGCCTCGATCGTCATCCTCGAGCTGCTCGGCAACGGCATCTCGGGCATGTTCACCCGGGTCAACGACCAGATCTCCACCGCCGGCTAACCCTTCGGTACCGGCGAGCCGACAACTGAGCGAAGAGGCGGGCCCTGGGGGGGGCCCGCCTCTTCGGCGTTTTCGGTGGCTCGAAGTCCTCTGGCTCTGCGTCAGCCGTGCCGTTGCTCGGAGTCGCCTCTCCGTTGAAACTCAGGAACCCCTGGGCCCTCCAGCTTGGAACGCTGACGACGACGACTTGGTGCCTGAAGAGGCCGTGCTCTTACGGGGCGGTGGTGCAGGCAGGGAACGCAGTGTCGTACGTGTTGGCCTGCCACACGTTGTTGTCGCAGTCGGGGTTGAGGTCGTGGAGGTCAAACCGCAGGTTCCCACCTGTCTTGTTGGTGATGATGCGGTTCTCGACGGCAGGGCGCAGAACTCCCCGCGGCGTCACGAATCCGACGGCGATGCCAGCGCCCGCATTGCGGAAGAACAAGTTGTCTGTGACCTCGTTGCGGTCGGAAAAGACTCGGATGCCGTCGCCCTTGCGGTGGCCCACGTTATGAAATCCATTTTCCTCGACGGTATTGTGGCGCACAACGTTCTCGTTGGCGGTCCGGAAGAGGGCGATGCCGTCGAGGGCACTGCCCCTCACGACGTTGTTGACGACGATGTTGCTGCTGACTCCCGGCTCCAACCGGATCCCGTCGTTGTCACAGGGGCCGCTGGGCGTACGACAGACGTTGTTGTCCAGCACCAGGTTCTGGTTGATCGTGTTGCCCGTGGCCGGCCCTCCAGGCGTATTGGGGTGGTCCGAGTCGGCCCGCTGGTAGACGCCGATCCCGCTGAACGGTCCGTTGTGGATGGCCTGGTTCTTCAGGAGGAGGTTGTCGACGGAGGAGGCGATGAGGATGCCGTCGCCGTAGTCACCGGTCGCCGAATTTCCGATGTTGTCCCGTGCCGTGACATTCATGACCTTGTTGTTGCCGCCGCCCTCGATTGCGATCCCGGCGTCGAAGTCGGACACGGTGCCGTTGGTGATCTGCACGCCGCGGTTGTTCCTCGACAGGATGCCCGGGCCCTCGCCGGAGTCGGGCGTCCCGAACACCCGGTGGCCTTTGAGGTCGACCTTGATGTTGTCGCCTCGGATGACGATCGCCGTCGACGGGCACGGCCCGACGTCGCTGTCAAGCGACGTGCTCCTGGTGATGACGGTCCCACACCCCACGTGCGTGGCCGCCGCCGTTGGCACCAGTGTGGCGGTGGAGACGAGCGTCAGCACCGCGGCAACCGCCAGCTTTCGCGCCAGACCCATTTTTTTCGACCTCCTGCTCAGTTGCTGCGGATGATACCTCCTCGGGTATTGCCTGCAATAGCGGCGTTCATCACCTAGTGCTTCGTCAGCTAGCTGAGGTTGGCCCCCCTGGAGCCGTCCACGATCGAGTTGGCTCTGGCGCTGGTGACCGGATCCCCATCTTCGGTCCACCGTGTGCGGTCACGCGGTTCACCGACGACCTGATGTTGGGAGTGATGTCTCCGATCATCCGATGCTCCGGAACGACGTGAAGGCATCGGCCCGCGCCTCCCGTGCTTTTCGGTGCTCGCGTCCCCGGCGGCGACCCTCCTCGAGGCTGGAGTTCTCGCTTGTGCGGATCGCACTGGATGCGGGATCGGCTCCGAGGGTCAGCGCCGACAGGCGAGCCTGCGCCGCATTCACCTTCTCGGCCGCTTCGCCGTCCAGCTGGCGCCACAGCCCGCTGACGCGGTCTCGTGCCTCGCGCTCAGCGTCTCTCTCTACGGTGCGCAGCGTCTTCTCTCGCACCTCAGCAGAGAGCCCCGCCAGCTGAGGCTCGAGCTCTGCCCTATTCTCCTCGGCCAGCCGCTCCGCGAGTACGGGGACCCAGGCGTCTGCGATCACCGAGCAGCGGTAGCCCGACGGCTTGTGTTGGGCGATCGTGTTCCGCAGTCCCGCCTCCTCCTCCTTGCGCTCGTGGGCGGCGGTAGCCACCCCGCCGAGGTCGCTCGTCTTTGACCTTCCTCGTGGTCGGGTCAGGAAGTGCGAGCGTGGGTCTTCATGCCCTGGGTCGAGGACGGCTTGGGCGTCGGTCCACTGCCAGGGCTCAGCAGCTTCACCCCAGCGCCTGCCATCCTCGAGGACCAAACCGGCCAGGACATCGAGGGCCTCGCTCATTGGGATGTCTCGCTTGTCGCTTGTGGCCGGCGACGACAGTTCGCCATCGACGCCTGCTTGGCTGCCCGACAGGGGTCGCAGCGACAGCCCCGGCTGTACGTGCTGGCGAAGCCATGGCGGGCGTCGGGCCCGGCGGTGTGGAAGGGACCGTCGCAGGTCTGCCCATCGAGGCGAGCGAAGTGATCCCGAACCGCCGAGCAGAAGCAGGAGTCGCAGTCGGGGTTGAAGCGGTAGTGGTCGGCCTTCAGCCTCCGAAGGGCTCGGCGTGTGGGTTCACCAGCGCCACCCCAGATGCCGAACTCCTCCCGGTTGTGGAGTCCCTCGAGCAGACAGTCGACCCGGACCGGGCAGTCTCGACAGATCGCCTTGGCCGCCGTCGTGGCAGCGAGGTCGCCTCGGGCGACGAAGAAGGTGGCCGGGTCCGTGCTGCGACAAGCAGCGTGGACCGTCCAGACTCGGTCATGCATTAGACCGGCTGCGCCTCGGTGATTACGCCCTGGGCTGCAGTTACCGCTCCGGCGGCCGAGAGAGGTGCAGGCGAAGGCACAGGCCGGTCCTCGGTCCTTCTGGCACCGTTGGCCCGCCCTACCTCAACCTGCCTTGCCCTGATCGACAACGACACCAACCGATTCGCCTCTCGTGCCTCGGCTCGCATGTTGGCGAAGGTGGTCATCCGGTCGTCGTGGCGTGGCTTCTCCCACCGATCGACGACCCAGTGATCGACGACATCGAGGAGGGAACACAGGCGCTGGAGGTTGTCGTCGGTGAGACCGGCCTGCACCTCGGCGAGTCGCGAGGGCCAGGCTTCGATCGCAGCCCTGCGGTCAACCGCTTCATGAGTGGGGGGGAGGGTGAGGTCTAGGGTCCCCACCCTCCCCGACCGCCAGCTCGGCGTGACCGACGCCGGGACTGACGGAACCTTCGCCGCCTACATCAGCGGCAGATCTCTCGTCGGCTGCAAGGGCTCGGCGCTGCTCGGCGGCCAGCCGCGCCTCCCGACCGCGGGCCATCAGCGCCTCGAGGTCGACCTCTCCCCGGATCGCCTCAGCCCGGGAGCGGGCCAGGTCAGCTTCGCTGCCCGGTGTCAGGCCCAGCTCTCGCCGTAGATCATGCGCCAACTTCTCAAACTGGGCGACGAAGCGCAGGACCTTCTCGGACTTCTCGTCGCCGTCGGTGAAGCGGCCGACGAGGTATTCGTCCAGGAGGATGCACCGGGCCTCGGCCCGGGCCCATGCAGCGACGACCTCGGGGTAGCCGACGAGGTCGGGCTTGTCCTCGAGCAGACCGCTCACCAGGTCTTCGGCTAGCGGTTCCCAGGTGCGCTGCGACCACACGCCATGACGGCGCGAGACGGTGTGACCGGGCTGGAACGGAGGCCAGGAGTAGCCCCGTGCCGGCCTCCAATCCTCGGTGGTGGCCGTCGTCATTGCTGACAACCCGCTGACACGGTGGCTGGAAAGGCCCTCTGACCCAGCACAAACGCAGCCGACTCTGGAGAGGTACTCAAGTGTCCGAGGTCTCAGGCGAGAGAGCAAGTACTCCACGGAGAGGCACTGTCTCGTACGCATCATCTTTGCTCCGGGATGCACTTCTTCAGCCCAGCGAAGCCGCCCATCAAGTTGTTGCCCCAGGACGCCGAGAACCGCGGGAGTCCCTGGCCAAGGGTTGGCATTTGGTAGGACCCCCCAGCAGAGACGAGGAGCAGCATGAGCATCGCCAACATGACCACTGAGCAGTCGTACAAGGCTGGGACCCCGACCCCGATGCCTGAGCGCCGCGTCTCCCAAGCGGTGGCCCGCTGGTGGAGGGAAGAGCGCATCCGTCACTACCGGCGTCGGTGGGTGCGTCGTGCCGAGAGCGCGTGTCGATGACTCTCCGCTCGACGGCAACATGGTCACCGGGCTCGCTTGGGAACCAGCCTCGGCGGTTCGTCCCGTTCCCCCTATAGGGGGGGAACGTGGGAACGAAGTCCGGCCGCCTTTGGCCCGGAACCGAGGGAAACGGCCTTTGACCTGCGGTTCCCTGCGGAGAACGGACCAGGAACGGGGAACGGCATCCGAGGAACGGGCGGGAACGGACCCCTCCCAGCCGGCTCGGCAAACTCTCGGTCAGGTGGTCCCTTCTCCCCCACCTGCAACTCGATGGCCCACGGCTCCCGAAGCGCCATCAGAACGCTTCTTCCTGCTCGTAAACCAGAGGCTCCTCGCGGAACTCACGCACAGACCGCAACCGCTTGGCACCGCCTGTCCCGTCCAGGTCGAGGTAGCCCTCCTCCACCAGACACTGCCACGAGGTGGCGTGCGTGAAGGCGCCGTCGTCTGCGAGATGGTGTCGCTTCGATCCATCGATGGAGGCCCTCCGATTACCAGGGACATGCTTCGCGATGTACCTGTCGCATCCCTGGCGTCAGCCCTCATGGCCAACGGCTCACTCATCTGGGACTTCTCTCACCCGAGCTGGGGAGACGTTGACACCTCCAAGGTGTTCGTGGTTGGCGGAAGTTCGGCTCCTGCCGAGGTGCAAGCGATCATCCGCCAACAGACGGCTCCACGTCGGCGCCGTCGGATCACTGACGAGCTGCTCCGCGAGGTAGCCACCATCTACCGGCGTCACGTCAAGGACGGCGCTCCCACCCTGGGGGTAGCCGATGAGCTCAAGGTCAGCCACTCCACCGCAGCGCGGTACGTCTCCAAGGCGCGAGAGCGAGGCCTGCTCGGACGGACCACCGCCGGCCTTGGAGAAGGTGCAACAAGCCCAGCGAGAAACGAGGAGCAGCCATGAAGGGCACAATCCGGAAGCGCGGCGAGAGCTGGACCTACCAGTTCATGATCACCGACCCTCGGCGGGAGGGCGGGCGGCGCACGATCAGCAAGGGCGGGTTCCGGCTTCGACGCGAGGCCGAGGCCGCGCTTGCGGAGGCGCTAGCGGGCTTCGACGACAGCACCCACGTCGAGCCCTCCAAGATCACGCTGGCCAAGTACGTGGAGGGCCAGTGGCTCCCCAGCCTGCACCGACTGAAGCCCGCAACGGTGCAGTGCTACCGCGACCAAATGACCTACTACGTGCTCCCCCACATCGGCGGCCTGCGCTTGCGGGACTTGACGGCAGGCGAAGTCACCCGTCTCTACGCCCACCTCCGCGCCAACGGGCGCCGGAAGAGCTCAGGCGGGCTCAGCGAGTCGAGCCTCTCGAAGACACACGTGGCGTTGTCGAAGTGCCTGGGTGATGCCGTGGAAGAGGGCCTGCTGCCTCGCTCCCCCATGACCCGTCTAGTCAAACGGGTCCGACCTTCGCAGGAGCGCGCCGAGGAGATGCAGGTCTGGTCGGCCGAGGAGATGGGTCGCTTCCTCGACCATGCTGAAGACGACCGCCTCTACGGCGTGTTCCGCCTGGTGCTCACCACCGGGCTCCGCCGGTCGGAAGCGGCTGGTCTGCGGTGGGAGGACGTCGACCTCGAGGCCGGACGTCTCTCAGTACGACGGGGACGGGTCTCCGTTGGTTACGCCGTCGAGGAGGGGACGCCGAAGGCCAACCGGGCCCGCACCATCGGGCTGGGCCCGGAGACGGTGTCCACCCTGCGAGCGCACGCCGGCGCCAGCTCGAGGAGCGCCTGGCCTGGGGCAAGGCGTGGATCGACTCCGGCCTTCTGTTCACCCGCGAGGACGGGAGCCCCCTGCACCCGCAGACCCTGCGCTGGCACCTGCGCCGGCTGGCGAAGGAGGCAGGGGTGCCGGTGATCCGGTTTCACGATCTTCGACACGCCGCCGCCACCCATGCCTTGGCGAACGGGGTGCCGGTGAAGGTGGTGTCAGAGATGCTCGGCCACGCCTCTACGGGCATCACCGAAGACGTCTACGCCCACGTTCTGCCGCACATGCAGACCAGCGCCGCCGCTGTCATGGACGCCGTCCTTGGCAATCGCGCTGACAGACCGCTGACGACCGGTGAGGCGCTTGGGCAACCGTGAGCGGCTCCACCTTCCTGACCTGCACTTTCTTTGTCGGGCTGGGGAGATTTGAACTCCCGACCTCTTGACCCCCAGTCAAGCGCGCTAACCAAGCTGCGCCACAGCCCGTGACGCTTCGAGCTTACCCCTGCACGACGACGAAGCTCGGCCCGCATGAGCGACGCGGGTCCT
>DASZDM010000137.1:0-3505 GCA_035942015.1 Acidimicrobiales bacterium | reverse complement strand
GCGTTCAGACTGTCCTGCTCGACCGGGCCGTCGAGGCGGGCGAGGCCTATCTGCCCGGCTACACCCATCTGCAGCGGGCCCAGCCCGTCCTGCTCGCCCACCACCTTCTCGCCCACGGATGGGCCCTGGCCCGCGCCGTCGACCGCCTCTGCGATGCCCGCCGTCGCCTCGACGTCTCTCCGCTGGGTGCCGGCGCGCTGGCCGGGTCGTCCCTGCCGCTCGACCCCGACGGCGTGGCCGCCGACCTCGGCTTCGCCGGGCGCTTCGAGAACAGCCTCGATGCCGTGTCCGACCGGGACTTCGTGGCCGAGGCGCTGTTCGCCCTGGCCCTCCTCGGCGTGCACCTGTCCCGCCTGGGCGAGGAGGTGGTGCTGTGGTCGAGTGAGGAGGTGGGCTTCGTCCGTCTCGACGACGCCTGGGCCACCGGGTCGTCGATGCTTCCCCAGAAGAAGAACCCCGACGTGGCCGAGCTGACCCGGGGCAAGACCGGCCGCCTGGTCGGCCACGTGGCTGGTGTCCTCACCACGCTGAAGGGCCTCCCGCTGGCCTACAACCGCGACCTCCAGGAGACCCAGGAGCCGCTGTTCGACGCCGTCGACCAGCTGCGCCTGGCCCTGGCCGCGCTGGGCGGGCTCCTGTCCAGCGCCTCGTTCGACACCGCCGCCATGGCTGCCGCCGCCGACAGCCCTGCGGCTGCCGCCGTCGACCTGGCCGAATACCTGGTGGAGCGGGGTACGCCGTTCCGGGACGCCCATGCGGTCGTGGGCGGCCTGGTTCGCCGGTCGCTCGACGACGGGGAGGCGCTCGAGGAGCTGGTGGCGGGCCATCCCGACCTCGGGCCGGAGGCGGCGGCCCTCCTCCAGCCCGGCGTGGCCGTCACCCGCCGGACCACACCGGGTGGAGCCGGTCCCGGGCCCGTCGCGGACCAAGCGGGTCGTTTCCGAGCCAGGCTCATCGACGACCGCCAGCGCGTCGGTGACTCCGCTTCCTCGTGAGTTCTACCGGCGCGATCCCTTGGAGGTGGCGCCGGAGCTGTTGCACAAGGTGCTCGTGTCGGGACCGTGCCGGGGACTGATCGTCGAGGTCGAGGCCTACTGCGGGGCGGCCGACCCCGCCTCGCACGCGTTCCGGGGGCCCACCCGGCGCAACGCCACCATGTTCGGCCCGCCCGGGCACCTCTACGTCTATTTCACCTACGGCATGCACTGGTGTGCCAACGCCGTGTGCGGGAACGACGGCGAGGGAGTCGCGGTCCTGCTCCGGGCCCTACGGCCGGTCGACGGTCTGGCCGAGATGTGGCCCCGCCGCCCGGCGGCCAAGCGGGAACGCGAGCTGTGCTCCGGCCCGGCCCGGCTCTGTCAGGCCCTCGGCCTGGACGGGCGTCATGACGGCGTCGACCTGGTGACCGGGGAGAGCGGGGTCGCCGTCGTCGACGACGGGTTCCCCCCACCGGTCGAGGTGGTCCGCACGACCCGGGTGGGCATCAGCGTCGCCGCCGAGGAGCCCTGGCGCTGGTATGTGGCGGGAGAGGCCAATGTTTCTGTGCGCCGGCGATAATCCGCCGGCGCCGGCTTTGCCGAACTGGACTGGACCGGCTGCCCTGGCTGCTCCGGCTGGCGCCTGCGCAGCGCACATGGCGTCGGTGATGATCCGGTTGGACCTGGTGGCTGTTGCGGGCGACGATGGGCTCGTGGCCGCTCCCGAGTTCGACCTGCTCGGCGATCTCGAGGCACGGGGACTGGTCCACGACAGCACCGATCGGGATGCCCTGGCCCACCGCCTGGCCGCGTCCCCGGTCACTGCCTACTGCGGTTTCGACCCGACGGCCGACAGCCTCCACGCCGGCAACCTGATCGGGATCCTGGCCCTGCGCCGGTTGCAGCTCGCCGGCCATCGCCCCATCGCCCTCGCCGGCGGGGCCACGGGCATGATCGGCGACCCCGGTGGACGCTCGGAGGAGCGGAACCTGCTCGAGGCCGACGTTCTCGGCGCCAACTTGGCGGCCATCGAGGCGCAACTCGGCCGGCTGTTGGACTTCGAGGCGGGCCGGAACCCGGCCGTCCTCGTCGACAACGCCACCTGGACGAGCGATCTGCGCCTGTTGGCGTTCCTCCGGGACGTCGGCAAGCACGTCACGGTCAACCAGATGCTGGCCAAGGAGTCGGTCCGGGCACGAGTGGAGAGCACGTCCGGCATCTCCTTCACCGAGTTCAGCTACATGTTGCTCCAAGCCCATGACTTCCTGTGGTTGCACGAACACGAGGGGTGCGACCTGCAGATCGGCGGCTCTGACCAATGGGGGAACATCACCGCCGGCGTCGACCTCATCCGGCGGCGGACGGGTCAGCGGGTGCACGGGCTCACGTGGCCCCTGCTGACCAGGGCGGACGGCACCAAATTCGGAAAGTCGGCCGGCGGCAACGTCTGGCTCGACCCTCGGCGAACCAGCCCGTACGCCTTCTACCAGCATTGGATGCAGGTGGAGGATGCCGACGTGCGGAGTCTGCTCCTCCAGCTCACGCTCCTGCGCGTGGAGGAGGCCGACGCCGTGGCTGCCGTGCACGACGACGCCCCCGAGCGCCGGACCGGGCAGCGTCGGTTGGCCTTCGAGGTGACGGCGCTCGTGCACGGTGCCGAGGAGGCGGTGGCGGCCCAGGCCGCCACCGAGGTGCTCTTCGGACAGCGTTCGGGACCGGTGCCCGAGGCTGCGTACCGCACCCTCCAAGGCGAGGTCGCCACCTCGACGCTCGCCCGCCACGTGCTGGAGGAGGGGGTCGAGCTCGACCAGCTTCTCGTGACCACCGGGCTCAGCCCGTCGCGTGCCGACGCCCGTCGTCAGCTCGCCCAGGGGGCGGTGTACGTGAACGGCGACCGCAGCGCCGGGCCCGCGCCGTGCATCACCACCGGTGACCTCCGCCACCAGCGTTGGATCCTGCTTCGGCGGGGGAAGCGGGAGCATCGGCTGCTCCGGGTGGACGAAGGCGAGGACGCGGTTGACGTCGGGTAAACCGACCGGTAGAGTGGCAATCCGCCCCCAGAGCAGGGCACACGGCAGCAAGACCGCCGAACCGACCTGCAGAGTCTACTGAGGCTCAGGGCTACAACGCACCGACGGCTCCTCCGGGGAGGCGTGTGCGTTCAGTAGGTGCTCCTTGAAAACGGAACAGAGGAAGGTTCAAAGCGAGTGCGGGCGCTCGCGCCCTCGGGCTCTGCCCGGGAGCAATGTGAGCGTTCAATACCCTTTTTCAAGCATCAAAATGGACAACCAATGTCCGTCTTGGTGCCAGTCGATGACGGAATGGTTTCCATACGTCATCGGCTCTCCAACGATCTCCAGGTCGACCGGTTCGCCGGTCGGTCTGCACGATCTCGACGGAGAGTTTGATCCTGGCTCAGGACGAACGCTGGCGGCGTGCCTAACACATGCAAGTCGAGCGGGGTCCAACCAGTGGCAACACTGGGGAAGACCTAGCGGCGAACGGGTGAGTAACACGTGAGAAACCTG
>DASZDM010000136.1:0-1630 GCA_035942015.1 Acidimicrobiales bacterium | reverse complement strand
AGGTAGCGCCGGGTGGTGTCGAGGGAGGAGTGGCCCAGCAGCTGCTGGACCTCGACGACGTTGGCCCCGCCCTCGAGCGCAGTGGTGGCGAAGGTATGGCGCAGGGCGTGGACGAGCGCCCCTGCGGGGACCTGAGCTCGGATGCCGGCCCGCACGTAGAGACGCTCGATGAGGTACTGAACCTGGCGGTGGGTGAGGGCGCTCCCGCTGTGGTGGACGAAGAGGGGACTGCCGGGTCCGGCGAGGTCGTGGCGGGGGAAGCGTCTGGCTCGGGACGTGAGGTACGCACCGAGGACCGACTCCAGGGCGGGGTAGATAGGCACAACGCGCGCCTTGTCGCCCTTGCCCACCACGGACAGGCGCCGCTCGCCGGGAGGCCCGTCCAGGGACCGGATAGTGAGGGCCACCGCCTCGCCGAGGCGGAGCCCCGTGATGGCCAAGGTCGCCACCAGGGCGGTGTCGCGCTCCGGCCAGGCATGGCGAGCCCGAACATCGGTGGTGGCGGCGGCGGCCAGCAGCTTGGCCGTCACGTCGGGGCCGCGGATCACCTTCACCGGTGCGCTGGGGCGCCGGGGCTTACCTACGCCGTCCATGGGGTTGCCCTCGACCAGGTCGTCGGCCACCAGGTGGCGAAAGAAGGCGTTCCAGGCGCTCCAGGCCCGGATGGTGGACGCCTTGGCGTGGTCGGCTGCCCAGGAAGCAAAGCCCCGCCGCAGCGACGCCTTGTCCAAGGCGGCCAAGGCAAGGTCGTCGAGCCCGACGCCGTGGGCGGCGGCCACCCGTGCGGACACGCCGAACAGATCCCGCCGGTAGGCGGCGAGGGTGTGTGGGCTCGGCTTGGCCGCCGACAGGTCGACGAGGAAGTCGTCGATCGCATCGACGAGGCGAGGGCCCGACGTCACCGCAGCTCCTGGAGCTCGTCAGCGCTGAGGCGAGCTTGGCGCAGGATCGACGCCAGGGTGCCGGTGGCCAGCTCCCGGTGCATCGGCACGATGACCACCCGGCCATCGGGGTGGCGGAGCTTGGCGTGGCTGCCTCGCTGGGATACCTGGGTGAACCCGGCACGATGGACGGCCCGTCCGCACCTCGGCACCCGACAGCTGGAGTAGGCGGGCACTCAACCGCTGACGTCGACGTCGACGGGGGTGATGATCGGCGCCTCACCCACGCTCAGGTCGCCGGGTTCGTCCTCGAAGTACAGCGCCAGGGCCTCCGCCAAGTTGGCCCGGGCCTCCTCTAGGCTCTCGCCTTGGCTGGTGACTTCGACCTCCAAGCACCGGGCCACCCACCAGGGGCTCTCGTGGGTGATGGCGGCGGTGAAGCGCACGAGGGAAGCCTAGCTCGGCGACTTCCACGAGTGGTGCATAACAAATCTTATCTACCACTCCCGGCCTCCCCGACGCAGTGTCGACGAGGCTGAGGCTTGATCTTGCGGTGGTCCACCACGAGCAGGAGGCGGTGCGTTCAGGCTCGCTGTCGAGGAGCGTCGTCGCTCTCGGGACCGCCGCCATGGCCCTCCGCCGAGATTCAGGTCGTCTGTAGACGGCGTGCCTGACATTGTTCCTCCGGTGATCCCTGCCCCAACCGGCCCGCAGCCGGAGGATGTCCGTTCTCGAAGCCTGGTTCGGCC
>DASZDM010000135.1:0-10857 GCA_035942015.1 Acidimicrobiales bacterium | reverse complement strand
GGGCCTCGCCCTCGCCGTCCTGCTCGACGCCACGCTCGTGCGCATGGTGGTCGTCCCGGCCACCATGGAGCTGCTCGGCGACCGCAACTGGTGGCTCCCGGGGTGGATCGAGCGGCTCCTGCCCCACTTCGAGATCGAGCGTTCGGCGCAGTCGATCGAGGGGCCGCTCGCCCCGGTCGACGGTGACATGCCGCCGCTCCCGATCGAACTCGTGACACCTGGTGCGAAATAGGACACCAGGTGTCACCGGTTCGGTGGGGCGACGGGCGAGGGGAACCTGGGCAGCACCCGTGTGCCGGCGAACCACCGGGTCAGGCCGGCCGCCTCCTCCTCGACCACGGCGCGCCCGTCGGCGCCGATGTCCTCGAGCTCACCCGTGCCGCGCTCGAGGCCCCGACGCCGGAGCCACGATCGGGCCTGGTTGAGAGCGACTCGATAGAGCCATCCCCCCGGCGAGTCCATCGTCCGAACCCGCGGCCAGGCGGCAACGACTCGAAGGCCTCGGACACCGCTTCCTCCGCCAGGCGGGCGTCACCGAGCACCAGGCGGAGAGTCGTGACCGCCTTGCCGAACTCGGCGCTGTACCAGTCCTCGAAGAGGACATCGCCCAGTGCCCGCCTCGATCGTGCTCGCCATCGGCCACGGTCGTCTAACTCACACCAGGGCCGACATGTTTACAAGCATCTACGACGGCGCCCGATCCCGCTGCAACCTGCCGCCGAAACCGGCATGGAGCGCGGCGTCGTGCAGCCGACCCCACGCCGGAAATGTCCGGATCAGTGTCGCCTGCGCTAGGTCCTCGGCGTGGCCCCGGTCCGCGGTGAGGAGGAAGGCGGTCCGGACGAGCGCCCATAGCGGTCTGCCATGAAACGAGAGAACTCCTCGTCACCAGTCATTCTCCGCATAAGAGCACCTGGCCACCGCCGCAGGTTCCCCAGCTCAGCACACTTCTCCAGAAAGCCGTCCGAGGAGGATGATCGCGAGGACAACCAATTGGTCTTCGAGCCGGTTGCGTATGGCTACTTGTCGGTCGGTGCCAGCTTCCTTAACGGCACCCCGAATAGGGAGCTCATCGAGGCCGCAGGCTGGCCCCCGATGTGCCTTGTTCGAGGGCGGAACCGGCACAGCTGTCGTGTCCCCCGCCACCGGTACCCCGGTGGGCCGGCAGGCGGGGAGTACGTCTGGCGACGAGGCAAGATCGGTCGAAAGTCGGATGTCGTGGTGGCGGGGTGTTCGTACGCTGACGACCATGACCACCACGACGCCGGGGCCCACCACGGTGCGGCGCATCGCCGACCTCTTCGGGCCTTACCGGCGAGAGGTCGGGGCGATCGTCGCCCTCGTGGTCGTCGGAGCGACCGTCGGCGTGGTGAACCCTCTGCTGATCAAAGTGGTCTTCGACACGGCCCTGTTCCCGCCGGGCAGCGGCGGTCCCGACATCGACCGACTGGTGTGGCTGGTGGCCGTGATGGTGTCGTTGCCGGTGATCGGCGGAGCCGTCGGCCTGGTGCAGACCTGGCGGGCCAACGTGGTGGGTCAGCGCGTCATGCGAGACCTGCGTGAGCGGCTCTTCGAGCACCTCCAACGCCTGTCATTGCGCTTCTTCACCGACACCCGTACCGGTGAGATCCAGTCCCGGCTCACCAATGACGTCGGTGGTGTCCAGACGGTGGTCACGTCGACGCTCTCCGACATCCTCTCCAACGCCGTGATCATGGCCAGTGCCCTCGTGGCCATGGCGGTGCTGTCATGGCAGTTGACCATCCTCACGCTGCTGACCATGCCCTTGTTCGCCTGGCTGTCCAAGCTGGTCGGCGAGCGCCGTCGACGGGTCACCGCCGAGGCCCAGGAGACCATGGCCGACGTCAGTGCCGTGACCCAGGAAACGCTGTCCGTGTCCGGCATCCTGCTGGCCAAGCTGTTCGGCCGCAGCCGGGAGGAAGCGGCCCGATTCGGCGAGCACAACCAGCGCCTGGCCGATCTCTCGGTGCGCCAGCAGATGATCGGCCAGTCCTTCTACACGGTGATCTTCACCTTCCTGTCGGCCACGCCCGCCCTGGTGTACCTCGTCGCCGGCCTGGTCCTCGCCCGAGGCGACGCATCGATCTCCGCCGGCACGATCGTGGCGTTCACGACCCTTCAGACCCGCTTGTTCTTTCCGTTCAGTCGACTCCTCGAGGTGTCGGTGGAGTTGCGGTCGTCGCTGGCACTGTTCGATCGCATCTTTGGCTACCTCGACCTCCGCCAAGACATCATCGAAGCACCCGACGCCGTGACGATCGCTCCCGAGGAAGCGAGGGGACACGTACGGTTCCGCCACGTCCGGTTCCGCTACGACGAGGGGCTGCCCGTCGCTGCGGTTGATGACCTAGCGGCCGACGAGCCCGCCCCGAGCCGTCCCTGGGCGCTCGATGACGTGGACTTCGAAGTGCTCCCCGGCCAGCTTGCCGCCTTGGTCGGACCGAGCGGAGCAGGCAAGAGCACGATCTCGTCCCTGATCCCCCGGCTGTACGACGTCACCGACGGGGCGGTGGAGATCGACGGTATTGACGTCCGCCGGCTGCGCACCGACTCCCTGGCCGCGCTCGTCGGCATGGTCACCCAGGAGAGCTACCTCTTTCATGCCAGCGTGCGCGACAACCTGCGCTACGGGAAGCCCGAGGCCACCGACGACGAGCTGGAGGCGGCGGCCCGGGCAGCCCACATCTGGGAGCGCATCGAGCAGTTCCCCGACGGCCTCGACACCCGGGTAGGGGAGCGGGGTTACCGTCTCTCGGGAGGCGAGAAGCAGCGCATCGCCATCGCCAGGGTCATCCTGCACGACCCACGGGTCCTCATTCTCGACGAGGCCACCTCCGCGCTGGACACCACCAGCGAACGGCTGGTCCAAGCCGCCCTGCAGCCACTGATGCGAGGTCGCACCACCATCGCCGTGGCCCATCGCCTGTCGACCATTCGAGCGGCGGACGTCATCTTCGCCATCGACCGGGGGCGTATCGTCGAGCGCGGCAGCCATGAGGAGCTGCTGGCCCGTGATGGCCTCTATGCCAGCCTCTACCACCAACAGTTCGGGGACGGACAGGTCGAAGCCCGCTGCCGCGACGGGCTGGTGCTGTCGTCAGGGGCGGTGGTGGCCGAGGTGCCCGCCAGCGCATAAAGCCCCAGCCCTCAACGTGATGCCCTGTCCTGCTGCTCGACCGTGAGGTCCTCCTCGGCGGTGGTCGGTGGTGACGAACGGTAGGCCGGCGCGCTCGGCAGGTCGTTGAGGGCATCGATGAGGGCACGCAGGCGACCGAAGCCGTGGCGGTCGAAGCGCATGGCGATCCGGGGGAGGTCGAGATGATCCTTCCCTGACACCTCGGGAGGGAAGGGTCCACTGCGTTCGATGCGGCCGTCGACGATGTCCCCGAACTCTTCACTGAGGTCGCTCAGCTCGGCGCGGGTCGGAGCGGCGCGCAGGCGTAGCACCAGGCGATCACCGACGTAACGAAGCGAGTGGAAGTTGCGGTAGAAGCGTTCGATCTCGGCCACGGCCACGGCTGCGCTGTCGGTGATGCGGTAGAGGGAGAAGTCGTAGCGGGAGATCATGGCGTTGCCGGCCACCTCCCGGTCGACGAAGCGCTGCCAGCCGTTCCAGTAGGTGCCGCCCGGCGTGTCGAGCAGAACGATCGGTACAGGCTCGGCCTTTCCCGTCTGCACCAGGGTGAGCAGCTCGAAGGTCTCGTCGAGCGTCCCGAATCCCCCGGGAAGGGCGACGAAGGCGGCGGACTCCTTGATGAGCATGAGCTTGCGGGTAAAGAAGTACTTCATCTCGATGAGCTTGTCGTCGCCCAAGATGAAGGGGTTGGCTCCGCCTTCGAAGGGCAGGCGGATGAGGACGCCGATGGCGTGCTCCCGGCCGGCTCCCTCCATGCCGGCGGCCATGATCCCGGGCCCGGCCCCGGTCACCACCATCCATCCCCTGTCGGCGAGCTCGGCGGCCAGGTCGTGTGTCTGGGCGTAGAGGGGGTCCTCCGGCGCGGTGCGGGCCGACCCGAAGATGGTCACCTTGGGCACGTCGCGGTAAGGGGCGAACATGTGGAACGCCGCGCGCATCTCCCGCAGGGCGGCATTGGTGATCTTCAGGTTCAGTCGATGGGCCCCGTCGCCGGCCAGCAGAACGGCCGTGGCCAGGATCTCGAACAGCTGGTCGCGGTCCTCGGTCGCACCCACCTCGTCGAGCAATTCCACCAACCGACCATCGAGCTCGTCATCGCCGGTCCGCTGTGCCGGGAGGCGCCCGCTCACAGGGATGCGGGCGACCGAGGAGCCTCACCGGGCACTTCCGGGTCGGCGATGCGCCCGTAGAGCGTTGTCCGTTGTGCCAGGCGCCGGCCGAGGGGCCGGACCCACTCGGCGAAGTGCGCGCCGCTCATGTGTTGACCGTGGGCGGCACCGGCGGCCCGAGAGATGTTCTCGTCCATGAGCGTGCCGCCGAGGTCGTCGGCCCCGGCTGCCAGCGCCTGGCGTGCCCCTCCCCGTCCCATCTTGACCCATGACACCTGGATGTGGTCGATGTCCCCCCGGTAGGCGATACGTCCCACGGCGTGCATGAGCAGCGCCTCTCGGAACGTCGGTCCCGGCCGACTGCGGCGCTGGAGGTAGAGGGGGGCGGCCATGTGGACGAAGGGCAGGGGAACGAACTCGGTGAACCCTCTGGTCTCCCGCTGCAATGCCCGTGTACGCAGCAGGTGGCGCGCCCAGTGGCGGGGCTGCTCCACCGAGCCGAACATGATCGTCACATTCGAGCGCAGGCCGATGCCGTGGGCCACCCGATGTGCTTCCAGCCACTCCTCGGTGTTCACCTTGTCCGGGCACAACACGGCCCGGACGCCATCGTCGAGGATCTCGGCCGCGGTGCCCGGCAGTGACTTGAGTCCGGCATCGGCCAGGCGGCGAAGGTAGCTCCCGAGAGGCTCACCCAGGCGGCGCGCCCCCTCGGTCACCTCCAGGGCAGTGAAGCCGTGGAGGTGGACCGTCGGCGCCACCTCGGTGACGGCCCGGGCTACCCGCACGTAGTAGTCCCCGTCGAAATCGGGATGGATCCCACCCTGGAGGCACACCTCGGTGGCTCCTGACGCGATCGCCTCGGTCACCCGGTGCTGGATCTCGTCAATCGAGAGCAGGTAGGGCGCACCGCGCAGGTTGAGCGACAGCGGGCCCTTGGAAAAGGCACAGAAGCGGCATTTGAAGGTGCACACGTTGGTGTAGTTGATGTTGCGGTTGGCCACCCAGGTGACGGTGTCGCCCACCGCCTGGGCCCGCAGGCAATCGGCCACCTCGGCCACGGCCCGCACCTCTGGCCCCCGGGCCGAGAACAGGGTGACGATCTCGTCCTCGCCGACCTCGTGGCCGGCCGCCACCCCGTCGAGGACGGCGTCGACCGCCGTTCCCCCCTTTGTTCTTTGTCGGATTGGGAGTGCGCCACACTCCTCATCCGACAATGAAGGGGAGGGGAGGGGAGGAGCACGCAACTCGGGAGGGGCGAGCTCGGCGCCGGCGTGCCAGGGGTGGTCCCGGGCCAGGCCCTCAGCGTCGCTGCGGTCGAGGACGGGGAAGCGCAGATCGGGGTCGAGCCAGCGCACCGGGGCGAGGCCGTACTCGGGGTACACCGTGAGGCGGGGGGCGAGGGTGAAGCCCCCGGCCTCGGTGACGGCACGCAGCCGCTCGGTCTCGGGCCAGGGGCGCTCCGGGTTGACGTGGTCGGGCGTCACGGCGGAGACGCCGCCCCAGTCGTCGATGCCGGCGTCGAGCAGGGGTGAGAGGTCGTCGCTGAGATTCGGCGGCGCCTGCAGGTGGATCTCGGCGGGCAGGATCATCCGCGCCGCGGCCACCGACCACAGCAGCTCCTCGCTCGGGCACGGTGCCGACCGGTGCATGGCGGTGCCGGCCTTGGGCAGGAAGTTCTGGACGATCACCTCTTGGACATGGCCGTGGCGGCGGTGGGCCTCGGCGATGGCCTCCAGGGCGTGCACACGATCGGCCCGGTCTTCCCCGATGCCCACCAGGATTCCCGTGGTGAACGGGATGGCCAGCTCGCCGGCGGCCGCCAGCGTGGTCAGGCGCCGGTCGGGCGCCTTGTCGGGAGCACCCCGATGGGCGTGGAGGTCGTGGCGCAGCGACTCGATCATCATTCCCTGAGATGCGGACACGCGACGCAGCCGGCACAGCTCGTCGGAGGAGAGGGCACCGGCGTTGGCGTGGGGAAGCAGCCCCGTCTCGGCCAGCACCAGCCGGCACATGGCCACGAGGTAGTCGACGGTGGTCGCGTGCCCGTGGATGCGCAGCCATTCCTGGGCCACCGGGTAGCGCAACTCCGGTCGCTCACCCAGGGTGAAGAGGGCTTCGTGGCACCCGGCGGCCGCGCCGGCCCGTGCCATCTCGAGGACTTCCTCGGGAGCCAGGTACGGCGCCCCAGTGCGCTGCGGTGGCTGGGCAAACGTGCAGTAGCCGCAGCGGTCCCGGCAGAGATGGGTGAGCGGGATGAAGACTTTGGGGGAGAACGTAATCCGGCGCCCGTGGGCATCGTCGCGCCGCTGGGCCGCCAGGTGCACGAGGCGCTCCATCGGAAGGTCGATGAGATCGGGGCCGTGCACCCCCATGACGCTACGGGACCCTCTCCTCGTTCCACGCGAACCCCCGAGGGGTGAGGACGAGCCCTCTTCAGTCAGGTCCGGGAAAGGGCCCGGGTGAAGACGGGATCTGAGCGAAGACCGAGCAGTGACTCGGCCAGGAGGCCGTCGGTCGTGGGCGGTGACCAGGCGGACTCCGAGCGCCACGGCTGGTGGCCGTCACGGGTCAGCGTGGCGGTGAGCGCATTCGGAGCGGTCTCCACCGACATCCTGAAGTCGTCGCCCTCGAGCGTGATCGACATGGACGCGTGGTCGCCTTCCTCACCGACCACCGCGCCTGGGAAGCAGTCGAGCAGCCAACCGGCCAGGAGCGCTCGGTCAACCTCCGGCCCCGTCACGGTGACGGCCTCCACCTCATCGAGCAGGCGGCGAAGATCGGGACGGAGGAAGCTCGCGGCCAGGCGACGTCGCAGTGGGAACAGGCGCAGCCACGCGAAGTCGATCACCGGAGTCCGTCGGTGGAGCCGGGCGACAGCCGGTAGGCGGGAGCGGCCACCGGCAGCCACCGTGTCGACCACCAGATGGTCGGCCAGGTCGATCAATCGGCTGCGTGCCGGAGGCAGGCGTTCCCGACACCAGACGACGACCGGAAGATCGGGCAAGGTCAGCGGTTCGACCAGAGAATCGAGGTGGGCAGTCACTGGTCCGGCCACTTCCAGGGCGACGTCGTCGATGCCCACGCACTGACTTCCCCGTGACTGCAGATGTACGCCGACCCGGGCGTCTAGACGGTGGTGGTCTCCCCGCAGCACCCGCACGACGATGACCCGGCTGGGCTGGAACGGGCCCAGGCGGTGCACGGTGTCGAACACCTCGTCGACCTCGACGCGCTCACCACCCACCGCCAGGAGGGTCAGGAACGATGCTCGGACCGCGCCGCGGCGGTCGGACCGGCGAAGTCGGTCGAGGGCGCCGAGCACCGGTGCAATGGTCGTGTCGCACTCTTGCCACGTCCCCACGGTGATGACGCCGGTGGTCACGGCCGTCGCCATCGGTGGCCATTCCTCTCGAGGAGCCGGTCCGCCTGGGGTGGGCCCCAGGTGCCGGCGTCGTAGCCGGCGGGCGGCGTACGGTCCTCGGTCCAGGCGTCGAGGAGAGGCTGGACGACTCGCCACGCCTGCTCGACCTCGTCCGTGCGGATGAACAACGTCGGATCACCGAGCAGCGCATCGAGGAGCAGGCGTTCGTAGGCCTCCGGAGCCTCCTCCGCGAACGCGGCACCGTAGGAGAAGTCCATTGAGACGGTACGCACGTCGAAGGTCTGACCGGGCACCTTGGCGCCGAACCGCAGCGTGATGCCCTCGTCGGGTTGGATCCGCAGCACCAGCGCATTGGGGCTGAGCTGGGCCGCCTGGGTGGGCGCGAAGGGGAGGTGCGGAACCCCGGAGAACTGCAGGGCCACCTCGGTGACGCGCCGGGGGAGGCACTTGCCGGTTCGGAGATAGAAGGGAACGCCGGCCCAGCGCCAGTTGTCGATGCGCAGGCGCATGGCCAGGTAGGTCTCCGTCCGGCTGTCGGCCGCGACGCCCTCCTCGTCGAGGTAGCCCGGTACCTTGGCCCCACCGACCCAGCCCGCCCGGTACTGACCCCGAACGACCTCGGCCGCCACCTCACTCGGTGCGAGGACGTCGACGGCTCCGAGTGCTTTGACCTTCTCGTCGCGGATGCCCTTCGGCGACATCGACACCGGCGGCTCCATGGCAGTCAGGGCCAGAACCTGGAGAAGGTGGTTCTGCATGATGTCGCGCAATGCACCGGCATCTTCGTAGAAGCCGGCCCGGTGGCCCACCCCTTCGGCCTCGGCCACGGTGATCTGTACGGAATCGACGTAGCGGCGATCCCACACCGGTTCGAAGATGGAGTTGGCGAAGCGCAGGGCGAGGACGTTCTGCACCGTCTCCTTTCCCAGGTAGTGGTCGATGCGGTAGAGCTGGTCCTCGTCGAGCACCTCGTGGAGGTCCCGGTCGAGGGCGCGCGCGCTGGCGAGATCGTGGCCAAAGGGCTTCTCGATGACCACCCTGGCGAATGTTCCTCCGGGCGCAGGACGGTGCAGGCCGACGGTCCCGAGATGGCCCACCACGTCGGCGAACACTGCCGGCGGGGTGGAGAGGTAATACAGGCGGTTCCCACCGGTGCCCCGCTCGCGGTCGAGATCCTCGACGACCTCGGCCAGTCGCTTGTAGGTGGCGGGATCGTCGTATCCGCCGCTGACATAGCGAAATCCACCCTCGAGCGCAGACCACGCCCGTTCGTCGACGGGCCCGTCGCCGCCGGCCGACCGCACCGACTCGGCCATACGCCGACGGAAGCCTTCGTCACCGAGATCGCTGCGCCCCACGCCCACGATCGACGTGCCGGCGCGCAACTGGTCCCTGGCCATGAGCGTCTGCAGCGCGGGCATGAGCTTGCGGCGGGTCAGGTCGCCGCTCGCCCCGAAGATGACGATGGCCGCCGGGGATGCGGCTCGTCCGACGCCCAAACCCTCGAAGAGGGGATGGGAATCGGTCACCGCTGCGCCAGCTCGGCCGCCTTGGACGATAGGGCGTCGATGCCGTGGTCGAAGGACTTGGCGAAGGCGGCCACGCCTTCGTCCTCGAGCACGCGACTGACATCATCGAGGTCGATCCCGAGTCTGTCCAGGCGCTCGAAGAGCCTCTCGGCCTCCTCTACGCCGTCCTCCACGGTGGTCGCCGGCGTCCCGTGGTCCTCGAACGCCTCCAGGGTGGCCACCGGCATGGTGTTGACGGTGTCCGGACCGATCAGCTGGTCGACGTAGGCGGTGTCGGGATACTCGGGATTCTTGGTCGAGGTCGACGCCCAGAGGGGCCGCTGGACTCTCGCCCCCTTGGCCGCCAGCGCCTCCCAGCGGGGACCAGAAAACGTCTGGCGGAAGGCCCGGTAGGCCAGCTTGGCCTGGGCGACGGCCGCCTTGCCCCGCAGATCGAGCGCTTCGGGCGTGCCGATGGCCTCCAGCCGCCGGTCCACCTCCACGTCCACCCGACTGATGAAGAATGAGGCCACACTGTGCACCCGAGGGAGGGAAGCGGCACCCTGTTCAGACGCCTCCAGCTCCTCCAAACCGCCGATGTAGGCCTCCATGACCTCCTCGTAGCGACCCAGGCTGAAGATGAGGGTGACGTTGATGCTCCCGCCATCAGCAATCATGCGCTGCACCGCAGGTACACCCTCGGCAGTACCCGGGATCTTGACCAACAGGTTGGGCCTGGAGATGTCGGCGTGGAGACGGCGGGCGGCGGTGATCGACCGCTCGGTGTCGTGGGCCAGTTCCGGGGCCAGCTCCAGGGAGACGTAGCCGTCGGTGCCGTCGGTCTCGGAGAAGAGCGGGGCAAAGAGGTCGAGGGCATTGATCACATCGCTGGTCGCCATGGCCCAGTAGGCCCGCACCGCCGAGCATCCGTCCTTGGAGAGGCGGGTGAACTGTTCGTCGTAGGCAGTTCCGGCGGCCATGGCCTTCTGGAAGATGGACGGGTTCGAGGTGACGCCACGCACCCCCCGACCGATCCATTCCTGCAAGGTGCCGTCAGCCAGCCAGTCCCGCCGGAGATCGTCGAGCCATGGACTCTGGCCGTGGCGATGGTACAGGTCGGCGAGCTTGGTCATGAGCTACTCCTCGCGTTGGCGTTGTCGCTGCGGTCGCCTGCTTCCTATCCCGGAACGCGAGGTGATAGGCCCCTCACGGACCCGCCGCTCAGGACCCGGCCAGCTTGCGGGCGGCGTCGGCGATGTGGCCGGCGTCGAGCCCGGCGGCCGCCACCAGCTCGTCGGGCTTGCCCGAGGTCGGCATGTCCCGGACGGCCAGCTTGACCACCCGGGTGTGCTCGTCGGTGTCGGCGAACACCTCCAGCACGGCGTCACCCAGGCCGCCTTCGGGCCAGTGGTCCTCCACGGTAAGGACCTTGTTGCCGGCGGCCTTGGCCGCAGCTCGCAGTCCGGCAGCGTCGATGGGCTTGATCGAATAGCAGTCGACCACCCGGACGGACAGCCCTTCGTCGGCCAGGGTGTCGGCGGCTTTCAGAGCCTCGTGGAGGGTGATCCCGGCGGAGACGACAAGCGCCTGGTCGGCGTCGGACTCCCGTACCACCTTGGAGCCGCCGATCTCGAAGGACTCATCGGGGCTGTAGATGACCGGGGTGCTCCCCCGGGTGGTGCGCAGGTAGCGGAAGCC
>DASZDM010000134.1:0-12766 GCA_035942015.1 Acidimicrobiales bacterium | reverse complement strand
TGTCCCGGTGGTTGCCAACGTCGACGCCGATGTCCACCGCCAGAGCGGCGAATGGGCGGCGGTCCTCCTCCAGCAGCTCTGCCGCCCGGTGCGTTGGCGCCAGAGCGTGGAGCGTCTCGTCGGCGACGGCGCCACCAACCTGGTGGAAGTGGGTGCCGGCAAGGTGTTGTCGGGTATGGCCCGACGGATCGTCCCCGACACCGGGACGGTGGCGGTGTCGGTGCCCGAGGACGTGGAGCGGCTGGCCGAGGTGGCAACCCAATCGCCGCCTCGTCCGTCCGCGTCTCCCGACGGCGAGCATCTGCACATGGCCGAGCGCCTGGTCGTCAGCCCCGCTGCCGGGGTCTTCTCTCCTGCCGAACGCTGGCGGGAAAATCTGGCCGGAAGTCGGGTGGAGGTCGGTGAGGTACTGGGCACGGTGGGGAGCGAGGAGATCCGTTCCCGGTTCTCGGGGGTGGTCATGGGCATCATCGCCCACGATGGTGAGCAGCTCGTGGCCAGCCAGCCCATCGCCTGGTTGAGGACTGCGTGACCGTTCCTTCCTCGGCTGTGGCCATGACGGGTGCGGCGGTGACCGGTTGGGGCGTGGCCCTACCTGAGACGGCCGTCACCAATGCTGAGCTGGAGGCCCGCCTGGACACCAGCGACCGTTGGATCACCGAACGCACCGGGATCCGAGAACGGCGGATCGGCGGGACGACCGGCGAGCTCGCCACCGCAGCCGCCCGCCAGGCACTGGTTGCCGCCGACGCCAGCCCCGCATCGGTCGAGTTGCTCATCCTGGCCACCTCCACGCCCGACCAGCAGATGCCGGCCACCGCCTCCACCGTGCAGGATGCGCTAGGCCTTCAATGTGGTGCCTTTGACGTCAACGCCGCCTGCTCGGGCTTCGTGTACGCGCTGGTCGCGGGGGCGGGCATGACCAGCGTCGGGGCCCGGCGCGTGCTGGTGGTCGGCGCCGACGTCATGAGCCGCGTGACCGACCAACAGGACCGCAGCACCGCAGTGCTCTTCGGTGACGGCGCCGGTGCCGTGGTCCTCGACGCTGTCGATGGTCCGGGGCAGATCCTGGGGTGGAACCTCGGTTCTGACGGCAGCCTGCGTCACCTCCTCCAAGCCGATATCGGCGGCTACGTGCGAATGGAGGGCAAGGAGGTCTTTCGCCGGGCGGTCCGGGTCATGATCGAGTCCTCCGAGTCCGCCCTGGCCCGGGCCGGGCTCAGCGCCTCCGACGTCGACCTGCTGGTCCCTCATCAGGCCAACACCCGCATCATTGCCGCCGCGTGCGAACGCCTGGGCATTCCCATGGAGAAGACGGCATCGGTCCTGGATCTCACCGGCAACACCTCGGCTGGATCCATTCCGCTGGCCCTGGGCGACGCGGCCTCGGCCGGGCGGCTGTCCAAGGGGGACATCGTGCTCCTGGTGGGCTTCGGAGCGGGCATGACCTGGGCCAGTGTGGTCATACGATGGGGCTTGTGACCGACCAGGAGCGTGTCGGCGGAAGGGTGGTGTTGGTCACGGGAGCCAACCGGGGCATCGGCTTGGCCTGTGCCCGTCATTTCGCCGACCTCGGGGACCGTGTGGCTGCGACGTACCGCTCGGCTCCGGCCGACGACGAGCGCCTGCACCACGTCCGCTGCGATGTGACATCGGCCAAGGACGTGGATGCTGCGTTCTCCGAGGTGGAACAGCGGTGGGGACCGGTCGAGGTGGTGGTGTCGAACGCCGGCACCAACCACGACACGTTGCTCATGCGCATGGGTGAGGAGGCGTTCAGCGAGGTGGTCGACACGAACCTCATGGGGGCATACCGGGTGGCCAAGCGAGCGACCGGTCCCATGATGCGGGCTCGTGGCGGTCGGTTGGTCTTCATGTCGTCGGTGGTGGGCCTCAGCGGCGCTGCCGGCCAGGCCAATTACGCCGCTTCGAAGGCCGGCCTCGTCGGGCTGGCCCGCTCCCTGGCGCGGGAGCTCGGGTCTCGTGGCGTCACCGTGAATGTCGTGGCTCCCGGCCCGGTCGAGACGGACATGACTGCAGTCCTGAGCGAAGCTCGCCAGGCCGAGATCCTCGCCAACGTTCCCCTCCGGCGCTTCGCGTCGACCGCCGAGGTGGCCGGCGCCGTCGCCTTCCTGGCCTCGCCCGAGGCGTCCTACGTCACCGGGGCAGTGCTGCCCGTCGACGGGGGCCTGGGTATGGGGCATTGAGCGGGCAGGGCGGCGATAATGCCGCCGACAGTGGGCCGGAAGTGGCCACCACCACCACATTGTTTTCGATCTCGGCCAAGGTGCCGACAGGACAGGGAGAGCCAGATGGCCGATGACACGTTCGAGAAGTTCAAGGAATGCGCCGTAGAGGTGCTCCAGGTCAAGCCCGAGCAGGTCACCATGGATGCCAGCTTCAGCGAGGACCTCGACGCCGACAGCCTCGACCTGGTCGAGTTGGTCATGGCCCTCGAGGAAGCGTTCGAGATCGAGGTGCCCGAGGAGGATCTCGAAGGCATCGACACCGTCGGCCAGGCGTTCAAGATGGTGGAGGCGAAGTTGCCATGAGGAAGTTGACCGAATGAACGGTCGCCGCGTCGTCGTCACCGGCATGGGCATGGTTGCCTCCTGCGGGGAGGGCCCGGACGCTTTTTGGGAAGGGCTGCTCCGTGAGCCGCCGGCCGGTGAACGGCGCCTCACCGCCTTTGACGCCACCCGATGGTTCAGCCCGAAGGAGGCACGTCGGACCGACCGCTTCGCCCAGTTCGCAGTGGCGGCAGCGGCGATGGCCCTCGAGGATGCCGGTCCTGTGGGGGCTGATCCCGACCGCTGCGGCGTCATCATCGGTAGTGGCGTCGGCGGCCTGGAGACCCTCGAGAAGCAGATCGTCATCTGCCATACCAAGGGCCCCAACCGCGTGTCGCCGTTCCTCGTTCCCATGATGATGGCCAACGCCGGGGCCGCCAATGTGTCCATGCGCTTCGGCTGGCGTGGTCCTTGCGAAACGACCGTGACGGCGTGTGCGGCAGGCACGCACGCCATCGGCAACGCAGCCCGAATGGTGGCCTCAGGTTTGATCGACGCGGCCCTCACCGGTGGGTCAGAGGCCGCCCTCACCCCGGCCGGCATCGCCGGCTTCACCAACATGACGGCGCTCTCGGCGTCGGGTGTCTCCCGTCCCTTCGACGTGGAGCGCGACGGCTTCGTGATCGCCGAAGGGGGGGCCGTGCTGGTCATTGAACCCCTTGACGCGGCCCGGGAGCGGGGAGCACGCATCTACGGCGAGATCCTCGGCTCGGCCAGCACCGCCGATGCCCATCACGTGACGGCGCCCGATCCCGGGGGCGGCGGCGCCGTGCGGTGCATGGACCTGGCCCTGTCCGATGCCGGAGTGGCCCCGGCAGACATTCGCCAGATCAACGGCCACGGCACGTCCACCCCTCTCAATGACGCTGCCGAAGCGCACGCCATCGCCAAGACTTTCGGAACGCCCGGCCCTCCGGTGACTTCGACCAAGGGCGTCACCGGCCATGCGCTGGGAGCGGCCGGCGCCCTGGAGGCGGCGGCCGTGCTGCTGTCCATCGATCGCCGGCTCATTCCCCCGACCGCCGGACTGGCCAACCTCGACCCGGACATGACGATCGACGTCGTCACCGGCATACCGCGCGCCTGGGACCCGGGCCCCTCCCTGTCGAACAGCTTCGGCTTCGGCGGCCACAACGGCTGCCTGGTCCTGACCCCGATCGAACCCTGACGAGGGCGATCAGCGATCGCGAACGATCACGAACAGCAGGCCGACCTCACAGGCGAGCTCGCCGTTCACCGAGGCGCGACCTCGGCCTGTGCCCGCCCTGACGGACAGGCGGCCCATTTCCACCTCTAGGTCGAGGGTGTCACCCGGCTCCACCTGACGCCGGAAACGGGCCGAGTCGATACCCCCGAAGAGCACCAGCCGACCGGCGAAACGCTCATCGGCCAGCACGGCGCATGCCCCCGTCTGAGCCAGTGACTCGATCATCAGCACCCCGGGAAGGGTCGGCCGACCCGGAAAGTGACCGGCGAAGAACGGTTCCTCGCCGGTCAGGCGCCAGCTTCCTCCGGCCGACTGTCCCGGCTCGACGTCGTGGACCTCGTCGACGAGGAGGAAGGGTGGTCGGTGCGGTAACCAGTCGGTGGGGTCGGCCATCAGGCGCCAACCGCAGCGAGCAGCTTCTTGGGTGTGTCCTTGGGGGAGATCTTGTACCAGGCCTCGGTCACCGTGCCGTGTTCGTCGACGAGGAACGCCGAGCGGATGACGCCCTGATATGTGCGCCCGTACATGCGCTTGTCGCCCCACACCCCGTAGTCTCGGGCGACGGCGTGTTCCGGATCGGACAGCAGTGTGAAGCCGAGACCGTACTTCTCGTCGAAGGACTTCAGCTGGGCGGGAAAATCGGGGCTGATGCCAACCACCGCGGTCTCACCGAGCTCGGGAAGGACGTCACGCAGCCCGCACGCCTGGGCCGTGCATCCCGGGGTGTCGGCCTTCGGGTAGAAGTAGACGAGCGTCTTGCGACCCTCGAAGGACTCGAGCGCCACATCGTTCCCTTGTTGGTCGACAAGGGTGAATGCGGGGGCGGCGTCTCCGGGATCGAGCACGGGCGGCGAAGCTAGCGCAGGCCCGCCGGCGACGTCACGCCGGCCAGCCGCGTAGGCGGAATCGGAACACCGTCCGGCGGTTCTCGCGCCGGTGGGGACCCCGCTCTAGGGAGCTTGCTCCTTGCCGGCGGCGATGGCCTTGAGCTTCGTCCCGGCCGAGATCTTGACCGCCTTGGATGCCGGTACGTCGATGCTCTCACCCGTCTGGGGGTTGCGGCCGGTGCGAGCCGCCCGGTCCACCTGCTCGAACGAGATGAAGCCGGGGAGCGTGATCTTTTCATCTCCCTTGGCCACGACTCCGGCGACCACTTCGAAGAGGCCCTTGAGGCTGGCGTCGACGTCGCGAGATTCGACGCCCGAACGGTGACTGATGGCGTCGATGAGCTCGGATCGGTTCATGGTGTCCTCCGCTGAGGTTGCCGGACCGGGGGGACCCGGACCGCTGCGCAGGGCCCCACGCGAGTCGACGGACCGCCCCCTGTCAAACCGCAGCCGACCGAACCGGCTCAGACGTAGCCGTCGCCGTCGCCCAGGGGCGGGTCCTCGGTGAGGTGGACAGCCTCTTCCTCGGCCGAGCGGGCGTTGACCCGCTCGGTGGCCACGTCCCTGGTGGTGGTGTCACCGCTGGCGATGTCACCGACGTCGAGAGAGTCCTGATCGGACCCATTGCCGATATCGGAGGCGACCTCCTCCTTGGTCACATCCAGACCCTCGTCGCCTCCGGGCGCCACCAAGGGGCCGACCGAGTCGTCGGCGAGCCCGGTGACGGCCACGTCAGGCTCCTCCCGCCGCACCCGCTCTTCCAGGGGTTCGTCGGTCTGTTCACCTCTGGCCGTCAGTGCCTCCTCATCGACACCCAGAGGCCGGTCAGGCGGGTACTCGGCCGGCAGCTTGTCGTCGTCGAGCAGCTCGGACAGGTTGGCGTCGTCAGGCATGCCGCTCCCCTACCCGCTCAGGGCCGGGGCTCCACACCTCGTCGAGGGCGGTGCGGAACCAGCCCACGAACTCGGCCGCCTCGTCAGGGCCGCCACCGTCGAGGAGAACGCGCAGGAGGGCGGACGCCACCACCACGCCGTCAGCTTCCGCGCACACCTCCACCGCCTGGTCGGGCGTGGAGATGCCGAAGCCGATGAGCACGGGCCGGTCGGTGACCGCCTTGAGGCGTTTGGCCATGACCTGGGCCGAGGCCGCCACACTCGTTCGCTCTCCGGTGATCCCCATACGGCTTACGCCGTAGACGAAGCCCCGCGACCGCCCGGCAATGGCCACCAACCGGTCGTCTGGCGTGACCGGCGCGGCCAGCAGCACCGCCTCGACGCCGGCGGTCGCCGCCTCCTTCTCCCAGTTGCCGGATTCCTCCAGCGGTAGGTCAGGGAGGATGGCGCCCGACACCCCGGCGGAGGCAAGGGATCGGGCGAAGCGCAGATCGCCCATGCGGTAGGCCAGGTTGTAATACGTCATGACGACCACGGGCACCCCGACCTCGACACTGTGCAGGTCGGACAGGACCGACATGGGGGTGGCGCCGCCGGCCAGTGCTCTCGTGGAGGCCGCCTGGATGGTGGGCCCGTCCATCACCGGATCCGAGAACGGGATTCCCACCTCCACAGCGTCGGCCCCGGCGGCCACCACGGCGGCCAGCACGTCCGTCCAGTCGTCGCTCAGCCCTCCGGTGACGTACGGCACCAGCAGCTTGGCCCCCGTGGCCCGTCTGGCTCGCAGGGTGGCCTCGAGGGGGGCGCTCATTCCTCCTCCGGCAGGCGGCCCAGGAGCTCCGCCACCTGGGCCACGTCTTTGTCACCTCTCCCACAGAGGTTGACGACGACGGTGGCGCCGGCAGGGATGCTCTTTCCGGCTTCGCGGGCCACCCAGGCCAGGGCGTGGGCCGGCTCGAGGGCCGGGATGATGCCCTCGGTGCGGCTGAGGAGCTGAAAGGCCTCGAGCACCTCGGTGTCGCCCACGCTCGGATACTCGGCCCGGCCTCCGGCGGCCAGGTGGGCGTGTTCCGGACCGACACCGGGGTAGTCGAGGCCGGCGGAGACCGAGTGGGCCTCGCTGACCTGGCCGTACTCGTCCTGGAGCAGCATGCTGGCCGAGCCGTGGACCACGCCGGGAAGGCCCCGGCCGATGGCGGCTCCGCCGTCGGGCTGGACCCCGACCAGGCGGGCCGTGGTCTCGACGAAGCCGGCGAAGATGCCGGCGGCGTTGGAGCCGCCTCCCACGCAGGCCACCACCACATCGGGCACACCGCCGTCGAGCAGCGCTCGCGACTGGACGATCGCCTCGTCGCCGATCACCCGCTGGAACTCGCGGACCATCCAGGGATAGGGATGGGGACCCATGACCGAACCAAGACAGAAGTGGGTGGACTCCACCGACGACACCCAGTCGCGCATGGCTTCGTTGACGGCATCCTTGAGCGTGCGACTGCCGGAGGTCACCGGCCGGACCTCGGCTCCCAGCAGGTTCATGCGAAAGACGTTGAGGGCCTGGCGCTCGGTGTCCACCTCGCCCATGTACACGATGCAGTCGAAACCGAACAGGGCGGCTGCGGTGGCGGTGGCCACACCGTGCTGGCCGGCCCCTGTCTCGGCCACCAGCCGGCGCTTGCCCATCCGCCTGGTGAGCAGGGCCTGGCCCAGCACATTGTTGATCTTGTGAGACCCGGTGTGGTTCAGCTCGTCACGCTTGAGCAGGACCCGGACCCCCAGGCGCTCGGAGAGGTTCCGAGCCTCGGTCAGCGGCGAGGGGCGTCCGGCGTAGTCCCGGAGCAACCGGTCGAGCTCCGAACGAAACGCCGGGTCGGACCAGGCGGCACGGAACTCTTCCTCGAGCTCGAGACAAGCCGGCATGAGCGCCTCGGGGACGAAGCGGCCCCCGAAGTCGCCGAAGCGACCGTCGGGCCCGGGGGCGACCATCCCTCCGCTGATGGTCACCCCAGGTCCTGCCAGTCGTAGGGGGCGTCGGCATCGGCCTCCCAGCCGGGAGGGGCGGCAGCCTTGGCCGCGGAGACGAACGCCCGAACCAGACGGGGGTCCTTGTGGCCTGGTCGGGATTCCACGCCGCTGGCCACATCGACCCCGAACGGGTGGACGCGGGCCATGGCCTCGGCCACGTTGTCCGGCGTGAGCCCACCGGCCAGAACCAGACGTTGCCCCGAGGGGACGTCTTCGGCCAGCGACCAGTCGAAGACCTTGCCCGAACCAGGGCTGGCACTGTCGATCAGCACCATGTCCGCTCCGTAGTCGGCGGCCAAGGCGATGGCGGGATCACCTCCGGCGAAGCCCTTGAGCACCACTGCCACCCGTTCCCGCACCCATCTCGTCTCCTGCGCTGTCTCCCGCCCATGCAGCTGGGCCGCGGTGAGGCCGGTGGAGCCGAGGACGTCGACCACCCGCTCGGGAGCTTCGTCTCGAAACACACCGACGGTCAGTACCTCGGGAGGAAGGCGACGCACGATGTCGCGCACGAGTTGGGCAGCCACCTGCCGGGGTGAGGGAGCGAAGACGAACCCGACGGCGTCGGCGCCCATGGCCACCGCCAGCAGGGCGTCGGCCTCACTCGTGGTTCCGCAGATCTTGACGAAGGTCACGAGCGCACCGGCGACTGGTGCAGCGCCCTCACCGCTCCCGCCGGGTCGCGGCTGGTGACCAGCGCCTCGCCCACCAACACGGCCGCGTAGCCGGCATCAGCCAGTTCGGCCGCGTCCTCGGGGCCGGTGATGCCTGACTCGGCCACCGCCACGACGTCCGGCCCGAGGTGGGGCCGGAGTCGTCGGGCCAGCGCACGATCGACGGCGAAGGTCGAGAGATCGCGCTGGTTGACGCCCACCAGGCCGGCTCCCGCCGACAGCGCCCGATCGGCCTCGGCCTCATCGTGCACCTCGACCAGGGCCTCGATACGAACGTCGGCGGCCACGGCCACGAGATCGACCAGTTCGGCATCGTCGAGGGCGGCCACGATCAACAGGACGGCATCGGCACCCATCAACCGGGCGTCGAGCACATCACGGGCGTCGACAATGAAGTCCTTGCGCAGCACGGGAAGCGCACATGCAGCCCGGGCCTCACCCAGGTCAGCCGGAGAGCCACCGAAGAACTCGGCATCGGTGAGCACCGAGAGCGCCGCCGCCCCGCCCGCCTGATAGCGCTCGGCCAGTTCGGCGGCCTCCAAGCCAGGAGCGAGCTCGCCCCGCGAAGGGGAGCGACGCTTGATCTCCGCGATAACGGCCAAACGATCAGCTGCTGTGAGTGCGGCACAGAAGGGGCGGGCGCTGGGCACAGCCCGGGCTGCCTCGAGGAGTGGCTCGAGCGGCCGGCGGTCGAGGGCGGCGCTGGCCCGGTGGGCGGCCACGATCCGATCGAGGTAGGTGGCCACCGGTGAATCCTACCGAGGCCCTAGTCGTTACGACTGGCCCGGGACAGGGCGACGAGGGGTATCACGACGAAGCCGAGGCAGGCAGCCAGGAAGGAAATGAGGGCCAGGGCCAGGAGCCCGACCGAGCCGACCACCATGCCGATCGCCGCCAGGACCACGGATGCCGCGAAGGCGACGACGGGGGCCAGAGTGGCGCCGCGACCGAGGCGACCATCCCGGCCCCGCTCGTCCCGGTACGGCTCGTCGGGCAGGTCGCGGGGGTCCACGTCTTCCTCGCCGGCGTCGAAGGGCTCGAACGGTCGGGCGTCGCCGTCCGCCTCCGCTGCGATGCCTTGTGCCCGGTCGTAGGCCATCCGGCGAGCCGGGTCGCCGAGGACTTCCCACGCCTCGTTGATCGCCCGCATGCAGCGCTCGGCCTCGGCCCGCGTCGGCGCGTCGGCACGCGAGAAGAAGTCGGGGTGGTGCCGGCGGGCGAGGCGGACGTAGGCCCGGCGGACCTCGGCGGCCGGGGCCCGGTCGTCGATCCCCAGCACCTCGTAATGCGTCACCGTTCCGAGGGTAAAAGGCTGGTCGCCGGCGCCGTCTGAGCAGGTGTGGAGGTCAGCGGCGGGGGTGGTGGGACGCAGTCGGGCGGGCTCAGGCTGAAGACCTGGGGCGCGGGAAGCGGGGGATCGGCCGGCTGGGCGTCCGGCTGGGCATCCGGCCGAGGGCTGACGGGGTCCGGCTGGGGACTGACGGCGCCCGGCAGCGTGACCGTCAACGCCTGGGAGCCGGCGGCGCGGCAGACCAAAGTGAACGTGGCATTGCCGGCGATGTCGGTGCTGACCTGGACCCCGGACCGGGCGGTCCACCCGCTGCCGGTGCCGAGGGTCAGTCCGACACCCGCCTGGGGGGTGGCCCGCACCACTCCGTCCTCCCCGACGATCTGCGACGAGATCCGCACCAACAGGTTGACGGGAGCGCCGACGACAGGAGGATCGGGAGCGAGGGCGATGTCCACCGCCACGGGGGCCAGGGGCTCGAGCACCAAGGCCACCGCTCCGGGTCGGGCCGCCTCCACGAAGAGAATCTGGGGCTCGAGCATGGCCAGATCGGGAGGCCGCCACGCTCGGATCCGGTATCGCCCCCCGAGCACGCCAGGCGCCCGCCAGGTGCCGTCGGGACCGGTCGAGACCTCGAGAAGGGCCGATGCGTCGCCGACCACGCGCTCCAGGCGGACGATTGCCCCTTCCACCGGGCCCTCGGGGCCGTCAACGCGGCCGGCCAGGGTGGACGGGCCCGGCCCGATCACCACCTCCGTGGTCGTGGTGCTGCCCTGCACCGGGGCCAGCACCACGTCGCGGAAGCTGGGAGCCGCAGTAGTGGAGGTGGTCGGCCCCGGCCTGGTCTCGGGCTCGGGGAGCGGCTCGAAGGGGTCACCCGAGGAGCACGCCGTCAGCGCCACCGCCACCGCCACGCCAAGCATTCCGGATCTGGCGCGCGCCACCCCGGTCATCCGGCCAGGGGGAGCACCTCGACCCGCGCCACAGTCTCTCCACCGTCCCAACGCAGCACGGCCTCGACCGGAGCCTCGACATCACGGCGCACATAGGCCAGCGCCACTGCCAGCCCGAACCGGCTCGACTCGGCCACACTCGTCAGTGTGCCGACCTCCCGCCCAGCCACCACCACGCTGGCACCGAGTGGTGGGACTCCGCCGGCCGTTGCCACAACCCCGCGTAGCCGGCGGGGGACATTGCCGCCTCGGGAATCGATGCGGGCCACCAGTTCCTGGCCGGTGTAGCAGCCCTTGGTAAAGCTGACCGAGCGCTCCACCATGCCGGTGGAGGCCGGGATCGTCGAGCTGTCGAGCTCCGAACCCATGCGGGGAACACCGGCTTCGATGCGCAGTGCTTCGTAGGCTTCGGGGCCAATGCCGGTCACGCCCGGGGGCATGACAAGGCCATGCCCGAGGAGATCGAAGCCGGGAATCCCGGCGGTCTCCGGAAGCACACGCCAGGTTCCCCCGGGAGGCGGCGGCAGGGCGGTGCTCGCTTCTCCCCGTACGGCCACACAGCTCCAGTCGAGTGGCTCGAGGTCGCAGCGCACGCGCAGCTTGAAGCGGGCCAGGCGGGACAGGACGGCTTCGCCCCAACCGGCATCGGTGTCTAGGACGAACGCCTCATCGGCGGTACGGGTCACGCGCAGCAGGGCGTCGACCTTGCCCTGGGGCTGAAGGAGAAACGAGAACGCTGCATCACCCACCTGCAGCGCCTCCACGTCCTGGCTCAGCTGGCCTTGGAGGAACGTGGATGCGTCGGGGCCCGAGGCCTGCACGACGTCGCGGTCGAGGGCGCACGCCCAGGGTCCGTCCGGCCCGGTTCGGGGCTCGCCCTGGTCGAGCGTCATGAGCGGAGCTCCTCCTCGGATGAGCCGGTCCGGCGCTGGGCGGACATCCGCCGTGCCGCCGGCACCGCGGCCAGCAGTGCGGCCGCTTTGCTGCGGCTCTCCCGCTCCTCGGCTTCGGGGTCGCTGTCAGCGACGATGCCGGCACCGGCTTGCACCGATGCCCTCCCGTCGGCCGCCACCACCATGGTACGGATGGCGATGGCGGTGTCGACGTTGCCCGAGAAGTCGAGGTAGCCGACGAGTCCGGCGTACGCCCCCCGCTGGGTGGGTTCCAGCTCGTCGATGATCTCCATGGCCCGGACCTTGGGGGCCCCGGACATGGTGCCGGCCGGCACGGTGGCGCGCAGCACGTCGACAGGTCCGAGCCCGTCGCGCAGCCGGCCCGCCACCTGGGAGGTCAGGTGCATGACGTGGCTGTAGCGCTCCAGCGCCATGAGCTCCTCGACCTCGACCGTTCCCCAGTCGGCCACCCGCCCGACGTCGTTGCGGGCCAGGTCGACCAGCATGACGTGTTCGGCCACCTCCTTGGGGTGCTCGCGCAACTCGGCGGCCAGGCGGCGGTCGTCATGGTCGCTGGCTCCCCGCCTGCGGGTGCCGGCGATGGGACGCGACAGGATGCGGCCGTCGAGGAGCTGCACCATCTTCTCGGGCGATGAGCCGACGAGGCACACCTCGGGATGGCGGAAGAAGTACATGTACGGGCTGGGGTTGACCTGTCGAAGCACCCGGTAGAGATCGAAAGGGTCGGCCCCGAGATCGAGGTCGAAGCGCTGCGACAGGACCACCTGGAAGACGTCGCCGGCGAGAATGTGCTCCTTGGCCACCTCCACCGCCTTGACGAAGGTGCCCGGGGCCATGGTGGAGTGGACCTCGGGGAGCTCCTCGTGGGGGTCGGGTGGGTCGACCACCGGCTCGGCGGTGGCACGCGCACCGTCGGCGGCCAGAACCTCGATGCGCTCGACGGCACCGTCGTAGGCGGCGTCGAGCTCGGCGTCGGTGGCGCCGGGAGGAACGATGACGTTGTCGATCAACGTGACCCGTTGGCGCCAGTGGTCGAACACTGCGAGCTGACCGATGACGCTGAGCACCGAGTGAGGCAGACCCTGGTCGTCGGCAGGAGCGTTGGGCAGGTGCTCGACCTCGCGGACGACGTCGTAGCCCAAGAAGCCGACGAGGCCGCCGTGGAGCGGCGGCAGCTCGGGAAGAGATGGCGAGCGGTAGACGTCGACGATGGCCTCGACGGCGGCCAGCATCCCCACATCGAGAGGGACCGACGGCGGCAGGGTGCCGTCGAGTTCGAGCACGCTCTGGCCGGGTCGGGCGATCAGCGTGGCCAGTGGGTTGCGCCCCACGAAGGAGAAGCGAGACCACCGAAGGCC
>DASZDM010000133.1:0-9484 GCA_035942015.1 Acidimicrobiales bacterium | reverse complement strand
AGGTGACGGCGAGCCGAACTCGCAGTTGAAATCATGCAGCAGCCGAGCGATCTCGTCGGCGTCACCGGCCGTCGCTGGCCGTGGGTCCCACTGCTCCGAGCCCATAGCACCACGCTAGAACTCGTGCGCGCACGTGGCCACTGGTCGTTGAAACTCCGGCGGCCGCTGGGGCGCGGAACGGCACGTCGGCGCGCCCTCGGAAACTGTCCTCGTGTGAGACTCGAGCAATGAGCTTCTCGACGACGCGCGTGTGGGTCTAGGTACGCCTGAACGACAAGAGGTGTCGCAGTAGGGCAGGAGCGGGCGGAAACTGGCGGCTGGTTGCGGTCGGCGCGCGCCATACTGCACGAGTGCCACTGGGCCGCCATCGTGACAGGATCCGATTGGTACCCGAACGCCGGTGGCGGTTCTGGCGGCGTGCGAGGTCTGACTGTCAGCCCGACGACGATGATCGCCATCGCTACCAACCGCTGGCTCATTGCGATCCTGGTGAGGCTGACCGACTTACTCGTCGATTCGTCGAGCAGTGGCTGGCGTCCGCCTCCATCCCGCCATCCCGAGCCGCGGACGCGTTCGCAGCGACGCGACTCGATGTGGCAGGCGAGCCTGAAACCGGTAGCTCGACGCTTCGCCTGAGGTTCGACTATCTCGGCACAAAGAGCTACCTGTCTGACTGGAACGGGGATCCCGCCTCCGCCGAGGAGGTCATCCGAGCACGAGCGGGTCAAACGGGGAACGCGAGGCGCTCACAAGGGTCCATTGGCGACGCTGCATAAGAGGACGACGTAGTTCCTCCGACACTCAGCGTGGTACTTGAGCGATCCCGTGCATGACCTTCCCGACAGCGGGCGTCCGAGGGCGCTGCCTGCTACATTGCCGCCCACCGCTATAGGGCGGCAAGCGGTGTCGGCGACGGGAGCTCGAATGTCAATCTCAAGGTGTCGTGTCGTTCTGGCGGCGTTGCTTGCATCGTCAGCTGTGGGGCTGGTCGGTGTGGGACCGGCGTCGAGCCAGGCAGGTGGTCCGACCGTTTCGATCAGTCCGACCTCCGGCCCGATCGGCACGCAGATTACGGCGACCATCGCCAACTGCACTCCCCCAACCACAGGTGCTGGGGAGGCACGTCTTGACTTCGCCTTCGAAGGATTTACACCGGCGACCACGAAGTTCTTTGATCCGGCGGAGGATGGAACCGCCACGGTGACCATCGAAGCCGTCGAGTTCGGCGAGCAGACCCTGGGTCTGACCGAGGCGCTCGTGGCCGTGTCGCAGTGTGGCAACGAGGGCTTCACCTCGACGCCGTTCACGGTCACCCGCGCAAGCACCGACACGACGCATCCCACTCCGTCGACCACGATCATCGTCATCCCGGCGGCGCCCACCACAACGGTGGCAGAGCAGTCGGGGTCGGACACCCCCACTCGCAGCGCGCCAGCTAGACCGGTTCGGAGCCGGGCAACCTTCACCGGCTGACCTCAGTACCCGGCGGCAAGGCGCACCTTCAGGGAGCTCCTCGTGGTACGCGCTTGGACACGCATTCTCATGGTTTGTGTGGCAACGCTGTCCTGCGGTTCGGCGCAGCGGAACGATCTCGCCGAACCACCGAACCGGAGCAGCGTTGCTTCTGCACCCCAAGTGCCCTCCTCGGCGTCTCAGCCAGACGAGGGCATGGAGGGCCGTTCCGAGTTCAGCCTCGTCGCAGAAGCAACCACACCGAAGGTCGAGGTGTATCAGTCTCCAGGTAGTCCGTCGGCTGCGTGGACGCTCGAGCACCCGCAGCCATCTGGCGCTCCGCTGGTGTTCCTGGTCCGCCAGCAACAACCGGAGTGGCTTGAGGTCCTGTTGCCGGTACGGCCCAACGGCAGCAGTGGGTGGGTGCGAAGGGCGAACGTGGCCCTCAGTCAGCACAACTTCCGGATCTTGGTGGAACTAGACGCTCACAGAATCACCGTCTACGAGGGCGACCAAGTCTTCCACTCCGAGCCTATCGGTGTGGGCACCCGGGACACGCCGACGCCCGGCGGCCTGTACTACACCAAGGAGCTGATCGAGCCCGTGGACGAGCAAGGACGGTACATCCCCGAGGGCCCGTATGGGCCCTACGCATACGGACTGTCGGGCTTCTCCAACGTGCTCAGCAGCTTCGCCGGTGGCGACGGAGTTGTGGGCATCCACGGGACCAACGATCCCTCAGCTCTCGGAAGGGACGTGAGCCACGGTTGCATCCGCATGAGTAACGAAGGGATCACCAAGCTCGCTCGGACCCTGCCGCTCGGCGTTCCGGTGGAGATCCAGGCGTAGCCCCCCGGGCGTTACGGGTTCCATTGCTGTTTCAGCGGGCCTGGCGATAAATGGCCGCACATGTGGTGCTCCTCGTCGGTGGCCGCACTCGCGGTCGATACGACAGGCACGCGGTCCCCCACGTAGCAACCGGCACCGCAAGCCAGGCCCCGCAGGCGCAAACCATGCCGGCCGCGGTCGAAATCTCCGGCTTCGGCCCCTAGAACACGAAGTCGCCCAAGTCGATGTAGTAGGCCGCGGCCGGGTTTGCCAGGAGGTACCGGTCTCGAGCGGTGGGCCGGTCGCCCTCGGCCACGGTCGACAACAAGCCGAGCAGCGTGACCCTGCCGCTGGCGAGCGGGTCGGCCCCGTCGGGCACCGGCTCGGTGACCAGCAGACTCGCCCGCGGGTCGCGCATCGCGTTCTGGGTGTGCTCGGCCATGAGGCTGACGAAGAACAGTGGGTTCCCGCGGTCGTCCAGGCCATAGCTGGCGACCGATCCGTACGGGTAGCCCTCCGGATCGGCCGCCAGGGTCGAGAGTGCCCCCCGACTCGCCGCGGCGACGAGCGTCTGGCAACGCCCGGCGTGCGAGGGCTCCGGGGGCGGGCGGCCGCCAGGCCGTGCACCCGGCGCAGAAGCGCCCTCGTCACCGATCGAGACGGTGCCCAGCGGGTCGTTCGGCCATGAGGCCACGCTACGGGAGTTGTCGAAGCTGCCGTCCAGGCGAATGCCCGTGATCGTCGGTTGCCGGGCACAAGAAACTCCCGAGGAGTGGGTGTCTGGCCGAAGGCTTACCCTGGATCCACCGATCCGGTAGCGCCCTGCGCGGCTGAGGATCCACAGGAACCCTCCATGAGGCCGGAACATGACGGAATCTGAAGCTCTCAGCTCCACCAACTCGGGATGCCGGATCAGCCAGGAACATTCCCGCCCGGTCGCTGTCGGCGCGGTGCTTTGCCATGGCCTGGCGCGATGCGCCTCGACGATCCGAGCCTCTTGTGGCTGCCCTCTGCGCTCTCGTGGCGCCCTGCGGGATCCCACTCGTGGGTCTCACGATTGGCGCCTGGTGATGAGCGGTGGGGCCAGGGGAGCTTCAACTCCTCAACGTCGGCGGCCTCGGTGACGAAACGGAGCGAGCGATGCCCAACCATGACCAGGCGTTCTCTTCCGGCACCACGGAGGAGCCCTTAAGCCACCCGCTCGAGGAACTGGCCGACGTGCGCTCGCAGAACGACCGCCTGTCGAAGCGGGTGGAGGCGCCCGAAGACTCCGCTCCCCGTGGGATGGGGCAAGGTGACCGTACCTCCGACAAGGCGTCAGGCTCGGAAATGGCCGTTCACGCGGCGGGGGATACATCGGCGCCTTGGTGCGGTGGGCGCCGCCGGCGCCGGGGCGGCACTTGGTTCATCCGTCCTCGTGCGGCCGCCGATGGCGAACCCGTGTACCGGCAAATTCAAACGATGCCGTCAGCGATCCGACGAAAGCTGATCTCAGGCAGTGCTCGAGAGTTCTCGGACTGACCACTTCCGCCGCCCGGGGGCGCTGGCCGCCAGCTGCAGCCAACCCTCCAATGAGAAACCGGCGGTTGCCTTGCCGGGTATGGAGCAGGTGGGTACGCCCTCGTCGGGACGGCTGACGTCGCCCACGTCCACCGACACGACGGGTACGGCGTCCCGATCCTGGAACGGTGACTTGGGCGTGTCCTCCACGCGGTTGGTCGACGCCGTAGTCCCGGCGTCTAGCTGGCGACGATGGCTTCGAGGAAGACCGGGCGCCGGCGCACGGCGGCGGCTGAGGGTGACCCGATGAGCTCGGCGACGGTGGCGTCATGGTCGAACGACACGGGGGCAGAGTCACGCCTGCCCCCGTGTCCTTCGTAGGCGAGCGGCTCACTTGCTCCCTGATGCCACGAGAAGCTCGCATGGACCGACGAACCCGTCGACGGTCTCGAAACGCCTCAGCGCCTGTTCGATCTCGTCCCAGACCGCTGGCCGTTCCTCTGCCCGCACACCGGCCAGCATCTGGTGGAGCGCACCAAAGGAGTCACGCTCGAACCGGACGCACTCGGATGCCGACGTTAGTCGTAGTGGTGCCGGGACGGCCTCGACCGTGATGTCGCGAAAGCCAGCGATGGTCAGAGCTTCCTCGAGCACGCCCGGCCCACCCAGGCTAAACGGTCCGGGGTGGCCCGGCTGGGGCGGTGGAAGCTGCGCCCGCGCACGGATGATGGACACGGGCAGCGAGAAGAACTGGTTCCGGTCCGGGGTCGAGTAGACGATGGCGGCGAGGCGGCCTCCATCGGGGAGTACGCGGCGCATGCCGGCAAGAGCCTGCTGCTGGTCGGGGAAGTAGATGAGGCCGACCCGCGAGATGACGGCATCGAAGGAGGAGGCCGGGAACTCATCGAGCCGTTCGCCGTCGGCTTCCACCGTCTCGACGTTCGTGAGCCCGCCTTCCGCTGCCGCCTTGGCTGCGTAGGTGAGGATGCTCGGGGAAATGTCGGTGGCGACGACGTGGCCGGTGGGCCCCACGCGCCGAGCGGCGGCGAGCGTCTGACCGCCGGCGCCGGCGGCGACGTCGAGCACACGGCTCCCGTTGACGACCGCACCAGCGTCCAGCATGCGCTCGGTGGCCTCCCCCAGCCATTCCTCCAGCGTGGGGCCCCAGCGGTGCCACGCCTCGGCCGCGTCCTCCCACTGCTGGCGGGTGGTGGTCTTGTAGTGCACCGGGTCGAACGTCATGTCTTCCTCCTCGTCAGGTTTGGTAACCGGATCGGCGCTAGGCCAACGTTGTGAGCGGAAGATTGGGTCTGGCACATCGCCAGGCGACGGCCAGGCTCGCGAAGAGGAGAATGGGCACGTGAGCCCCGAGCCTGCCCATGATCTGATCGGTCGCGACCAGCTGCTGAGCCGTCTTGCCGTAGTCGTGGAGCGCGCCCTCGGCGGCGACCGGGCGAGCCTGCTGGTCGCCGGCCAGGCGGGCATCGGCAAGACCTCCCTGGTGCGGGCGGCGGCGGCGACCGCTAGCAGCCAGGGCGCCAGAGTCGCGTGGGGCACGTGCGTCGAAGGCGGGGCCCCCGGCTACTGGCCGTGGGCCCAGGTGCTGGCCCACCTGGTGCGCTCCGTGGGAGCAGATCGGGCCCGCCAGTTGGCCGGCGACGAAGCGCCGCTGCTGGCAACCATCGCCACCGGGTTCGGGGATCCCTCCGGGAGCCAGAGTTCCGACCGGGCTCGATTGCTGTTGTTGGACGCGACGACACGGTGGCTCGATGCGCTGGCCGCCGAGCGACCCGTCGTGGTCGTCCTCGACGACCTGCAATGGGCGGACGACTCGTCACTCGCCATGCTCGATTTCATAGCTCGGGCGCCGCAGCCTGCGGGTGTGTGCCTCATCGGCGCCTACCGCCACGACGAGATCTCTCCAGGCGTGCGCGAGCGCCTCGCAGGTCTGATCGCCCACGGCGACCACGTGCAGGTCGAGGGGCTCGACCGAGAGGCGGTGCACGCCCTGGTGCAGCGTGTCGCCGGACGCGAAATCGATCCCCCAACCACAGATCTCGTGCATCGTCGCACCGGCGGTCACCCGCTCTTCGTTCGAGAGCTTGCCCCGCTCGTCGGACGCACGGCCGCGCGAACCGGAGAGATTCCCGTCGCGGTCCGCGACGCCATCGAGCGTCGGATTCGCCGACTCCCGACAATCACGCAGCACGTCTTGGACGTCGCCGCGGTCGTCGGTACTGACCTCATGCCCGACGTCATCGCTAGCACGCTGACGATGCCGACCATGGAGGTCGATGCCGCCACCCGTCCAGCGCTTGACGCCAACGTCCTTGCCGGTTCTGACAGCAAGCTGCGCTTCTCTCACGACCTCTTCCGGGAGACGATCCTTGGCCTCATCGAGCCGGCTCGGCGGCTGGCCCTGCACCACGCGGTCGCCACAGCCATGGAGGAGCGCATCATGCGGGCTGGTGACTTGGCGCCATCGGAGCTGGCCCGCCACTTCACCGCCGCCATCGCTCTCGACGGAACGGAGAGGGCGGCTCGGTGGGCACTGGCGGCGGCAGCCGCCGATGGAGCGGCGCTGGCCTTCGGCGAGGCGGCGGCGCACCTGCGCCGGTTGCGAGCGGCGGTGGCTGATGCAGGGGCGGTCATCGAGGACCGGCAGCTTTGCGATGTCTTGGTGGCTGAGGCCGACGCCCTTGCCCGCAACGGGAGGGCCGTCGACGCTAGGGGCCTGCTGCGAATGGCCCGTGACGTAGCCGACCGGTGCGGTGATCCAGCCAGGATCACGCGAGCTGCGCTCGCGGTCGCGCATCTCGGCGCCCGCTTCGCGGCCAGGCGGGACGACGTCGTCCGGGAGCTGGAGAGCGCTTTGGCCATCGTGGCCGGTACCGACCCGTCTCTGGAGGCTCAGCTGACTGCGGCGCTCGCTCGTGAACTGCAGCACTCCGTGCCCGAGGATCGTCCCCGCGCCGGACCATTGAGCGAGCGCGCACTGGAGCTCGGCCGACGCACAGGAAGTCCACCGACGTTGGGCGCCTGCCTGCTCGCCCGCCATGATGTGCTCTGGACGCCAGGCGCCGAGGTACTGCGGGCGGAGATCGCCCGGGAGATCGTCGCCGTCGCCCAGCGAGCCGGGGACGAGGAAGCGGAGGCTGAAGGGCTTCTCCTCCTGGCCAACGCTCTGCTCGAGCACGGGTCGAGCGCCTTCGAACCCGCCATCGAGTCCTGTCTCGCCATCCTGGACCGCCTCAACCAGCCCCGGCACCGGTACACCGCCGAGACACGCCGCGCCTGTGTGGCCTTGCTGCGGGGCCGGCTCGACGAGGCATCTGAGCGCATCGACGCCGCTTCCGAGCTCGGCGAGCGCATCCGTGAACCGGACGTCGGCAACGTTCGCATGTCCCAACGGTTGGAGCTGGCACGAGCTCGAGCGGACCCGGACGAGCTGCGTGCGTTCGCTTCCGAGGCAGTGACGCACTGGAGCGGGGCGCCGGTCCATGCCCACGCTGTTGCCGCCGGTTTCCTGGCTCGCGCTGGCGATCTCGACGCAGCTCGTTACCACGTCGGAATGGTGCTCGACCTGGGTACGTGGCGAGCAGACCGGTCGTACCTGTGGTCGGTGTTCGTCCACGAACTGAGCCACGCAGCCATCGCTCTCGCCGACCGCACCCTCTGCACGCAGTTGTTCGAGGATCTCAACCCACTCGTCGGGTCGTGTGGGGTCAACGGCGCTGTCGTCGCCTTCGCCGGGAGCCACGCCCACACCGCCGGCCTCTTGGCGGCGGCCCTTGGCCACACGGAAACCGCCCGATCGCTGGTTGAGCAGGCATGCGCCACCTACCAGCGCTTGGGGGCGGTGGCCTGGTACGCCGAGGGCCGACGCCACTTGGGTGCTCGCCCGTCAGCGGGTGCTGTGTGGTCCCTTCGCCGCCGCGGCACGGTCTGGCACATCTCCTACGGGGAGCGCGAGGTCACCGTCCCACACGTCAAAGGTCTGGCAGACATCGCCAGTTTGGTCAGCCGAGGCGGGGCCGAAGTCCACGTGCTCGAGCTCGTCGAGGCAACCGGCCGTCCGCAGCTGGCCGGCGATGTCGTCGACCGTCAGGCGCTGGCGTCGTACCGGCGACGGTTGCTGGACCTCGACGATGAACAGGAAGAGGCGTCTCGGCACCAGGACCTCGAACATACGGCTCGGCTGTCATCGGAGCGCGAGGCGCTGCTGGAGGAGGTCAATCGGGTGACGGGGTTGGGCGGACGTCCCCGCCAGTTCTCCAACCATCCAGCCGAACGTGCCCGCAAGGCGGTAGCAGCGCGCATCCATGACGCCATGAGAAAGCTCGAGGCGGTGGCGCCCGAGGTGGCCTCCCACTTCGAGCGGACGATCGTCACGGGGACGTACTGCCGCTACCGCGGGGAAGAAGGCGTGGTTTGGGAGGTCGACTGACGTAAACCTCGGTTAGAGGTGCCGTCTGGCAAATTGCCAACACAAACCTTCCGCGATCGGCGGGCAATCTGGCGCTCATGGGTTGAGGAGGTCATGAGGCAGGAGCTGACCATGACGTTCGTGGCTCCGTAAAGCCCCCTGTGAACCACCTCAGACACCCAAGTCGTGGACGACCAAGAAAGGTGACAGACATGCGCAGGTACCTGATCGGACCGACACTGCCCGCTCCCCGGCGTGCACGAGGATGGCACAAGCTTCGATGGATGGCCGGGGCCATCGTCACCGCGGTGGTGGCGAGTGTGCTGGTGAGCTTGCCGGGTACGGCCTCAGCCCACGGTCCCGGCGGACACGGCCTCACCCCGGTGGTCGAGAGCAACGTTGCGGTCGAGGGCCCCATTCGTATCAACGTGAAAGACGATGCCAACGTGATCACCACTCACATCACCGTGGCCCCGGGCGGTCACACTCCATGGCACTATCACCCCGGCCCTCACTTCGTGTCGGTCCGGACAGGCACGGTTGTGGTCTACGAGACCGACTGCACCATCCGGGGAACGTTCCCGGCCGGCACCGGCTTCTTCGACCCCGGCTCCACCAGTCCCAGCCACGTCCAGAGGTCCAGGGACATCCATACGTTGAGGAACCCGTCCGCTACCGAGGCCGCCGAGGTGATCATCACCGACATCCGCGAGCAGGGGCAGCCTCCCACCATCCCTGTGTCACCTCAGCCGCCGAGCTGCGTTCCGTAGCGTAACGACACGGCAACGGGGGCCGGCGTGACGCCGGCCCCCGTCCCCGCCCACAGAGCTGGCGACCCAGAAATTCCCAGCAGTTCGGGACATCTGTCCCTGGCGCTCGGGACAACGAGTCCGCCATGCTCCTAGCAATGGTGTCGCACTCACGAGAAGAAGCGAACGACCTCTGAATGGACACATCCATTTGCTGGACACCCGCTCACCAAGGCAAGGAGGCGGCGAAAATATGAGTGATCTGACGGGCGTCGTCGGCAGCGCTGAGCGCCCGGTTTGGGATGGTACGTACCGGCAGAACGTCGAGCGTGGTGGGAGAGAGCCATGACAACCGTTGCTGACTTGCGCGAACAGGTGCGGGGGCCGGTGATCGAGCCGGGTCAGGACGGCTACGAGGAGCACCGGCGGGTCTACAACTTCATGCACGATCGCCGTCCTGCTGTCATCGTCCAAGCCCGGGACACCGCTGACGTGGTCGCCGCCGTGGGCCATGCCCGCGACAACGGCC